>NZ_QHCT01000001.1:0-328750 GCF_003545885.1 Leptospira stimsonii
TGAGAAAAACCGTTATAGCTATTGTAGCTCACGATGCTGTTCCCCATTTGAAGACTCAGATCGGTAGTTCCGTTCCAGCCGAAATTTGCACTCAGACCAAAACCTTTGCCTTTCATCATCTCAAGCGAGGATTCAGTGTCATATTCTAAACTCACTCCACCTTTTTGTGTTACGCTAAAGGTGTTCGCGGAATTAGCGCCGGGGCCGTAATCCTTAAATTTTGCTCCATAACCATCTCTCTCGTTGTAAGTAAGGGAAGTTTGACTTGTTAAAACGCCATCTTTACTTGTATTTTTAGCCGCGTAAGCTCCGTAACCTTCCGATTTCGAATAGCTTACACCAAGTTCGTAACCGCTCTTAGAAGAAATTCCCGCGGCCGCACTCACTCCACCATCTTTGGTATAGCTCATACCAAGGGTGACTCCAAAATCGTTCTTGTAGCCGATTGCGGCGCCAAAACCACCTTGTTCCGAATAACTAACGCCCGCACTGAATTTGGAACACAGCTCACATTCCCCTACGACCTTGTCGACGGCATCACCCGCTTTGATGATACTCTGACCGATTCCAGGTTTCCAAGCCGCAACCGCTGCCCCAACAGCTTTCATTACATTTCCACTTTCTTTAAGGCTGACTCCAAGACTTGCTGAGAACCCGCCGGATTGAGAGTAACCGATCGACTGACCAAAAGCGCCCGCACTCACTCCAAATCCATTATCTGGATCCCAGCTCGTATTGATATTAATCGCCCCGCCTGTATAACCGGTAATCGCTCCGCCTACGGAAGCCGCTACTGCAGATCCGATGTTACCGGTTGAAGAGTATGCATTCGCCGCCTGCAAGGCCGCATACGCAATGGCACCCGCTGGACCGGCAACTACCATCGCCGCGATGGCAATACCCGTATTGATAATATCTTTATTCTTAAATACAAACGCGGCCGCGGAAGGGCCAAAAACCGCTCCAGCTCCTTGAGTCAACGCATCCTTTTTGAAGGCTTCCCCTTGTTGCTTCGTCTCGTTATATTTTTCCTTGAGTTTTAAAATTCCATAGAATTGGACAAAGTGATGATCCCCAAAAGTGCCTAATTCGGTCGGACCGACCAAGTAACCGGAGTCCAAAGCCGATTGTTTCATCGAAGCTTTCTTTTCGTCGTCGGCGGCCGCGAATTCTAACGCGGTCTGAGGATCGGTAAAGAGTCTTTGAAGTGCTGACTGACCCGCTTGGAATACTTTTGCCGCGGCCATTGGATCAAAGGCGATCGCCGCAGTTTCTCGGTTGAATGTATTTTCAGGATCGTAGGTCTTTTTGAAATCCTGAGTCATCTGTTCCCGTGCAAGCTTCACCATCAATTGAAGTTCAATTGTTGTTGGAGCTCCAGCTCCTACGAGGGCATTGTAATTAGTAAGATCCCAAGCCCGTTTGTTACCGTCTAAAACTGTCGGGAGATTCCCAGGCTTAACATAGAGGAAAGGATTGTAACCCGGGAGAATTTGGGTTTCAGTATCACCTGTCGGTCCCGTAACATTGCGGACATATCCGCCCCCGGCAGGAATAAACTCATCATTCGCCAATTGAGTTGTAAGTTGTTTACTCAGTCCCTCATTTGCGGCCTTAATTGTTTCCTCAAAACTAACAGGCAAGCTCCACAAGCTGTCTAACGTCTGAAGAACTACGACTTTCTTCGAGGATTCATCCATTTCCTTTCGTAAGTCTTGGAAATTCTTGATCGTTGAATCGTCAATCTTCGTCTTTTGAAGTTGATCCACAAAAAACTGAACGTCCGCATACGCACCTCGTTGTACAAGGGCCGCATCCAATTCGGCAGGACGATTCTGCAACACTTGGTTTAGAATCGTATTCGCGTTTACCGTTGCTCCAACTTCTGTCGGCATACTAGCCGTCATAGAGTCTAATATACCCTGAATCTGATCATACGCGCCGCGGATTTCAAAGCCATTGCCTTGCGTTTTTAAGTTAGAAAGCGCATCCTTCTCCCAATCCGCTTTCGCTTTGAGAGTTTTTGCGAGGTTATCGATATGAGCCTGTTCCGCTTTTTTTTGTTTTTCGTTAAACTCGCTTCTCCAAGAATCCCAGTTCTGCGTCATCGTGCTCAACATATCGTTGAAACGTGTGTTGCCGGTATTCTGCAAAAACTCGATGTTCGATACCCATTCTTGCTTTTTATTATAAAATTCTTTTTCTTTGTTTTCCCAGACTTTGAGCTGTGTTTCTTTTTGTTGATCCGCGTTTAACTGATAAAGCTGATCTACAATTTGTCCTTCGCCCATGTAATCGCTCACGACGGTTTTATACATCTCATACTCGATGTTTTTGCCGGTGTTCTGACTAAGGGTTTGGATGAGATTTGCGTAGAAACCTTCTCTGTCGTCCAGAATCATCTTCTGATCCGCTTTCTGACCACCGGGTCCTACATAGGCTTCCTGAGCCGCGTAGTATTCTCTTTTCTCGATCTGATATTGTGATTTCGCTAATACTGCAAGGGCGGAAGACATCTGGTCCGCGCTCGTCATAAACGTGACAAGGATTCCATCTTCATTGTAGGTGGAAGAAGACGCGCTCGTTCCTCCCGGTACGGTTTGACCCTGACGAACTATCAAACCGTAAGCGTCGTGAACGTAACTTTCTTGAACGACGGTGTTTCCATCCTTTCCTGCCAAACGATCGAGATTAAGATCCTGACCGCTTCCAGTACTCCATTTCAAACTGTCGGAAGTAAGCTTCCCTCCGGACCCAACGAGATAATCCAAATCCGACGCAGTCAATCCGGTGTTCAAAGAATCGATTGGACCCGTTCCGAGAAGCACATTCTTTAACTGATCACCGGTCGAAATGTCGGTATAATAATTGAGTTTGGCTTGTAAGGTTTTGAGTTCGTTTGTTGCGGCCGTAGCAGAATTTATAGAAGAATTCAAATTTGTAGCGGCGGTCGCCCAGGCGCTCGCACGGGCAATGGCGGCGAGTCCTACTTGAAGTCCTCCCCAACCCATGAGCGCGATGGTAACAGCTTGCGCCCACTGATCATTGTTAAACTTATTCCACATCGCGTTATCATAGTCGGAATAGTTTGGACTCTGCAGTCGCAACCCAGCGGAAATTTCACCCCAAGCTCCAGGGTTCCAAGCCCACATTCCATCAAAGCCATCCTGGGCTTGCCGCAACGTATTCGGAATCGCTGTAGATCCACCGTTTAGACTTCGTATGTAGCCAAGTATATTATATTGAGGATGTTCAATAGCAAGTCCTCCGCCATAGCGAGGAGGATTCGTATCACCCCGTCCTCCGTTTACAAAATCCCAGAAACCAACTTTTCCCCCAAGAACGCCTTCCATAATGGAATATTCTCCTCGGAGCTTAGTTTCCAGATTTTTATAACCAGACAAATTCGGATCAATCAAACCATCTAAACCATTCTCATTAAAACGTCCAGTGGCTGGAACCAATAAATCATTGAGGTTTCCCTGCAACTGACTTCGTTTTGCGGCAATCTGACTCTTCAAATCCTGCATACGGTCTTTGATGATGGTTTCCGCCTTACTGAATCGAAGCGCCCTTTCCGCCCATTCTTGCGTTTGTTGTTTGTTCTCGGCGACGCTCGGATCCGCTTGCAAAGAAGCTAATGTAGTTTGTTTACTGATTCGATCCTGAAGATCCTGGATCTCTTTGAGTTTTGCGTTTACGTTTGCGTTCGCGGCGTCTAATCTTTGTTTTGCGAGATCTGTCGGTTTTGCGATTTCCGTCGCGGTAGAATTCGGATCGTTTTGATGTTGCGAATAATTAGCAAGAACCGCGTAGTCGTACACCGCACTCAAATTGGAAAGGTCTTTCTGAGTAGTTTCAAAGTCAGTATACGCCGCGGTCACCTGGGACTGCTTCGCAGTATATAAAGCCTGTGCGTTACTAACGTTTGTCTGCTGAAGATTCAGTTTATTTTGAGCGTCTTCAAAGATGTTTTCCGCGTTCAAATAGTTGTCTTTTACCGTTTTCAACTGGAGCGCGAGTTTGTTCGTCAGATCGTCCCCGACTAAACCCTGAAGAGTATTGTTGATATTTGTGATAATACCGATGCTTTTTCCGGCTTCTATGATCGAGTTCGCCGAACTAGTCATCGAACCTTTAGCGCTTCCAACTTCAGAGTAAGGATCCTCGTTTGCGGAACGTCCCGGAAGGTTATTGTCCACGTAGTTGTCGATAATCCCTTTGAGATTATTGATCCCCGGCATAAATGTATAATTACCGCTTCCGTCCTTAGCATAAACATCGTCTCTCACGGAATAACCGGAGCCTGCAAAATCTTCGAGCGCTCTCCGAATCGAAGGGTTTTGATCTTCCTTATCGGGATCAAAGGCGAAACTTTTATATCCTTCCACAAGATTCATAAAAGAACCGAGTCTCTGTTCTGCTTGAAATTCAAGCTCTCGAAGACGATTCGTTATTTGTGTATCTTGATCGGGTTCAAGTCTTCCATTCGGACCGATATTCAAATAACTCAAATAAGACTCTACGATGATATTTCCTTTGACCAAATCATATGAGAATTTTGTTATATTCTCGTCCCTTTTGGCCTGATCTTTCGCTTTTGCTAAACGTAAACCGTCGGAATCAATCGTATCCGCCAATTCCTTAAATCCGGTCTTGAACTGAAAATCACGTAAGAATTGATTCGTCTGCAACTCGGAGGAAGGATTCAAATTCTGAAAAGGACTATAAGCCCCGGCTTGATTGAGAAAAAAGCCTTCTTTCTCGGCATCACTTAAACCGCCGACAAGCTTAGACCCGGCATAGTTCAAATACTCCGTTTCGTCTTCTCCGAGATAACCGGACAGGAGACTATCCATACGAACAGCCTTGTTCAAAGCCTGCACAAGATTCGGTTCGTATTTTTTTTCCTGCAACCAAGTGGTGAGAGAAGCGAGATCATCCGGCTGTAAATTGTCGGTCGCTTGTCTTGAATAGTAAGACTGAAGCACTTCGGTTTCTTTTAGAAAATCGGGCAGATAATAAGAAGAATTTCGAGTGTCATAGTTGGAAAGAAAATCGGAAAGAATCGCCGGTTCTCCATGTTCTCCGCCGACCCGAAGCAGATATTCGGATCTTGCCGCATCACGATCAGCAGAATTTGCAGGATTCCAATTCGGTTTAGATTTTAAGAATGCGTTGAAATTGGAAATGACCGCGAAACTAGCGAGACTCGCCGGAAGTTGGGTCACGTCGGAAAAAACTCCCTGGTTGAGAGAAGCCAAAATTCTTTGATAGCCGACGGAAACCGCCTTCTTTTCCAATTCCGCTTTCAGACCTGGGTCTTGAGTGGAAAGAAAACCGTCCAAGCTCTGAGACAAACTAACGTTTTGGATCATGGTCTGATCGGCGTAGTATTGGAGTTGCTCGGTAAGTTCCGCGAGTTGAGAGGCCGTAAGATCCTGACCTAAAAATTTAGCGTCTTTTTGAACCGTCGTTCCATTGTTTCCAGGAAGTACATATTTCCCCGTTTTGACTTCTGCTAAAAATTGATTAACGCTAAAATTGTCTCCGGTTCGAGTGAGAAAAGCCTGAACTAAGGTTTCCTTATGATTTTCCCAAGAGAATTCCTTTAAAGATTCCATTCCAGAAACGATCTTCGGATCTAAAGTAAATGCTTTTCCATCCAACTTCGCTTTTAAGTCTTCGTATTTTTTGAGAGAAGCATTGATCTGTTCGATAGAAAGGGAGAGTGGTTTTCCACCTTGCTCAACACTGTTTAGTGTTCCACGAAGATCTTGGAAAAGTTTTTCAGCTTCTCCCAAAGCAGTAGTATAAACTTTTGCATCGGAAAGAGCCGCGTTCAACTTCGCTTCCGTACGATCTGCCGCAGGAATATTTTTAAAGAAATTCAGTTTTTCGATTTCGTCAGTAAACGCACCTGCGTTTTCAAGTGCTTCGATAATTGCGGGATTGACCTGTTCTCCCTTGTACTGTTTTTCTAAGAAAAAGGCTCTCAAACCTTCGACGGTAGTAGCGAGTGTTTCCCTTGAAATTTGATTTTGGCTTCCTTGATTCATGAATACTTGAATCCGATCGTCCAGCCCGTTCTTAAAGTTTGTAATCTTAGTATTCGTTGCGTCCAAATCCGATTTAGCACTTGCGAGTTGATTCAAAAATAGGCTTGCGGAAGAATTACGGGCGTTCAGAGCCGCGTTAAACTGAGCCTGTTTATCGTTCGTGTTTACGCCGTTTTGCATAAGAGCCGCTTCCCATTGGATTACTTGTGAAACCGTATCTCCGGGCAATGAGGACATATCAAAATAAACGGAACTCGGATCGGCGGAAAGAGCCGCTAAAATATCCGGAGGTAAAGTACCAAAAGTGGCGAGATTGGTAACAACCTTATCGTTTGGAACTCCGGCGCTCGTTTTCATGTTCGACAAAATCGATTGAGACTGGACGTTCAACTGAATGGAATCGGCCGAAAGAATAGAGAAATAACCTTTTAATTCCTGAAAAGAAGCATTCAAAACGGACAACGCGTTTGTAACTTCCGATAGTTTTGCATTATATTCGGGGCTTCCCGGAGTAAGGGCGCTCAATTCGTTCTTCAAATTAGAATAAACGTCAACTGTGGATTGGAGAGAATTCCGTTTCGAGTCCCAAAGAGCAAGATTGGATTGAACGCTTGAAATATAAGGTTCAATCCCGCTAAAATCAATGGAGTTAAAAGGTTTAGTCGAAGCAGGATATTCAAAATCCTTCATAGAATAAAGATTAGAATACGAAGTCAGCTGATTGGTGTAATACGCATTCAATGAAGGCGACAAAAAGTTCAGCAAATCCTCGGCAGGATAAACCGCCGAATCCAAGTTTGGCGTTATATTTGCCAAAATGGAATTATAATCCGATTTCTTCTGTTCTAACTCGGAGTTTAAATTCAAAGCCTGTCCATATACTTGAACGGCGGTGGAATTTCCGTAATATGTACTCAATAGATTAATGTCCGACAACGTTGTCAGAAGCGATTCATTCGTATTCAAACCGCTTAAAAGCTCGTCCAACAAATTCTTTCTTCTCGTTTCCTCTGCCGTATCGTGATCCGTACTATTTCCAAGTTCGAAAGAATCCTGATAGAGTTGCGAAGCGGTCAGATTGCTAAAACCGGGAACTAAAGTTTGAAGTTCTTTTAATAAACCGGTCGTCTTGTTCTCTTGCGCTTTAAAGTAATCGTCTCTCAGTGCGGAAAGAACCTGTCCTGTTCTAACGGAATTCGCGAAAGAGCCGAAACCCTGAACAGTCGAATCCAAGGATGCTACTTTAGAAACGGCGCCCTGACCGAAAAAGAAAGTGCTTCCAAAAGAATAGTATTCATTCAAAGTTCTCCGTTCCGCCGCAGTTCCATTCGCACGAATATCGTTTCTTTCAGCGTCGGTCAGACTTCCCCCGCCTTCGTAAAAGGCTCTCGTGTCCGATGCATTCGTAAGTTGGGTTTCCAGGCTAGTGATAAAATCGTTATAGTCAGGCGAACTGAGACTTCTGGACAGTGCACTACTTTGGTTTTTTATAAAATTAAGAACCAGCTCCGTAGCCTTTCTGTCCTCCAATTCATTCGGACCTAATTTCAAGTCGGCGAGTCTCGCGTCCGAATCCTTCAGGACTTTAAGGTAAATGCTGTTGATATTTCGCTCTGACTCGGGCAGATCTTTTAAGTATCCGATAAGCTTTTCCATGGCCTTCTCGTTGATTTTGGCGCCTTCCAAATTCCGAGTATTTTCCAAGCTCTTTGAAATCTGATTTAAAGTCGTATCATTGCCATTCTGATCCAATAAAAATTGAAGCTGGGCTTTGCGATTTTGATAATCCGAATCCAGTGATTCGTATAAAGTCAACAAGGCTCCAGAAACCGTGCTTACCTTTCCGTTTCTTTGTTCCAAACTGGATCTAAATCCGGTTAGAGATTCTCCAAAACTTCCCAATGTTGCGCTCAATCCGTTGAAAGATTGACTCAAACCTGTAAATGAAGTTTGAAAGTTTTGACTACTTTGTAGTGATCCACTCTTTATATTATTAAAGAATTGTTGCGCAAGCGTACGGTCACCACCAGTGAGAGAAGTCTCAACTAACACTCCCCCCCTTTGAACCGTATCCAATAATACCGTATCTAAATATTGTTTCGTCTGACCTATTTCGTTTAGATAACTCTGAAACTGTCCGATCCCTGCGACTCCGCCTTGTAGCTCACCGCTAAACTGCAACATGCGATCCGAATACGCGAGAGTCCCTTTGATTCCTGCATTGGCTGTCGCATATGCAAGGTAATCCGAAGAATTCGTACGAATATTATCCAATCCTTCGGTCATCCCTTGTTCTACTTCATCCCAATTGGTTAAGAGAGAATCCAAATAGTCGATACCTTGATCCAAACGTCCGATCTGAAGGTAACTCGTATCAAGATTGTTGATGTTCGCTAAATTATTACGAGCGGACTTCAACTGATTAATATAGTTCACTAAGTCCTGTTTCTTTTGAGAATAGTCCACGACCGGAAACTGGGTAGCCGCGTCTTTTATCGCATTAGCCTGAGAATCGAAATTTGTCGCCGAATTTAATACCGGAGTATCCAAATCCACTAACTGGGTTTTTAATTGTGTTAGATTATTACGAATTTGTAATGCAAGGTCGTTCCCATAGAGTACAACTAGATTGTCTCCGGACATGAGAGAATCGATCTTATCGCTCAAACTTCCGCTTCCCCCGAGAATACCTTCCAATCTTGCTTTATTGTCTTTAACGTTTTCAAAGGCTAAGACCTGTTGTAAGGTCTGATTGTAGAATGATTGAGTACGAAGAGCATTTTCCTTTTCATACGTCAGCTCATACATTTTCTGTTCTTGTTGCCTTAGGACTTCCCTCTTTTCTTCCAGAGCTTGATTTGCTTTTAGAATATCATATCTGAGTCCTGTATTATCCGCTTTCGCACCGTCCGAACTCAGCTCTCCGATCTGACCGAGTAATTGTGGGTTGTTGATCAAAACCTGCATCTTGATCACACTCTCATACGAAGCCTGAGAGTTTTGCATATCGGCTCTTGCGGTTTCTAATGCCTTTCGTTTTTCTTCCAGCAACTTGTTCGCCGCTTCTAAATCGGTGAGCAAATTCGCTCCAGCCACAGCGCCATCAACAGCCGCAGATGCAGTGGAATTGGAATCCAATCCAGGTGTGGAATAACTCGTTCCGGATCCCCCGCCGTTTAATTCTTTCAAAAGATTCAAATACGTTTGTTCTTTGGATTGAAACTGAGTTTTTAAAGTCTGCAGATCGGCGGCCAACTGATCTTGAGTTTTCTGTGCGACGTTTTGAACGGCGTAGTCATAAACGCCTTGCGCGCGATCACGTTGATCCTGTAATACTTTTAACTCCGCCTGCGCGATTCTTAATTCTAATTCCGCAGAAGTGTAAATATAGTTATCGCTTCCGCCGGCGTTTACAAGAAGCCCTTGTCCTACCGCGTTTCCGCGAATGTCTGTATCATGTATCGAATTTTGTGCATTTGCGACTAAGGTCCGGACTCGTCCTTCCAAACCAGTCCAATACGTTAGTTGTGTTTGATATTCCGCGATAATCGTACTATTGTATCCGCTATTCGGCTTCGTAGCGCGATCCAAGGCTTCCTTAAAAAATTGTTTGTTCGTTTCGATCGTCGTAAGTGTATCTGCTCCGCCTAAAACTACACTTTCGACCCCGCGGACATGCGCCTGCCATTGTTCTTTTCCGGTTGCAAGAGTTCTATCCAACTCGGCAAGGGCCGCCTGTTTATTCTGCTGTAAGTTATTTTCAGAAGTGTCCCACGCCTGAAGTCCCTTTTGGATCTGTCCTTTGATTATCGTGTTCCAATCTTCTCTCGCCTTTAAGAGTTGGCCATATGCATCCGTCCAATCGGCTTCACCGTTTTTACGTTGTTGTTCCGATTCTCTATCGAATCGAAGTTTTCCAAGAAGAAGATCGTCGATCGCGGACTGCCACTGTTTTTGGCCGTCTTCCAAGGCTTTGAGGGCGTCGGTCTGAAACTTGTCGGCATCCGAAACAGTTAAGTTCGGTTGATTAACTACGGTCCCGTTTTGAGGAACGATTCCCGCAAAATTTTGATCGATATTCTTCTTTGCTCGATTAATCAACAAAAGTGCCAACTGAGACGGATCCGTTTCTTGTGCGATCTGCGAATCCAAGTCATCGTTTTGATTTTCACGCGAGACGAACCCGGCGCGATAACTTGCTACGATAGAAGATTCTTCATAATAATATTCCGATAAGAAATATTTCTTAACTTCATTGAGGGAATTAATAAACGAATTAAGCTCTACTGCATTTCCGAAAGTTACACTCGACGCGAGTCCTCCTAAACGAGTATCCAACTGATCTTCCCACTGAGCTCTGAAAGTTCCGAGAACTCCTCCCATCGCTTGATCAAAGAGTTGGACTTTTTCCGTAGCATTCGTCCCCGTTTTAGAGAAATTCTCAGCCCCTATGACCGCTTGACGTAGAGTCTCGCGATCAAAGTTCGTAAGAAGATCCGTTAAACTTGAACTTGCGATTCTCGCCTTCCATTCACCTTTGCGAGAGTCGATTTCATTTTGAACGTCACTTTCCCATTGCTGAAGATTGAGCTGTTTTTCTCTTTCTAAATCCGCCTTCGCTGTTGCGTCCTGCGTGGTACCATTTTTTACGAGCTCTCTATCAATCTCTTCGTCTGCGCGAGCTTCCCAGTCGGCACGTAAAAGATCCTTCCCTTTCTTTAACGACTGATCCCATTCCGTTTCACTTTGGGCCTTTTCTGCATTTTGATATTGACGTTCTAATTTACCGTCAGATCCATTTCTCCAAAGATCTCGAAAAAGAGTCGGTTGAGCCAAAAGGGGAGCCACGGAAAGATCCAAGATTAAGAATAATAGTAGGAACGATTTGAGAAGTGTTAACGAGAAAGATCGTAAACTCTTTAAGAACTTACGTCTATACCTCGGAATCGACCATGTTTGTTGAACTCGTTTGTAATAAACGGAAGCTTGTTTTGAAAAAAGAATTTGGGTAGAAGAAATGAAATGGAGAAGGTTAGAAAGTGAATTTGTCATAGGATATTTTGATTCCTTTTGTTTTCCGGATCGCTGTGCGTTAACCGGGCAAAATAGCGTGTGATTTTTCTTTTTTCTGCACGTTCCGAATTCTCGAATGCAAAACCTTGAGAAAGTTTTGATATTAAGGATCCGAAAACGTTTTGTGTTTTATAATTGTTTAAAAAAAGACGTTCTAAAGTTCTTTCACGAACAGTTCCCCAAAAGAGTAAGAAACTAACGGAGGTATCCCCTAAAGTTCTATCCTGGAAAATTCTAAAAAATGGTATATGCGAAAAATGGAATATTCTGCCATCCACGATTCCCAAGCGGACCAATAGAACAACCTTATCTTCCCAGTAACTTTCAAAGATCTGATCACTCGGTAGACCACTCTGAGAAGCTTGAGAAGTCAAATAGGGAGGAATTTCGAAAGAGGAAGTTTTAGTTTCTAAAGGTTGATTCAGATTCAAATCCTCTTTGATTTCCCAATGAGAAAGTTCCAATGAAGCGTTAAGAGCTCTTTGGTGAGAAATTTGAGACTCCGATCTTTCGAAGAAAGAGGAGATCGGAAAAGTGGTCCCTAAGATCACTGTGAAAAAAAGAACAAGCGCAGAGAAAGAATTCCTAAAAAAAGAAATCCTAACCATTCTTATACGCTTCGTTTTAGATCTCAAAAGACTCAGATTCAAACCCTTTCGTTAAAATGATGCACAACTCCCGAAAGAGTACGCAGTTCCGGCTAAATTGGCGGTCCAATTCTTCTTTGACAAGTTTTTTTCCGTAAGAAAGGCAAATTCGTGCAATTTGACGCGTTTTCGGGAGGGAAAACAGAAAAAACCTAAAGAGACATAATTTATTAACTGGAATAGGAATTAGGAGACTGCGGGCATTCCGAAGGGCAAAAGACAGGATTGAGTTTTCAATTGAAATGGATAAAATGCGAAAAATTCCCTCAAAAAATCAAGGGGAAGTGCAAAGTACAATCGTGCTCGTTGCATTTGCGCTTTGAATCGCACCGTTCGCGTTAGCTGATACTGTGCAAGTATATCCCGGTGGAGAAGAGAGAACGCTGATTACAAAACTTGTCCGGTCGGGATATGGAAACGGAAACAAAAACGGGCCTCCAGTATTGAAAATCGTCTGATCCGTTCCATTGACAGCTAACGTTAGATTGGCGCCGGACGGTAAACCGGAAATACTCCCTCCGATTCTGTAATACTGAGAGTCCGGAGATTGCCTATTGGTGGAAGAAGGGGTACTCGAACCTACTGCAAGCCTCCGAAATAAATCCTCATTTTCATCCTTGTCGTTCTTCATTTGGCAAGAAATCATCAAAATCAAAACCAAGGCTAATTGTGAACTGAAAATAAATTTCATACAGGTATATAAATACAATCGAAACGCTTCTAATATAATAATACCATATAATTCGGTAAAATGGAAAATTTTATAGCATCAAATTCCAAAATTAATCCGAAATGGATCATAGTAGCACAAAGAAGAACGGCACTCTACGAATGACATCAAAGAAACTTTTTATATTACTTACTTTTTCCACACTTCATTTTTTTAACTGCGCGATATTACAAAGAACTAAAATCCATTGGTTATCGAACGTGGAAGACGTAAGAAGTCAAACGGAGAAGTTAGGCACCATTAAAAAAGTATCGATCAATCGATTCAGTTCTCGACCTGCAAATTTCGGTGGATTCTCCGCTGAAAACTTCACGAACGGAATCCGTTTTTTTCTCACAAAAGAAGGTCTCGACGTTTCCATCCAAGAACTTCAACCGGATCCTCCAAAACAAAATGCTCAGGAAAATACGGCTCCGGTTACCGGAGGAGCACCTCAGAATGCAAATCTTCTCGGATATGGAAACTTAGGAAACGGTCAGACTGGCCTAGTAGGAGAATCCGGCGAAAAACCAATGGAACCATCGAGGGAAAGTATTCAGAAGGCCTGTTCCGTTGCAAACTGTAGCGTATATATCGACGGCTATATCTATGAAAAACGGACCGGAAACATCCTGGATGAAAGTGTAACGACGGGAATTTTTCTTAGACTTTATAATTCTTCAGGCATCTTAGTCGCTCAAATCAAATTGAATTCCGGCGTTACGATGGAAATTTTTGATAATAACACTCTCATTGCTGAGATGGCATCCGAAAGAATCCGTTCCGTCTTAGTAAAAGATTCCCGTTCCAATTCCTTTAACTGGAAATTTTGGGAATAACATCAGAAACCGTCCGACCAAAGGTTTCAAAATGAGATTCGTAGAAAAAAAGATTCCTAAAATTTTTACTACCACCTTCATCGCTTCATCGTTACTCTTAATTTCTCCGAGTAAGCGTCTGATTGGTTTGGAGACGGATAATATAGTTTTAGACCTTCGTAAATCGGAGGACATCGCCGTTGAAAATAGTCCCGATGTTCGCCTACTTGGAAGTCAACAAATGATCAAGAACTTGATCGTTAAGGAAAGTTGGAGAGCGTATTTCCCTACCGCATCCGTATCTTGGTTTAGAAACGCAAACGTAGTCGAAAACGAATCGGATAGTAGATCACAAAGAATTGCGCTCAACGTTGATCAGGTCATTTTTGACGGAGGAAGGAGATCGTTGGCTCTACAAGCCGCACTTAACGATCTCAACCTATCAAAATACGATTTTCTTATTTCGATTAACAATCTCAAACTCAAGGTGCGAAACGCCTATTACGGACTTCTCAGCAACAAAGCTCAACTTGAAATACAAGCTAAATCCATTCAACGGCAAAAAGATCAGCTTCGTTTTTCGCAACGAGAATTAAAATTAGGGGAAACAACTGAGGTTCAACTTTTACAAATCGAAAATAGATTAAACGAAATCACGCTCCAAAATAAAAGAACAGAAACTGCATATCAGTCCGGGGTGGAAGAATTTAAAATTCTACTGCGACTTCCGAGCGCCACAAAAATAAGCCTCAGCGCGGATATTCTGAATGGAATCAAATTTGCCTACAAGGAACTTTCCTTGGATAATTTAGTAGGTTTGGCGTTTCAATCCAGAATCGAATTCGCACGAACAAAAGCCGCCGAAATTCAGACCACGTCGGAATACGAAATCGCTAAATCTTTTTATATCCCGACGGTTTCCGTGGGCGGATTCTATGCCTCTTCCGGAGACAGATACGATCCCAAACAAAGAGAATTCGGATTCAATTTTAAATTCAGCATGGCACTCGGACCGAATTCGATTCAAGATACTTCGAATTATATTTCTAGAAACGAGGATACGAATCGCTCCTTAACTTCTACGACAACCGTCGGGATTATGGACAACATGCAATACAAAAGAAAGATCGCGCAGACTGGTATCGCGGCCGAACAAGCTCAGATTACAAGAAGACAATTGGACGATATCATTCGGATTGAAGTCGCTAAAGCATTACAGAATTATAAACTTTCTTGGGAATCTCTAAAGCTTGCTGACGAGAACGCCAAAGTTTTCGAAAAACGTCTCCTTATTAAAGAGAAACAAGTGAGTTTAGGAGACGCGCGTAGAACCGATCTTGCCGAAACTGAAATATTTTATTTAGAAGCTATCAATACAATGATTTCCTCGAGAGTTCAATATTTAACGGCAGTCTCTCAATTGGAAATGGCAGTCGGGGCGAGTCTCGATTCTCTCGAATTAATCAAAACTGGGAAAAATTAAATGAATCAACGTAAATTAATATTCGGAATTATTCTATTAATCGTGGCGATGACGATATCGTGCGGGAAGAAAAAAAAAGACGAGAATAAAAACGACAACAAACCGCCTTTCGAAATGGTTCCATTAGCCTTAACAAAAAAACAATCCGTTATAAGCGTATTGGGTAGCGTTTCACATTATCATAAAGCGGAGATTACTTCTAAGGTTTTAGGAAGAATCGAAAAGGTATATAAAGAAGAAGGTAATCGAGTCACCAAAGGACAACCACTGGCAAAGGTGGAAACGCTCAACTTAGAAATACAGCTTAAAAAAGACAAGGCTTCTCTGGAAGTTCAGAATAAACAAATAGATCTAACAAGAGCGAAGTATATTCAATCTAAACAAAGGGTAGAAAGGGAACTTGCCAACATCGAGAAGGCAAAGGCTGATCTCAAAGATTCAAAGGCAACATACGATAATCTCAGTAGAACGTATGAAAACAAAAAGGAACTTTTCAAAATCGGCGCAGTCTCCGAAACCGAACTCAAAGGGATTGAAACAGGGATCGTTTCCGCTCAAACGAATTATTTCAAAGCTCAAAAAAATCTAGATACACTTCAGGTTGGTTATCGCCCGGAAGATCTGAAAAGAGCAGGCTTTAAGGTTCCAACAGATAAGATCAAGTTACACGAAGCACTGGTAGACCTGAACACAATCGTTGAAAAATCCGAATTAGAAATCGCAATTGCAAATTTGAAAAGTATACAGGCTAGCATCGATTCTACAAACCTTTTGATTAAAGAATCAACAATCGTTTCCCCTTTAAAGGGGATCGTTGCGGTAAGATCCATTTTCGCCGGAGAAGCCGTAAAAGAAGGTCAGGCGATTTTCGTTGTAGTCGATGATTCCGAATTCTTATTAAAATTTTCTGTAAACGAATCGGATTTAAACAGAATTAAACCGGACCAAGAAGTAGAGTTCTCAGTAGATGCTTTGCCAAAAACAAAGTTAACCGGTAAAATTTTGATCATTAGTCCGATAGTCGACCCTCAGAGTAGAACAGCCGAAGTCAAAGTCATTTATAAAAATGAGAATGCTCTCTTAAGACCGGGAATGTTTGCAAGAGCGGAAATCAAAGATCTCAACCCGGAGCCTGCTTTTTTTATTCCGGCAAAAAGTATTCTTCCGGCTAAGGAAAAGAATGAAGGTTATATTTTCGTTTCTAAAAACAATCTCTTATTTAAGAAGTTGATCAAGATTGAAAGTGTGAGCGGTGAGAATTCTCAAATTTCAGGAGACGTCAAGGAAGGCGAGTTAGTTGCGATCGGAAACGTTTCAGGCCTTAAAGAAGGAGAAAAAGCACCAGAACCTGTGAAGCAACCTGCTCCTACGACGGAATCTAAGAAGTAAATCATTCTTCAAGAGGAAGTGACTTAAATTCCTGTTTGCGGCCGAACTTACTCTTTAAAAACGAAAACATGCCTTCTTTTCCTTGCTTTCCTGTTTTTTCGGAGCCAAAGAAAAGAACTGGGACAAATAACAACGTTAACACGGTCGAAATACTAAGTCCCGAGAAAACGGTTATCGCAAGTGGTCTCCACAACTGACTCCCCTCGCCAAAATCTAACATCGTTGGAATCAAAGCGGTTACAGTAGTCAAAGTGGTCATCAAGATTGGTCTCAATCTTTCTGAGGCGGATTTTAAAGTCGCTCTTATTAAAGCGAAATTGCGATTCTGCCCATTACTGTGTGAAAAGATATGGATCGTCTGATCAACAAGCATAATCGAGTTGTTGATCGCAATTCCAGCCAACAAAATAAAACCGATATACACGGAAATATTCAAAGACATTCGAAAAACAAAAAGTAGGATTAAATCGGCGAATACTCCCAATGGAACGGAAACCAAGAGGATCCAGGGAATTCTAAGAGATTCAAAAAGAGAAGCGAGAATACAATAAATTAAGAATATAGCTAGAAAGATCATAAATCCCATTTCTTTCTTATTCTTTTCTAACTTTTTATAGGAGCTACCGAACTCGAAATAATAATTATCCGGCATCGGTATTTCTTTTAGAACTTCACCGATACGATTGACTGCAGACCCTAAATCAAGACTTCCTAATTTTGCTGTGATCGTAACCATTCTTCGTTTGTTCTTTCTATAAATTTTTGTTTCTCCTTCCTTTTCTTCCGGATTTGATAGTTCGGAAATGGAAATTGAATTTTTCGCGCCGGGTATTTTATAGGACGCAACCTGATTCAAATCGAATCGATCTGCCTCTCTGAATCGGACTCGAATATCTATTTCTTTGGACTCTTCTATAAACTTGGTCGGGATAGATCCTTGGATTGCAGTTCGAACATAGTTTCCCACCTCTTGCGAATTCAGTCCGGTTAAAGCCATTTTGTCCTGAAAAACGTTCAAACGAAACTCCTGCTTTCCTTCTCGAAATCGTAAAACCGTCTCTTGTATTCCGGAAATCGATTTTATTTTTTGCGCCGCTTCCTTTGCGATCTCCTTTAGTTTGATCGGATCGTCTCCTATGAACTCGATATCCAATTCTCTTCCGCTATCCATCGATCCATTTTCAACGTAATAAACAAAAACATCTTTAAGAGGTTCGGTTAAATCTTTGAATTCCGCAATCAATTCGTCCGAGTTTTTCGATCTCTTGTCCGGTGGTTTCAACTTAATGTAAAGATCCGCGTGCCATTTTTCGATTTTAGAATTGATCTTATCCACATCCGAAACTTTTTTTATCAATTCCTCAATTCGTTTAACACGCTCACTCGTGGCTTCCAAGTGAGTTCCCGTTTCCAATTCGACGCTTGCACGAATTTCTCCCGCATCAACCGGATCCACGTATTCTTGTTTTAAAAATGGGGAAATCCCTCCTCCAACGACGATTAAAGTAACAAGCGAAAGATATACGAGTTGCGGTTTTCGTAATAATCGCTTTAGAGAAAAAAGATAAAACGTTCGCAATTTTTGTAAACTAAGGATGCTGGAAACATAACGAGAATATAATTTACCGATTCGTGCTATCAAATTAACTAAAGGGGAAAGCCAATCGCCGATGAACGGGATTTTGAGGATCGCGTTGATATCAATTTGAAACGGCTTGAAGTTTTCCGGATTGGAAAGAAATATTTTAGCAAGCTGAGGTAAAAAAAATAAAGAAACGCATAAAGAAATAAGAATGGAGAAACTAACTGTATAAGACATTCCTCCGTAAAGTTGCTTTAATTCCTTTGATCCGATAAAGAATGGAAAAAAAACTGCAATGTTGGTAAGTGTTGAAGCCGCCAATTCTTTATACAATCCGAGGACGGAATTGTCCACAATTGATGAAGTACTCTCATTCGAAATTGGCGTTTCTTCTAAATCCGGGTTCTCACGCGTTTTCTTTTTCCCTTTCTTCTTTTTTGCGTTTCCGAAATCATCCAATCTATTTTTTGAAATAGCGTCTTTCTTTGCATCTGCTTGTTGTCTCAGGAAAAATATTCGATCGAGTACGACCACGGAATTATCTATTAAAAGACCGGCACCTAACGCTAATCCAGCGAGCGTCATTACGTTAATGCCTGTTTTTGTAAGAAACATCACCGCGAAAGTAATTACAATGGATAATGGAATCGAAACTCCTACGATCATCGTCGCTCGAAAGTTTCGTAAAAATAAAAACATTACGATAATTGCAATCAATCCGCCGGTCGCGGCGGAGCTGGAAACTCTATCAATTGATATCTTAATGAATTCGGATTGATCATAGGTTACTTCCGTTTTCACCAGAGGAAACGAGATCTGCGATAATTCTTCCCGAAGTCCTTCGCAGACTAATAACGTATTGGCTTCTCCGGCTTTTTGCACATAGATCGTAACGTTCTCGTTTCCGTTCTCCCTTGAGATATCGTCCCTATCTCTGTGACCGTCAATTACGATCGCAATATCCTTCAATTTAATCAGTTTGTCTTGTTTGGGAGAGCGAACCGTGATCTCCTCCATAATTTTCATTGCGGAGAATTTCCCTAAAACTCGAACATTAATCCAATCCTCTCCGGATTGAATCCGACCTGCCGGAAGATCCACATTCGCAGTTCTAATCCTTTCCATGACCTCGGAGAGGGGTATCCCCAAATGATTAAGAATATCACGATTTACTTCTACAGTGATTTCTCGATATCGACCTCCGCCGACACGAATCTCACTGACTCCATCCACTCTCTCTAAACGTTTTTTTATCTTATTTTCCGCAATTTCCCTTAGATCCTTTAAGGAATAATTCGCGGATTCCAATTTAACTATAAAGATAGGGCGGTCGCTCGGATCATAACGTATGACTGCAGGTTCTTCCACTTCTCTTGGAAACGTGTCGCGGATTAAATCGATCTTCGATTTTAATTCTACGGCTTTCAAAGTTAGATCTCGAACTTCGTAAAAAACTACGTTCACCCGGGATTCACCCTCTTCGGAAGTCGAGTAAATGGATTCAATTCCGCCTACACCAACGATTTGTTCTTCGATTGGTTTCGTTAGGATTTCTTCGATGCGCGAAGGCGCGACTCCGGGATATTTTGTGACAATCGTAAGAGCGGGTGATTCAGTTGCAGGCATCAGTGAAACTGGAAGAAGACGAACCGATATCATTCCCCAAAGGAACAACCCGAAGAATAACATGAAAGTTGTTACTCTTCTCTTGAGAAAAAAGGAAAGAATGGCGTTCATTTTTTGCGAGTAAACTTAGAAATATTTTCCACGTAGGCCATATAAGCCATAGGAATAAAAACGAGGGTCAAAATCGTAGAAACAACCAATCCGCCCATAACCGCCGCGGCCATAGGTCCCTGAGGAGAAGGGGGGCCGAAAGTGATCAAGAGCGGTAACAATCCTAAGATGGTAGTCGCGGTCGTACTCAAGATCGGATTCAATCTTCTTCTTCCTCCCGCGATCACTAATTCTTCGGTCGTTCGATAATCTTTCGAGTGAAGTTGATAAAACTCGATAAGAATGATGGCATTGTTTACCACAACTCCCGCCAAAAGAATCATTCCCATGACAGAGATGATATTTAACGTTTTGCCGGTTAGTATCAGACCGATCGCAACTCCTACTCCGGATACGAAGATCGAAAATAAAATGACAAACGGCAGTCCGACATTCTCCATATTGGATGCAAGAACCATATATACTAACAAGATAGAAAGTGCGATCGCAAACGTTAAAGAATCGATGGATTTCTCCATCATCTTCTGCGTTTCTCCAGGAAGAATCGATATATCCTTACGGTCCGAATATTTTTTCAAAACCGGTTCAGCAAGGGAAGCCGCTTCGCTGTATTTTATATCGGTGAATTGAGCTTTGACGATTCCGACTCTTCGACCGTCATATCTTAGAATTTTTCTATTGGAAAAACCGGAAACGATTTCCGAGAAATCCCGAAGACGAATAAAAGATCCCGATTGAATCTTAAATAAAGTATCCGCTAACGATTCCGTTCCGGAACGATCCGAGAGACGATGTCTTACCAATACAGGAATTTCATCGTCATTCCTTCGAAAACGGGTAGCTTGTTCTCCTTTGATAACCGCTCTCAAAGTTTTAGCAACGTTTTCAACGGAAAGTCCGAACCCCGCCATTTTATCTCGATCGATAAGAACTCTCAACTCGGGTGTCTCTTCGGAAAAAGAAGAAGTTGCTTCCGTAAAATTGGGAAGTTCACTCAAGTCCCTCCGAATCTCTTCACAGGTTTCTTTTAAGACCGTTAAATCCTGCCCGGAAACTTCCAAAGTCAATCCTTCCCCAGATTCCGGAAGAATATCTGAAAGCAAATCTTTCGCCGGTATAAATAAAATCTGAGCACCCGTTTCATTATGTAAATTCTCGAGAGCCTCCTGAGATTTTTCGATTAGATCCTCAGCAACATCATAGGATGTTAGTCCGATAAACAACTCCGATCGGTTTAAACCGAAGTCACCTTTCGGGTTTATGATCAGATCCTTTTCTTCATAACCGGCTTTTAAAAACGTTCTCGCAACCAATCCTGTTTGATTTAGGATTTCCACGACTCTTCTGGAGATTTCAGTATTTTTTTCCAAAGAAGAACCCGCCGGTAAAATGATCTTCGCTGATATTTCGGCCTTTTCGACCTGGGGCATCAATTCGACCGGTAAAACTTTAAAAAACAAAACGGTTAAAGGAATCAGAGCGAGAACGGATAACGTAACTTTTCTTCGATTCGAAATCACGAATTTAACGGAGAACACATACAACTCTTCTAATATGTTTAAAGATTTCTCTCGGAAAGCCCAGAAAAAGGAGAAAGGACCGTCGTTTGTCTGCTCTTTTGAAAAAAAAGGTAAAGTGCAAAGCACCGGAATAAAACTGACGGAAACAAAAAAAGAAGAAATCAAGGAATAAGTAATCGAAAGTGCGAATTCCTTAAATACGGATGCGGCGATTCCTTCAATAAAAAGAATCGGAAGAAAAACCACGATACTTGTTAAAGTGGAAGAAAACAAAGAACCGACTACATCTTTTGTCCCTTCCAAAGAACTTTTCACAGAATCGTTCGGAAATTTTTTCTTAAATCCGAATATGGACTCTAATACCACGATCGAAGAATCCACCATCATCCCGACTCCGACAGCGAGGCCACCAAGCGACATCGTATTTAAAGTCATTTTTTGGAAATACATAAAAACGAGTGTTACGAGTACGGAAACTGGAATGGATAGAGTGACTATAATCGATTCTCGAAACGTTCCGAGAAAAAAAGATAAAACGAAAAAACAAATGATGATTGCCTGAACGCCCGAGGAAGCAACTCCACCGATTGAATCTCGGATAAATACGGATTGGTCCGCGACTATAATGAGCTTGAGTTTTGAGCCGAATTCTTCATTTACGAAATGAATAACCTCCTTTGCCTCATCCGAAACAAAGACGCTATTTTTCCCTGCTTCTTTTTTCAAAACCAAAGCGACACATTCTTCCCCGTCGTAAAAGCTCGCGCTCGTTCTTTCCTTATAAGAGTCCAATATTTCCGCTAAACTTCTAAGATATACCGGCGCACCTGACTCGGAAAGATTGACAACCAAGTCGGCGATACTGTCTACATTCTCGTAAGCCCCCATAGTTCTCACGAGAATTTCCCGATCGTCTCTTTTGATATTGCCTGCAGGAAAATTAAAATTATTCGCCCCAATTCTTTGAATAACTTCTGAAGGACTCAAACTGTAAGAGTTCAACTTACCCCGATCGATATTCACCAATATTTGTTTTTCATAACCGCCCGTAATCGAAACGGCCGCAATCCCATCAACTCTTTCAAAGTACGGTGCGATGTTCTTTTTTAGAAAGTATCTAAGTTCTTTCGGATTGATTCCGGTGGGAACAACGGCGATCTGCAAAAGGGGCGCGTCATTCGGATCGAATTTAAGTACGATCGATTTTTTCGAATCGATAGGAAGGCTACCCTTTACGAGGTCCACTTTCTCTCTCGTTTGAATCGAAGCCGTATCCATATTCGTTCCCCAACGGAATCGAATTTTCACAATCGAAACGCCTTCTAAAGATTCAGAGGTAATTCGATCCACCCCGTTTACCGAAGATACAATCTCTTCGATTGGACGGGTGATCAAAGTTTCGATTTCTGAAGGTGAAACGTTTTCATAAACGGTAATTACGGTTAACGTAGGATATGAAATGTCCGGTAATAGATCAATCTTTAGATCCTTGATACTGATTGCGCCCAATAGTAGTATGAGAAGAAAAGTAACCAGAGTGGTTACTCTATTCCTTAGAAAAAAAGCTGTCATTAAATACTATTAGAACCGAAGACGAACAGTGTAGTCATTATCCATTGTATTTCCGTGATTGTCTTTTACGCCGTTTGTACCGCCGCTGACTCTCAATAGATAGGTCGCACCTTTTCCTAAACCGAAAGCACTCGTACCAAATGCAAAAATTCCGGGGGCAAAGATTACCGGCGTTGCATCGGTTAAATTTCCGATAAATTCGTTAATTGTTGTCCCACTACCAAATTCTCTCGTTAATGTAACTCTTACTGAACTCAAAAGAATTTTTGACTGCGTATCTCCGGTTAAAGTTCCAGGAGTGAGACAGGTCGTATCTAAATCAGGATCAAGATCGCTTTCCCCATAACAAAAACGAATAAAGATAGGTTGTGTACAATTGTCAACGGAAGGCGGCGAAGGAACGCAAACTCCTTGCGAAAGCGGCGTCGCACCTCCACCCGGAATATTGATTTGATTGGTAAGAAATATTCTGGTAAACGCCGCTTCGGAATAAATTCCTTTGACTCTGATCTTCTGGGAATAGCTTCCCTTTACTTTCAAAAAGTATGTGTAGTTCTTTCGAAGCTTATTATTTTGAAGATCTACAATCGTATTAGAAACTGTTAAAGTATAAACTCGAGACAAGTCTAACGGTTGAAGAAAATCTAATCTAAAGCGTGTGTTAGTTGGATTTGCGGAAGATACACTAAAAGGAACGGAGGGTGAAACTTGTACGCCGTCCGAAACTGAGGATAACTTAACTTCTTCCGTAAAGTCCAAGAATATAGGTTTATCTTTATTTAAACCTGACGTAACGATGAATTCGCCCGGAACGACTATGTCCGGAGCGGCGGGAACGGAAATCGAAGTATTCTGAAAACTTACCTGTGTCAAATCTGGCACTTGAAAATCGTTCCCTACTGTAAAACTAAAGGTATATGCCGTTGTGAGCGTGTTGCCCGCCTGATCCCTTACCGTATTAGGAATTGTCACAGTGTAGATTGTTCCGAATACAAGTTCCTGCTTAGGAGTGAATACGAATCGTGTATCCCCATTGGAAACGGAAACATTCAAGAAGTCCAGGGGTACATCCGGTCTAATCGAAATTCCGCTATAAAGGGAGGCAATATCGATCGGCTTGTTGAATTCAATAGTGATTTTAGAATCGATCGGAATTCCAGTCGACCCGTCTTGAGGAACCGTTGTAACGATTTTAGGCGTGCTTAAGTCAGTACTAAAACTGAAGTTAACCCTAAGATCATCCAAAAGATTAACGCCCATATCGCTTTCCGCACGGGATCTGGAGACTAAATAAGTGTATAATCCGGGTGAGGTCAATGCCTTAGTCGGTTTAAAAATCATCGCTCGGTCGATCCAACGAAAGGTTCCGTCTTGATTAACGCCGTTATTGCTTAATGAAAAAGCGCCTTCGGTGTAAGGTTTATTCATATTTTTGGAGAATAGAATAAAAATTTCCGAATTCGGATCCACCCCGCTCAACCCTTGCCCGGGAGAACTCATTTCGATAAATGGAGGAGAAGAATCACCTAATACGTGCAATGCCGGAAGAAAGTCGAGCGGTCCTGAAGCATTGTCTAAGAATTGCGAACATCCCACTGTAAATTGACAAGCAAGAAGAATGAATGCGAATGTATGTCCTAAATATTTCATAATAATATAACGTACCATATTGGAATTTTTTTAAGGGTCGAAAAATAAGAACTCCAAGTCGTTATTTAAAATATTATCATTGATATCACGGATTCCCGATGCACCGCCACGAATCGTAAATTTATATCGAACTTGGTTTCCAGAAACACCCCGAATTCTTACCTTAATACGTTGTGGGTTTGCGGATGGCAAATAATCCAATTGATCGATTCGTAAAGCGCTCGTAGTTGGACCTCCGGAAACATAATCAATCGATATATTACCTGCTGAAAAAACATCCCCGTCTCCGAATGTTCTCAAAGCCTGAGCACCGGACGTATTTAATAATAATTCGAACTCGTATTGCTGTGTACAGGTCGTATTCGGATTAATAGGATAAATAAAATTAAGATCTGGAATCAACGGGACTGCCAAATCAACGGCAGGAAGAATTACGCATGTACCATCAAAGGTGCGGCCATTGGATCCCGCAAATTGAATGGATCGGCTGTCATTCGGATTATCCACCAAAAAATCGATTATGTAGCCGGTGAGCAAATTCTGACCCTGCAAGCTTTTTGCTGTATTAGAAATTTTTAATCGGTATGTAGCCTCCGACTGTAATGGCGACCCCGGAGTAAACTTAACGAGACTACCAGAAACCCATTCGAATTGTCCGGAGATCGCCGGACTGAAAGAAATGGCATTCATTACAGATTGTTTATCCATCGGTTCAGAAAAAGTAAAGATAAAGTAATCGTTCTTAGAATTTCCAGCGATAACGGGATTAGTTGCCGGATCGGGCAAAAAGGTAGCAGGCCACGCGGTTGTGAACATCGTCGGTTGTACGGTCGGCCGTTGCGAGGCAACTCCGGTGCTAAAGGAAACAATATAATCTTTTGCTAATGGAATCCCGGATTGACTTTTCGCGGAAGTGGAAACTCGAAGGGTATATGTAGTTCCGATTTCCAAGTCAGCTTTTAATTGTAAAGTTACGGACGTTCGAGCCGCATTCCAAACAGCTAAATAAACTGCCGGACCACCGGATATCGAAATTGCACTATCAGTCGTTGCCTCATCCATCGGTTCAGAAAAATTAATCACTGGACTAACTGACACACCCCATCCCGTAACAATGTTTCCGGTATATGCCGGCAATGAAGAAGTCACCGTTGGAAGGGCACCCAATCCTTCCGTATAAAAATGGCTAAGAAAATTCTTTGCCATTAAGTTTTGATCCTGATCCCTCACCTGAGTTTTACTCAGGGCCACTTCATAACGTTTCCCTTCCGTTATACCGCTTTTGAATTCCAAAATAAGTCTCGTATCGAAAACCCAATTCGGTGTAAATGCAGTATTTCCTCCGTTAGCCGTAACCGATACAGCGGCCTCGGTAAAAATTTTGTCCATCGGTTTGTTAAAATCGATGATAATGGAAGAGTCCTTTGCAACATTAAACGTATTATCAAGAGGGCTTATTCCGACAATTTCAGGATATGCATAATAACTTTTCCATTCTAGACCTAATTGCGCGAGCAATTTCTCCTCGCCAGAATGTCCGCAACCGATCAAAAAAAAGGAAGTCATGCAAATTTGAATCGGCCAAATATGTAATTTAAGAACGTTATAGAAATTTTGGATATGGCTCTTTATCATATATTTTTCATTTTAGTTTGCAAAAGAAGAATCATTTCATTCTGGAAAAAAATTTGGTATAGGACTCATTCTCTATTTTGCGTTTGTTCCGACGCTCGCTCTTCCAATCCTGCTTTTCTGTAGAGCTCCGCTAAGTCCCGATGGATCTTATCAAACTTTCTTTTTATTTCCAAAGCTTTGTGATATTCTAGAAGCGCTTCTTTGATTTTTCCTTCTTGTTCATAGGCTTTTCCCAAATAATAGAGGGCATCCACCTGACTATCATCAGACTGTGTAGCATAAACTAAATGTTGTTTGGCTTCCTCTTTCTTTGTGCCTTCGTTTAATAAAATGCGCCCTAACCAAGAATGTGCATTTGAATTTCCCGGAAAATCACTCACGACATCTTCGAAGACTTTCTTTGCGTCTTCAAATCTCCCTGAATAATAGTATGACTTGCCTAACATAATTCTAGAAGAGATAAGCTTCTTGTCTTCTTTCGAAGCTAACTCAAATTTTTCGATCGCGGTTTTTAAATTTCTTTCGGAATAAGCTTGAACACCTTCTTTGTAAAAAGTAAGTGCATCTTCTTTAGAGGAACAAGATAAGAATACCGGGAGAAATATTATAAATATGAAATATTTTATTGATAAGAGAATTTCATCTTTCCTTAGGTTAGTCATGATACGTTTAATCCCTAATTACGTTATTGATTGCGTTGTATTTTATCTGCACAGAATTGTTCTTCTTAAGGGTACCTACGACTTCTTTCTTTTTTTCGTTCCGGATTTCGTAGAGCTTCTTCCACTTTAGATATCTTGCAGTGTTTTCTAATTTTTTCTTAGCTTCAGTCTCTGAAAGACCAACTGGTAGTTTATTCTTATTCAAATTATAAAAATCCTCGATATCTTTTTCTCTGATCTCGATATCAGGAAAGTTATTATTGGTTTCAAAGACACCGGATTTTTTATCCAAGTAGTAAGCAATAATTCCTTTGCGAATATATGGCCAAAGATATGCGGCCGCCTCAGGGCTATTTAAATCCAGATCGGCTACCGCATCCTTTAAGATGACAGTATCTTCAACATATCTATTTAAATATTTTTCGAGCTCTTCAGGTTGAGGAAACTCCTGTTTAAGTTCAAAATGAGCTCTTTCAAAGACGAGCTCATCCCGAAAAACCGCGGCAGAATAAGGAGCGCCGTTTAAACTGAATAATTCGGGTTTTCCAGTTCTCCTCTCGAGTTTAGTTTCCACAAACTTTTCTAACGGATAACTTTTACCGCAAAAAGAGAACGCGAAGAATATGAATAAAACGTAAACAGAAAAGCATAATGCTCTTGTTAGCATTCTCAACCCTTCTTCAACTCTTCTATTTTTGCCTTCGCATCCTTCTTAGGTTTATCATATTCCTGCGGAGCGACTTCGATAAATTTCATGTAGTTCGCAATGGCTTTCTTCTTATCGCCTAAGCGCGAATAAACGATGCCCAAGTTGAAATAAGATTCCGAAATTGAAGGATCGATTCCAACGCTTTTTTCATAGTTCAGCGCGGCTTTCTCGTTGTTCTGTTGCTTTTGATAAGCGACACCCAGATTATAATGAGCTCTTGCGTAGGAAGGATTCTTTTCCAACGCCTTGGCAAAGTGAATGATAGCTTGCTCTAACTTGCCTTCATTGAGAAAGGTAATACCGACATTATTGACATATTCTGGCGATTGAGGATCTAATTTAACCGCTTTTTCGAAATAAGCGCGCGCTTGAATGAGATCTCCCCGACTCAGTGATGTCAAACCTTGTTGATTTGATTCAAATGCTTTTGATTGTTCTTCCATTGTTGGCAAACTGTCTCCGAAGCAATTTACGGAAATACCGAAAAAAACCACAAAAAGAATGATTAACGTTTTTTGACTCATATTTCGTTTCTAAACTTCCTATTTAACCAACATTCTAAACGATTATTGGTTTCCTAACTAATTTTCGAAAAAAGGATTTCATAAATTGAACTCTCTTAGAACTTATTCTCATTAAATCCTAAAAATTAAAGCGACGGCAAGTCAGATGAGACATAAAATTCTCGAAAGCATACGAAAGACTTTCTCAAAGATCAGAATCCTTACTGGAAATGGACTTACCTTCATTATGCAATTTGCGAAGCGTAGGAAAATCCTTTTCACCTTTTCCGTTCTACTCTTACTCTTCCTTGGAACTATTAGTATATACTTCCTGTTCTTTCGTTCGGCCAAATGCACGTACGGAAATTGCAATTTTGGTTTCGGAGCAAAAGAATTTAGAAACGGCACACGTTATGCCGGTGAGTTCTATTCTGGCAAATATAACGGTATTGGCACGATTCGAAATCCTGAGGGTCACTCCTATGAAGGAGAGTGGAAATTAGGAAAGAAGCATGGAAAAGGAAAATACGTTTATCCTGACGGAAGCATCTATCAAGGAGAATTCGTTGAAGACGTTAAACAAGGGTTAGGTGTTTTTATATGGCCCGATCAAACAAAACTCAGTGCTCGTTTTATAAACGGTGAACCGGAAGGAAAAGGAATTTTAATTCTTCCAAATGAAATCGAGTTCGTTGGCGAATATAAAAACGGAATCATCTACCAAGGAAAGGGAATCTACGTTTATGACGATGGTTCTAAATATATGGGCGAATGGCTACAAGGCAAGAGACATGGTAAGGGAACTCTTTTAAGTGAGACCGGGAATATTCTTTTCATCGGAGAATGGGAAAACGACCATCAGAAAAAAGCAATGTCCCTAAACGACGCAAAAATCAAAAAATAATTTCTTGAAAACTTAAGGGCTTTGATCCAGTTTCTTTAAATGCAAAGAATACTCATACAATCACAGCCCGTATTTTTAAAAATCGCGTTAGCGGCTCTTTTCCTATTCTTTTCCGATTTCGTATTCGCTGAAGACAAACTTTCTCCAAGATACGTACTCACTTTCGAAGGAAAGCTAAACGTTCGAGAAAAGCCGAAGGACGGAAAAATACTCTTTCAACTGGATAAAGGTGAAAGCGTCTGGATCAAAGAGGATTCTCAATTTGAGGAATGGCAAGAAATCAAAACAAAAACCGGTGCCAAGGGTTTTGCCGCTTCCGAATTTCTCAGTAAAAAAAAGCCTGAAGAGTTGACGGATGCCAAACTTTTCGGATCCATCAAATCCAGCACGGAAGGTTCCTGGTTTCGGTCCTTAGCGATCAGAGTCAAAAATCAATGGTTGTCCGCGAGCGATCATTCCGCAGAAACTTATTTCTTAGAAAAGAAGAAGATTCAGGAAAAAGAAAAAGCGATCGCTTATGAACGCACAAATATCGCGGGTGAATTTTTGCCCGAAACGAAAGAGATCACGGGTTGTCAGGAAATTAGAGTGATCAAAGGAAACTTCAACGCGTTTCGAAAAATCGATACGTATCAGGATTCCGTCTTTGCTATTTTTGGAGCTAAGATCGGAGATAAGGTTCGATCGGATCGTTACAATCCTTCGGAAAAAATTTCAAAAATCATGGATGCGTCCGCTAATTCCATTTTTAAAAAGAAACATCCGAACAAGGACGAACTTAAATTCTTAAAAAGGGGAGATTTTTATACGATCAATTCCCCTGGGAAAAAATACATCTTCATTCGATACGCGATCAAAAAGGAGCCCGAAGAGAAGTCCTATTACGCGGCTTTATACGAATTGAATGGTGAGGAGCTCGGCAAAAAAATATTCGAAAAATTTGATATACTCATGAACGAACAGGCAATCTACGGAGGGCAATATCATTTTATCGATGCCCTTGACCTAGATGAAAACGGAACCCCGATTTTAATTTTCCACCACAACGGCTACGATGGCTATATAAATGAATTCTCTAAAATTATCAACGGTAAATTGGAGACTTTATTTTTGGCGGGCGGGGACGCTTGTTAGGTATTCATTACCTTAAAACAGTCTTTTCGAACTTTTCGATAATAATGATAGAAAGATTTGTAGTTTCCTTAGAACTCTGCTCCATTCTGAAATACGAATATTTGAATTCTACATTATACGATTCCTATGATACATTTTTCTCATAGGAATCGATCTTCTTCTCAGGATTCTTATTTGGATAACATATTCGAAGAAACGATCTGTTCAATATGCTCCGCAAAAGTCTCCGAAATAGGTCTATAAGTCAGTCCTAAATCTTTTTTACTGTAAGAATGATCCAGCGCAAACGGAATTCCTACGTTACGCGAAATATAAGGCCATGACAGCCCGAAAAATGGCCCTATCAAATACGTTATAAATTTTGGAAGAGCTTTCTTCGGAATCGGAAAACGATTTCCGAATTTCTCTCGAATCTTTTTGGCAACATCCAAAAATTTCAACGTCTCCGCAGAAACGATATGTCTCCCGCTCGCAGAAGGAGTAAATCCCGCTAAAATATGGGCACGCGCAACGTCTCTCACGTCTACAAATCCGATCATCATATCCGGAACTCCCGGAGCAAACTTGCCGTTGATCATCGAGAGCATAAAGTTCACACTCGTTCCGTCCGCTCTTTCGGAAAGAGAAGGTCCCATAACAAAGGAAGGATTGATCGTAACCAAGTCCCATCGCGTCTGTCCTTCCGCAATCTTCCACGCTTCCCTTTCCGCGAGCGTTTTAGAATAGGGATACGGCTGATGAGTAAGACTGCTGGTTGTATTCCAATCCGCTTCAGAAAGACGATTGTCCGGATGATTCGCCGAATCGCTGTTATCTCCCATGATAGCCGCAACACTCGAAGTCAGTACGATCCTTTTTACCGAAGGGGATTGGTTCGCGGATAAGAGAACATTCTTCGTGCCGAAGACCGCGGGTTCCACTAATTCTTTCTGCGGGTTCTTCACTCCATCGATAAAAAACGGAGATGCTGTATGAATGATCAGCTCAACTCCCCCCTTCTCTTGAATCGCATTCAAAAACGAACCTTCCCTTAAAAGGTCCGCTTCGAAAAATTCCAATTTTCCGGGAAAGCGTTCTCCCAATTTGAGTAGATGGGAAATTTTTTTAGAATCGCCCTTATCCCTCACGGTAGCCCTCACCGAAAGTCCGTCTTCCAATAAATATCGAATCACCCAGGAAGCGATATAACCCGCCCCTCCAGTGACAAGAACGGGTTTAGAACGATCTATTTCTTTCATACAAATTCTCCGCTAAGCGTTCCTAAAGATAAAAATTAATTACGATTTCCTGATATACTTTGATGTCCGGGATGAACTTGGATTCCGGGATATTTGGAAGCGATTTTTTTCAAAAAAGCCAAGGCTACAGCATTCTTCTCCAAGTCCTCAGTAAAGTCTCCCGGAGGAACTTGGTTTTCCCAACCCCAACTTGTATGGCAAGAATCTCCTAATACCAACTGAGGACCGGAAGAACTCTTCACCAAAAAAGCAAGACTTCCTCGCGTATGACCTTCTAGATGAAAGATGAGAAGCGACTGATCTCCGAAGAAGTCAATCACTCCCGGAGAATTCTCCGTTTCTTCAAACTTGAGTTCAGAAAGATTCGGATTCTCACCTAACACGTTATCGGTGGTCCCTTGAACAAATACGTTGATGAATCTTTTTCCGGTAGACTCCTTAGGGCCGACGAAGATAGGAAGACCGGGAGCGAAGTCTTTGGTTCCCATGATATGGTCGAGATGCATGTGGGTTAAAAAAATTCCTTCCACTTTTTTAGGATCTTTTTTGAGCCATTCCTCCACAGTAATCTTAATCTTTAAAGTAGCGGTTTTCATCGCGGAGGCGACGATGGAAGAAATGGGCCATTCTTTGGGATCCTTTCGAAACTCCTTGGAAATACCTGTATCGATCATATATCTTCCGAATTTAGGATGATCGATCACATAAAAATAAATTTGAATGGGCTCCGAACCCGGTTTTAAACTCGCGGCCTTCGGATCGTTTAGATTAATTAAGCCAGCCCGCTCGACTTCCCAATCTGCCGCTACGAACTTCTGAAAGACAATCGATCCCTTTGTATCCTGATTCAAGTTCTGTAAAGAGAATGTTTTGCCGAGTTGAACCTGCTTGGATTGGTGAGAAGTCACCGCACAAGAAACGAAGAAGAATAGAAGTGAAATTCTAAAAATATATTCCATATCCTTAGAATTCAAATTAAAGCGAAATGAGCAAGGTCAATTTGAAAGTCGTTTGCGAAAAAACAGAAACAAAAATTATAGAAAAGATTTTTTTGGGAACCTATTCCGAAGTCGAATGTCTTCAAAAAACGATTCTATCGATTCCCATTGAGGAAGCGGTTGAATCAAATAAGCCGCGATCTGTATTCGACGAAGAATATTCCGCCTCAATAGATCCGTAATCTTAAATTAAGTTCGGTCTAAAATTTCATAATTTTTTTACTTAAAATTTCGATCGGATTCTAAATCCTGAATACTTCCGGTGAAATATATCGCGAGCAGAACAAACAATCCCAACGTTCCGACGAGCAATGTAAGATCCTCCAGTTGCAGGATTACGAAAAATAAAACATAAAAACCTAATATGATTCCGACTGCCACGAGAAAAACCAATTCCCTCTTGAAAAACACCCTTGTAAAAGCGTAGCGAAAGCGAGTTTCAAGGAACAGGAAATCCAATAAGATACGTTAAACGGGATGTGTTCGGTTAATGATAAAAGAAGAATAGAGAAAAGCAGAACGGAAAATTCCAAAAGAAGACATTGTATAAAATGCAATCTTACCTACTTAAATACCTCGATAAAAAAATAAGTTATAAAAGTTAATAACAAAAAGAGTTCGATACATTTGGAAGAGCGGATCGTCCTATGATATTCATCGACCGGTAGAAGAAAACGAACCCCGAACGTAAAGTTTTGAATCTGGTCCGTTTCAGAAGCTCCTATAAAATCTGGGGAATAATTTCGATTCAATCCAAAGACGTTCCAGGTCGCTTTAAAAACATGTATCGTTGATTTCCCTGAAATCGGGAAAAAAATTCCCTTCAAAAGAAGGAGTTTTCCAAGGGGAGCTCAAACTCACCTTCGTCTCCTTGGTATAAGTAGAAAATATAACTCCTTACTCCCGTTAAACATAAGTTTAACGAAAAAATCTTTCCTACGACTCGGGATCCCAAGGGAATTTGACGTTGACTCTTGAAGCGAATACATCGGCAGTTCACGTTCCCGATCCCATCTCCTTTTTTGTATCCCCGATCTGAATTGTAATTTGTTCTCGTATTCCTTTTACGTCGCTGATCCCCAAGCGAAGGAAATACTTCCGACCAAATAAGATCCTTATTGGAAATCGAAAGAGAATGCTGGTCGCGAGGAGAAAAACTTCCTCGAATTTCAAAACGGATGGATACAAAGCAATCACATAGATTCCTCTGTATCTTTTTTCCGGTTTCAAAGAACCGTTAATCTAAAAATCCTCAAGAAGAAAGTGCGCATAACGTAAAATACTTTCATTCTCACCGAGATCGTTTTTCATCGTATCGTAAAAACGAACGGACACCAACTAACCGCCGATGATTTGAAATTCCCTCTACTTGGAAGTAACGTCTTTTTTCGCTTCATTTCCCGTTCTTTCCCTCTCTTGGATAAGAGAAGAAACCAAAGAAGACGGAATCAATAGTAAATGCGCTAATATCCCTATTCCGATAATTCGAAACGCAAGAGAATTTCTAAACTAGAATAAAAGTCCCCTGAATCAGTGTCTTTACGTCCCAGCTTGAAAAATATAGTGAAACTTAAGTTTGTCAAGATTTCAGTAACGCAACCACAAAGAGAGGACCTTCGATCAATAAGTCAACATTCAACTAACGTGAAATCACCCATTCGCCTTGAATCTTGGACAAAAAGAGCGGAATAGAAAAACCAATTTTCTTACTTTCAATCGGACTGTTCCCTGCTTTCGTAAAAACCGAAACTACTTTGTTATCCGCAATCAATTGATATTGAAGATCGTTCAATTCAAGTTTATCGAGTTTCCCTCCCACGCTTTTCAAAATACTCTTCACACCCTTTTTCAGATCCTTAATTTCCTCATCCGGAGAAATGTATCTGGCTCGGGCAAATTCCTTTGTTCGAAACTCCATCAACTGAAGAAGTTTCTTCTCGTCTTTCTTTTGAAATCCATCGAATAAATCCGTAATCAACTTTTGGATTTTTTCCTTATCCTCCGCATTCAATTGAATTACTTCTGCGCTTTTCCATAGATCGGAAGGAGGAATTTCCGTCGGCGTAAATGTGATTACCTCTTCGATAGGAAGTTTAACTTTTAACCCCGTTGCTTCCTCCCATTCGTAACCCGCAATTTTCTGACCTTCGTCCGGAAACTGTCCCTTTTGTCCGAGGTAAAGAACCGCTTTGATGCGAGGCGCAACTTCGTCTTCCTTTCTTTTCTTAAGACCTTTCACTTTGATCTTATTGACTCCGGGAAGAATCCATACATTGAGATCGATCTGACCGCTAACGTCGTCGCCTTTGGATTCGGAAAGAATCGACATTCCGTTAAATTCAATCGATCCGATCACACCCATCTTAGAATAGACAAGGTTGTAATAACCGCCTTGAGTTTGGGAAAACAGAGAAGCGGTCAAAAGAAAAAGGAATACAATAAGAGCCTTTTTGCTAATGCGAAATCCATTCTTACAAACCAAAAAGCGCATAAAGGAAATCTTAAAATCGAATCGATTGTTCATAAAATTCTAATACTTCCTTCTAACAAGTTCACTTCGTAGGTTCGATCGGTTTGACGCCGTTTTGATCTCTTCTATATTTCGAGATCGTTTCGTAAGCAAGCTTTCTGACACGATTGATTCCGCCTAACGGACGATGTTCCGGCAAACTGTGCCAAGGATTGAGAGAAAGGTTTTCACAGAATCGATCTTGTTCGGAGGTTGCAAACTCCTGAACTGGAATTTCAATCTTTGCGACGGAGACAAAAGGAGAATCTTTTTCGTTCCAATGAACCGCCGGATCTTCCACAGGCATTGCGATCGGATTCCCTTGTTTTTGAATCAGAAACTCGAAACAAGCGGACTTTTCCTTAAGATGAGAAATCATCGTTTGACGAAGATAATTTTCCGCGGGAGAATCCGGAAGCTTAAGCTCCTTTGTTTCACAAGGTCGCGCAGAATATTTGACAGCGAGCGATTCTTTTCCCAATCGATAAGGAGTCGTACTCCAATAACGAATTTCTAATACGTCTGGAATTTTTTTCCCTCGGATCGAAATGGATTCTTTCAACGCAGTAAGTTTCCAATTCCAAGGCATTCCGCCGAAAAAATAAGACATCGGTTTTTTTGCAAACGCCGCTTTGAAGAGCGAAAGATATTCTTCCGGTGCGCCCGCCGGTAGAACCGGGTGATTGATCAAAAGAAAATCCTGAGTTCGTTTTTCGTCTTCCGCCAACTTAGGCCCGTCCACTCCCATCAGCTTGATTCCCATTCCTCGGATGTCTCCTTCAAAGTCCGGCTTTTTCGTAATCGATCCGTTCGAGAATCGAATCCAGACCGGATACGTTTTAGGAGAATTGAATATACCATATTTAAATTCTTCCGGAACCTCTGAGGAAACGCTAAACATGCCCTTCACACAACCGTGTGCAAACGGATGAGCATCTCTCTTTGCCTCTGAACCTTTCGGATATTTTTCTTTCAAAGAAGAAATCAAAAGGGAAAGCGTTTCTTGAGTAGTATTTTCTTCTCCCGGAAAAACGAACTCCGCACCCGGTTGTGTATCTTGAGGAATCGCAACTCGAGGCCCTTGTCCGACCCAAAACAACAATACGAGTAAGAATAAAATTCCAACTGTTATAAATCCGATTTTCTTTAACATCATTTGCTCCGACAGACGTGAATTATCTCGAGGATACAATCATAGATTTTGAAAAATTCCTCACTTTTATTTTGAAGCCTTCCTCCCTTTTGCATTCAAAAAAACGGACGATATCCAAAGGAGAAAAAAGGAGGACCTCATGATTCTCCTTTGGTTCCGATTTGGATGGATAATCTGATAAAAAAACACTAAGCAAGAAGAGAAGAAGGGGCGAAACCTTCGATTCTGTATCAAGTGACATAGAAAACGCCGGATTTGTAAAAAAACGGGTCAAAAATCCCATTCCGGTTTAGTTTTTTAGTTGAAAAACCGAAATCTAACAGCCACAGAAGTAACGGGACACCCATGGAAATAACCGTACAAGACGATATTCACATCATTAAAATTGCCGGATCGATTCTTCAATCCGATAGTGAAGAATTAGACAGAAACCTGAGTGAACACAATTTTGACCCTAGTCCGAAGATCATTATCGATCTTACCGAAGTGAGTCATATCTGTTCGACTGCGTTAGGCATCATTGTCTCCTACAAGAAGAAATTCAAAAGCGCAGAAGGTGATATTATCATCGTTGTGAACGACGAAGATCTTTTACAACTTTTTGAAATTACGATGTTAGATAAAGTATTCAAAGTGGTCCCGAACATTGAAGACGCTTTTGACGAATTCAAACTAAATCGTTAATTCGCTCCTTGAAGCAACTCGCGCTCGCAACAAACAATGCGCACAAAGTAAAAGAGGTAGGTTCCATTCTCGGAGAACTCGGCGTTCAAATTCTTACACCGAAGGATTTGAACGTTTCTTTCGAAGCGGAAGAAACCGGCTCCACCTTTGCTGAAAACGCACTTATCAAAGCCAGAAAACTTTTTCGTCTAACCAAACTTCCCTCGATTGCCGATGATTCCGGAATTTGTGTTTCAGCGCTCGACGGAGCTCCGGGAGTTTATTCCGCAAGATTCGGAGGAGAAGGACTGGATGACAAAGGAAGAGCGCTTCTTCTTTTGGATACGTTAAAGGGGAATCCGAATCGAAACGCTCACTATACTTGCGTAATCGCATACGTGGATGGCAAAATCGAGAAAACGTTTGAAGGTAAATGCGAAGGAATCATCTCCGAAGAATACGATACCGTTGGACCCTATGGATTTGGCTACGATCCTGTTTTTATCTTTCCATCATTCCAGAAACCCTTTTCCCAAGTTCCGGAGTTGGAAAAAAACCGGGTTTCCCACCGGAAAGAAGCCTTAAAAGGACTTCTTTCCTTTTTAAAAAGTGATTCGACTTAATCCTTTGGTATATTAGAATTTCACGATTATCGAAAATACTCCGACCAATCCGATCATCGCCCCAAAGATCCATCTCGTCTGTGTTGCTATCATTTTATGTATCTCCGATATTTCCGATTTCATTTCAGATCGATGATCGGCAAAATCCGCGCGAAGATCTGCGAACTCCAAGCGAAGTCCTGAAAATTCGGATCGAAGACCTACAAATTCCGAGCTGAGTCTTGAAACGTTGGATCGGAGATCTGCAAATTCCGATCGCATTCCAGTTATCTCAACTTGAACTTGACTCGCTTCCTTCGAAATTCGATTTTCCAATTTCTCCGTCAAGATTTCGGTTGTATTCGCTTGACTGTTTCCAAAGGATTCGTTCAGAAAATCGACGAATTCAACCGTTCCATTCGGACCTAAAACCTCTCCCAAACGTGCGGGAATATTTTGTACTAACGCTGGCATAACCATAGATGGCTCCTTAAATAAATTTCAGGCAAGAATTTTTCTTTCTCCCTAATGATCCCAGTTCCCGTGCGCGCTCAAAACATTCTTATTTCTGAATATTTTTTATATTCTTCTTAAAATAAATTTTAGAATTCCTTTCCTCCCGAAACGAAGAAAAATATAAAATTTCAATTCGAGTTATAATTTAAAAAGATAGGAGAACAGAATCGCTAAAAATAAACTTATCATCCGATCTCAAACCGAATTCTCATTTTGAAGATAATTCCAAAATGAAAGATCGAGCCGATTAGACCGCGTTATTCCAGCTGTGTCTTGCACCTTGGTTCATTGCTTGCTCGCAACGAAGAATATACAAATGTGTGGCTCTATCATCGACATTGATTTCTTGCACCTTTCTCATGTATTCTATGCAACTTTCATAATTCTGTTTCATATATTCGAGAACGGCTTTTTCAAAAATAGGCTTTGTATATAATTTTAATTCTAGGAGCGAAGGCTCCGAACCGTCCACGATTTCATAGACACAAAGATGATCGCTTTTTCCCTTCACTGTGATCGTATCCAACAAACGATAATTGTATTTATCCGGATCCGGAAGTCGATACATCGTTTGTTCGCTGATAATAATTTTAGAACCGTAGATTTTTGTTAAACCTTCGATTCGGGAGGAAACATTTACCGCGTCCGATATTACGGTTCCTTCCATCCTTTCATCGCTTCCGATCGTACCCAACATCATTTTTCCATAATGGATTCCGATTCCGATCGTAATCGGCATATAATTGGATTTAAGCCTGTGCTCGTTATAAGTAATCAGATAATTCTGCATCTCGATCGCCGCATCCACCGCGTTCTCAGGACTTTCCTGAAACAAGGCCATGATTCCGTCACCGAGATATTTATCTATGTAACCGGAATGGGACTGAATGATCGGGTTCATTCTCTTTAAATAGGAATTGAGAAAGTTAAAATTCTCCTCCGGAGTCATCTTCTCCGAAAGCTGTGTAAAGGATCGGATATCCGAAAACATAACGGACATTTCTTTTTCTATCTGGTCTCCTAAACTCACTTCTAAGATGGAATGTTTTCCTAAATTATTTAAGAATTCCTTCGGAACAAAACGAGCGTATGAAGTATAGAGTTTTGTTAATTCTTCATTCTTATTGTATAACTGTTCGTTTAGAGTTTCGGTTTTGGAATGAATCTGCGAAAAACGAATTGAAAGAGAGAAAGCGATGGAAAATAGAAACAATAAAAATCCCAACTCCATAAAGGAATTGTGATTAATATAACCCATATATGAAATAAAACCGTGGACGAGGAAAACCAGGAGTATAAAAAAACCGATCAACAAAACCTTACTTTCATATCGATTCTTACTTAGATTTCGAACCGTGTGATAAAGTCCGTAGAAAATGGAAAAGAAGATATTCACGATGGAAAGTGGAAGTAGATTCCTCCAAAAAAGTCCTATAAAAGCAAACTCGTTTCTCCCCAAAAGGATAGGAATGTAGGAAAGAATAAAACAAACATAAATTACGGATGCGAGAACGATAAAAAGTCCGGAAAGAATTGAAAGCTTGGATTTAAAAAAATTATGAAAGAATAAAATCATAAAGACGGAGAAAAGAATAATTCCGGATCCGTTCAAGAATTGATTCAACCACGCATCATTATAAAACCAATAAGTGATCGTCCTGTAACCGAAAGTTTGCATTGCTCCGAGAAGACAAAGGATTCCGAAGTATAAATAATGCCGTTCGGTCTTTCTAACGGAATAAAATAGAAGATGATAAAAACCGCTGAACGCAAAAAAACCGAAAAGGATGGAGGCCCAGATCAAGTGGAGATTGAATCTTTTCCTAATATTCTGCTCCAATCCTATATAAAAATCAGTTAACGCAAAACCACCCAATCCGCCCGCGCTTCTGATTCTTACCGAAATTACGTTCGGAATTCCTATTTTAACGAGTGAAGAATCAATCGTATAAACGTCATTCCTCGTATCCGAAACGACGAGATTCCCGTTTTCAGAAATCTCTCCTTTCTTACCGATCAAACGACCGTTGAGAAAAAATTCATGTGCGTTTTCGATATAAGGAATCATGACAGCGAGATTCTTGCCTTCATATTCGGGTGAAAGAATGAAACTCATCCGAAACCATCCTACTCCGTCATACTCGTATCCTTCCAAGTGCCAACTCTTAGCTACTTCAAAAAAACTCCAATGAGTATGGAAGTAATTCGGCATGGAATAGGAAGTGTCATCCAATGCCTTGAAATACCAGCTTCCATTCATCGAATAGTCCCGATCGGGAGAATTCATTTTTAACGTTCCGAGTTCTACCTGGGCTTTTAACTCAGGAGAAAAAAACGAGATAAGAAGGAAAAGTAAGAATGAAAGAAAGAATCCGGAAGCGATTCCATCGGGAAATAGAAGACCACGATTTCTGTTTGATTTTGTTCGGGGACAAAGAGGTCGTTTTTTTTCTACATGGTCTACGAAAGTAGGCTGGTTCGAATTCATTATTTTTAATTCTTATTCCGATTTTAAGCAAATAAGATAAAAAGAGAAAATTCTAAAATTCGAATTGGAACGTATCGGTTGATTCTAAAGAATCATCTTTGCTCTTTTTATCTTTATCGAATTGTAAATAAATTTCATACAAAAGCGACTGCATTTATAAATGAGTTTTGAACAGAATCCATTTCGCATTAATACTTATAAGTTTGCAACTCGCCGCGTAATGAAATGGAAAGAGTGTGTTTTAACTAAGACGACTTGAAATGTGGATGGAATAAAAAGGCCTATTCCGATGTTTCGAAATAGGCTTTGATTCGTACGATTCGAAAAATCGAATCGAAAATACGGGAAGAATTCTAAAAACGAATCAGGTTTCCGCGAGAACCGGGCCGCCGGACAATCGTTTGTAAAATTCCGCACCTTCTCTTTCAAGGAAATCTTCGTAACTTCCTTTAAAATCCCGAATTCCTTCCGTGGAAACTTCGATTACTCTTGTAGCGAGAGAGGAAACGAATTCCCGGTCGTGAGAAACGAAGATAACGGTCCCCTCAAAGACGGATAACGCGTAGTTGAGCGCTTCGATCGTTTCCAAATCTAAGTGGTTCGTCGGCTCGTCGAGTGCAAGAAGATTGTCTCCCGTCATGATCATTCTTCCGATGATAATGCGTGATTTTTCTCCTCCGGAAAGGACGCTCGTAGGTTTTTTAGCCATGTCGCCGCTAAACAACATTCTTCCTAAAATGGCGCGGATCTCTTCCATCTCCGTTCCCGGATCCGCATAACGATAGAGCCATTCCACGATCGTATCCGCGTCTTCCACGATTCCTTCCCTGTGATCTTGAGGAAAGATGGAAGCGGTGACCGAATCTCCGATGACAACTTTTCCGGAATCGGGTTCGAGCTGTTTCATTAGGGTTTTGAGAAGAGTTGTCTTTCCAACTCCGTTGGTTCCGATGATCGCGATCTTTTCACCTTTGGTGATATTGGTCGTAAAATCCTTGAAAATCGGTCTGTCATAGGATTTCGAAATATTCTCCGCGAGGATCACGTCCTTACCCAAAGGTTTTTTAATTTTAAAACGAATATATGGAGAAACCCGAGAAGAAGGTTTTACGTCGTCGAGTTTGATTTTTTCGATCTGCTTTTGTCTCGAGGTGGCTTGTTTGGATTTACTCGCATTCGCACTAAAACGAGTTACGAATTCTTGGAGTTCGGCAATTTTTTCTTTCTTCCGTTTGTTCTCGTCTAAAAGTCTTTCACGAGCCATCGTAGAAGCTTCCATGTATTCGTCGTAGTTTCCGGGATAAATCGTAAGTGATTGATAGTCTAAGTCGGCGATATGAGTCGCGATCGAATTGATGAAGTGACGGTCGTGGGAAATCACGATGACAACGCCGCGATAATTTGTTAAGAATTCTTCCAGCCAGTGAATCGTCTTTATATCCAAGTGGTTGGTAGGCTCGTCCAAAAGAAGAACTTCCGGCTTTTCAAACAAAACCTGAGCCAATAAAACGCGGAGTTTAAAACCTCCGGTCAAATACGAAAGAGTCTGCGTATGACTCGAAGTAGGAATTCCCAATCCTTCGAGCAATTCTCCCGCGGTACTTTCGGCTTCGTAGCCGCCGAGTTCACCGTATTTTTCTTCGAGTTCGGAAACTCTCATTCCGTCTTCGTCGGACATTTCCGGTTTGGAATAGATCGCGTCTCTTTCCTGGGAAACTTCCCAGAGTTCCTTATTACCCATGATGACCGTGTTGAGCACGGTTTCGTTTTCAAATTCGTAATGATCCTGTTTTAAGTACCCGACCTTTACTCCAGCGTCGATCGAAACGGTTCCGTTGGCGGCTTGCTCCAGACCCGCGAGAATCTTCATAAAAGTGGATTTACCGGAGCCGTTCGCGCCGATCAATCCGTAGCGGCAGTTCTCCTTGAATTTCACCGAAACGTTCTCAAAAAGAATTTTTTTACCAAAGTTTAGGGTTAATCCGGAAGTGCTGATCATCTGAGAATACCTGCCAGGGGGAGAATCATGACCATGATTTTCAAGGTAGGGTTTTTTGCCAAGAAAAAGGAGAATCAAGAAGTTTCGAAATTCTACCGAAGGTTAGAGTGTATGCGCTCCAAACTTCGATCCATTCTTCCTCTGATTCTAAGTTTCCCGTTCCTTACGGGTCTTCAAGCCGAAGACAAAATCTTTACGGGAAAGATTCTTCAATTCGGAAAATTATTGAGCACGGAGAACGCATTCATTCCGATCGAGTCGAACGAAATCACAGCCGAACTTTCCAAACTCAACGACAAGACCGTTCGAATTCTTTGCAACATGAAGGGTTCTACGTGCAATCCGATCCGTTATGAAATCCATCCTTTTCTCAATGAGAGCGAGATCAAACCTTGGACGATCAAAAAAATTCCCGATTACGTAAATCATAATATCTTTGCATTCAATCCGACCGCGTCTCCGGACGGGAAACATCTTTTCTGGACCGCTTATATCAAAAGAGGTAAATCCGGAACTCAGAAGATTTGGTATTCCAAACTCGATGAAAGAGGATTTTGGGAAGACGGAAAAGAAATGGGTTCTCCCCTAAACAACGAGATGCCTTCCGCAGTGATCTCCGCCCTTCCCGGCGGAAACGAACTATTCGTCTTCGGAACGTTTGGCGAAAAGGAATTGTTGGACGAACTCGGAAAAGAATTCGAATCCAAAGGAGAAGCCGCGGCCCGTTCTTCCAAAAATTCGAACGAATACAGAAAGAAGATCGATGAACTCAGAAACGAATACGACGACAAATCAAAACAGATCACAAGAAGAGTTCCTTTGTACAAAAGTTTTAAGGAGAAGGATTCTTGGTCGAAGCCAAGTATATTAAAATTTCCTGATTTTTATAATTTATATAGAAAGAAAAACGATTCCAGCCAGGAAGTTTTCGGTGGCTCCACACTTTCTTCTTCGGGAAGAATTTTGATCTATTCTTCCCAACACAAGGATGCAAAAGGAAAACTCGATCTCTACGTGAGCAAAATGTTATCGGACGGAACCTTTCCTCTCGGAATGAATCTAGGAGAAGTGATCAATTCCGAACACGAAGAGATGGCGCCGTTTCTAGCGAGCGACGATCGAACTCTTTATTTTTCTAGCGACGGACACAAAGGTCTTTCCATCTACATGACAAGAAGAATCGGAGAAGGTTGGGACCAATGGACCAAACCGACCGAGGTTTCCGAAAATCTGAAAGGTGTGAATTTCTTTTCTATTCCGGCAAACAGCGACTGGGCTTATATAAGCAAAGAAGGACAGTTGTTTATGGCGTATCTTCCGAAGGAGATGCGACCTGACAAAGTCGTCGTGGTCAACGGAAAAGTAGTCGACACGGATGGAAAACCCCTATCTGCCGATATATATTATGAATCCTTAAAGTCCCATGAAAAAATTGGAAGCGCTAAAAGTGATCCGGCCACAGGAAACTTTTCCATCGTCCTTCCGTTCGGAGAAAACTACGGATTTTACGCGCAAAAGAAAGGATATCTCCCCGTTTCCCAAAATCTGAATTTGAGTTCTCGAAAAAAAATTCCAGATAACGTGGAAGTCGTATTACAATTACCACCGATCCAAGAGCGTGGTACGATTCAGATCAATAACTTATTTTTTGAATCGAAAAGTTTTCAGATCGCTCCCGAGTCCGCCCCGGAATTGGACAGACTCGCAGAAATCGTAAAAGAAAATCCGGAAATCGAAATTCAGATCGAAGGACATACCGATAACGTGGGTAAGAAAAAGGACAATCTCCTGCTTTCCGAAAAACGCGCGTTAGCTGTGGCGGAGTATCTTTCCAAGAGACATTCGATTCCTATGCAAAGAATCCAGACTCGCGGTTTTGGAGACAGTGTTCCTCTCAATAAGAATGATTCCGATGAAGGTCGAAGGAAGAATCGAAGAGTGAATTTTACGATCTTGAAGAAGAAGTGAAAAAATAGGGAGTTCCCGCACTTGTTTTCTTTTCAAAATAGTTTTTGTCAAAGAAGCCTTTTCTGTGAAGAGAGAAAAGGTAGGAACTCCTAAAAATTTTCAAAATGTTCTTAGAATTCGTCTTCGTTTGTTTCTGAATTGAAACGGAGTGTTCATGGAGTTCCGACCTGATTTATAGTCCAGAAAGAAAAGTCCGTTTTTTAAGGGAGTTCCCGCATTCGTTGTTTCTTCAAAATAGTTTTCCGAAAAGAATCCCGCTTCGCCTGAGAAATCGGAAAAAAAGGAACTCCTCATTTTTATCAAGGATCGATTTGAATCTCTGATCGAGACGTTCTTAAAATTCGGATGAGGTTCCGCTTCCCCTCCAAATTCGATTTTTAAGTGAATATCTCAATAAAAAACTCCGGAGTTCCGACCTGAATTCAACCTCAAAGCAAGGATTCCCTTTTTAGGAGTTCCCACATCGATTGATTAAAATTCAATTGAAATTCCTTGAAAAACAATTTGTCGGAGTTCCTACAAAACGCCGCTCTATAAAAATCATTTGACAAAATCGGTGAAAAGGTTTTCGAACCAAGGCTCGGAAACTCGTTCGAAAGAATTCTAATACTTTACAAGGAATCTACCGTTTCTATTGTCTTTCTCTGAGATCAACAGAGATATAGAGGAAACGATGGCATCCGGTAGCGAGAAACTATTTTCCATATTTCATTCCCTTAAGGAAGGTCTTCAAAACCTCTTCCTCTTTTCAAAAGCTCATTGGAAACAAATTCTAAGATACGGCGGAATCGCGACGATTGCTGTTTCGTCTTTTTTAATCGGCGGCTCTTACGTGGTCTGGCTTACGAAAAAAGACGAGGTAGTTTCCAATCTTGATAAATTTAAGAATGAAGTAACGAACTACTATGAGATAAGTCAGATTCGTCCGATTCGGATATTAGATCGAAACGGAAAAATGATCGGAGAATTTTCGAGAAGAAAGTTTAAGCCGATTCGAACCGATAATCTCGCCGAACACGGAAATATTGTCTGGGCCCTCCTCTCTTCCGAGGATCGTGAATTTTACAATCACCACGGAATCAACTACACGGCTTTAATCAGAGCGCTCATCATTAACTTGACGACATTTCAAAAACAGGGAGGTTCCACTCTTACTCAGCAACTTGCGAAACTCACTTTGGATCTTGGCGCACGAAACATCTTCAATAAGATTACGGAATTCTACTGTACCTTTTATCTGGAAAGTCAATTCGATAAGAATACGATTCTAGCGATGTATCTCAACCGAATCTTTTTGGGGGAAGGAAACACGGGAGTAGAAGAAGCGAGTCGTTACTATTTTAACAAGGCCGCCGCCGAGCTTACTCCGGAAGAAGCCGCCATGCTGGTAGGAATCATTCCTGCTCCTTCGAATTACAACCCTGTTCGAAGCCTCAAGACGGCGCTAAGAAGACAAAAGATGGTCTTAACTCCGATGGCGGAGAACACACATCTTCATCCAAATCCTTCCAGAATAGGAAAGAATTTTTCAAGTCTCTTAGAATCCAATCTCAAGAAGTTCAAAGCGATCTATAAAGTCGAAGTCACAAAAGACGGAGAAAAAGAATTTTATTCCTCCGATATCGCAAGATACGGATTCGATAAGGACTTTACGGTCAACCTCGCACCCGATTTTAATTACGGAATCCGTCAACATATCCTCGACACTTTTTCCGAAATCGATATTGAAACCAGAGGGATGAACGTCTACACGACTCTTGATTACGAAAAACAAGACGCGGCCGAAAAATCACTTCGTGAAGGAATCGAATCCGTCCGTAGGAAATTGCTCGAAATCAAAGCCTCTTATCAAAAGAAAGACAACGCAGAGGAAGCGAGAACACAACAATCCATTATCGACAACATGAACGGTTCTCTCATTTCGATCAATCCGAACAACGGTTATATTGAAGCGATGGTGGGTAGTTACAAAATTTCGAATATATTCCGCCTCAATCGTGCGGTCTCCGCCCTAAGACAACCGGGTTCTACGATCAAAGCTCTCGTTTATGCGATCGCTTTCGAAAATCGAATCATCACTCCTTCCTCCAAAGTTGTGGACGAGGAGATCAATATCAGAGGATACTCTCCGAAAAATTGGTATAAAGGTTATAAAGGAGAGATCACTGCGAGAGTTGCGTTCGCTCAATCCATCAATACGGTCGCAGTAAAATTGTTAAACGAATTCGGAGTTGGAGACTTCTTGGAAAAAGTCTCTATGATTCTGGATATCGATAAAGCGAAATTGGAAAAAAGATTCCAACCCAATCTTTCTCTCGCCCTCGGTTCCGGAGAATTGTCTCCGATGGAACTTGCTCTCATTTACGCGACCATCGCCAATGGCGGCAAAAAAGTGACTCCGATTCAAATTCTAAGAATCACGGATTTCGAAGGAAGCGAAATGTTTTCGGCTCCCCTCAAAGGTCCTGACGAAGCGATCCAAATTTTGGATCCGGTCGCTTGTGCGGAAACGATGAATCTTTTAGAAGCGGTCTTAAGCGAACAAGGAACGATGAAACTCCGACTCAAAGAGGAAAATTCTTTTCCGATGGGTGGTAAAACCGGAACCGTTCAATCTCCTAAAGAGGCTCGGAAAAAATGGGGATCTCGGAAGGGAGTTAGGGACGCTTGGTTTGCGGGAGTCAATCCGGACTTGGTCACCACGGTCTGGATCGGAAACGATGTCGGAGCTCCGTTTGAAGGTTCCGGTTCTGCGATCAGCGGAAATATCTGGTTTCGTTACGTGAATTATATCGCAAGCAATATCGGCTTTTCCGATACGCTGATCAAACCGTTTAACGGCGATTTTGTGAAAGTCGACGTCTGCGGAGATACGGGTTCGCTTCTTCATTCTTCCGTTCCTTGTGCTCATCCTCTCTACGGACAATACTATTACATCGGAGAACAACCCGGACCTCCTTCCGATGTGACTAACGTAACAACGGAAACGAATACTCAAGAAAATTCTCCAGCGATAGGAGATCGAAAAAATGCTCCGCCACAGCCTGAGGACGGAGACGAAGATTCCGTGGAACTCGAACTTCCTGAAGTTAAAGAAATTCCACCAAATTAGAATATCGTTTCGCTCTTTCGGAAAGAAGAAACGTTTCGTAAGGAGACCAGAGAAAGACCCAGGGATATTCTCTCAAAAGAATCTGCAAAGCGTTCGAGGTCTCCGATTCTAAACGTAAGGAATCGGATTTCCTCGTTTTGGAAAGTAAAACTTCCATCTCAGGATTTTCGTAGTGAGCCCGATTTCCGCCGTTCCCTTTGTCTTTTCCGGAAAATAAGGGATCAATAAAGTTCCATGCACCTGGAAGATCGGCATACCAGAAAAGCAACGTTAGATCTCCTTTGCCTTCCGCGTTCTCTTTATAAAGAATCGCTTTTTCCATAGGATGAATCTTGATCTTTAAACCGATCTCTTTCAGAAATCCAGCCAAGGCCAATCCGTTCGCGCTGTTCTCTTCGTCGCCTCGCATTCTAAAATCGATTTCTCTCTCTAAAATTTTCGGGTAACAAGAAGACTGCTTCAGATATTCGATCGCGAGATTCTTTTTATGACTCGAGATCGTATCGATCTCGGGATTCTTATTGAGGATTTCCTTTTTCATCGTTTCCGAAATTGTTCCCGGCGGAACGGAACCGAAGGTTGGATCCGCATTTCCTTCGAGCAATTTTTGAATCACAAGATTCGGATCGATCGCGGTATTGATCGCTTTTCTAAAATTGAGATCAAAACACGGTTCCTTGGATTGAATCGCGATGTATTGAACCCCCGATCCTTTTCTAAAATATAAATTCTCTCTTTTTAGATTCGGATTTTTGAGTAGAAAATTGGGAACACGCATAAGATCCATTCTTCCTTTGGAAAATAAAAATACGCCTGTGGAAGCGGACGCCAAAATTCTCAGACGAATCCTTTTAGGAAGGTTTTCTTTGAGGAACGGATTTTTTTCCAAAAGGATGTAATTGTTTTTTTTCCATTCTTTCAAAACGTAACGACCGGCTTTGAGAGAGGACTCAATATTCTTCTTTTCTAATGTTTCAAAAGATTCCGCTTCGAGGAGATCGGAATCTTTCTGTTTACAGCAAACGATCGCGGCGGGCGGTAAGGAAAGGGCGTCGATTGCCTGTCTCAGTCCACCGCTGATCTTCAATTCGATCTCTTTTTCTCCGATCACTTTTGTCTCTTTCAAAAAAGAATATTGATTTTTTCTCGGCCCAGGAGTGTTTACAAGTCTATCCAAAGATTCTTTGACTTGTTGCGCACTTAATTCATCTCCGTTCGTTAGGCGATGTGACCGGAGTGTAAGTTGAAGAGAACGAAGTTCTTCCGTTCCTCGTAATCGAAAGGATTCCACGAGTTGATACCCTTCCTCTCCGCCGGAGTTTTTTTGAAACAAAAACGGATATAAGAATTTGCCGAGAGTCCTTGAAGACAAATCCGTGGAAAACAAAGGGTCCAAGCTGATCGGATCCGAAGGAATGGAAAGAATCAATTCTTCCGGATCTGCTTCTCTCCGATTACAGCCGGAAAAAAGAAGGGACAAAACAAGGATTCCTGCAAAAAAGGGTAGAGAAGTATTCAAAAGACTAAACCTGTCCAATGAACATCTATAAACGGCTCCTAAAGTATTCCTTCAAGTACAAATACAGACTGATTTCCGGGGTCGTACTTTCTTTTCTCGTTTCGGTCTTAAACGGGGCCTCCCTCACTTCTTTGATTCCGATCTTCGATTCCCTTGGAACCGGAGAAAAGACGAGTTTTGAAATTTCCCTCACAAAAAAAGACAAAGCCCTCATCCAACGTCACGAAGAGAACGATTCTTTATCAAGCGTGGAATCCATCGAACTCACACTTGCCCAATGGAAGATCAAACTCAATTCTTCTCTAAAAACCATGAGCCATGACGAGCTCGTCTTACTTTTTTGTTTTATCGTTTTTCCGGTTTATCTTCTCAAACTCGTCTTCCTTGCCGCGGCCGTCTACTGTATCAACTCGGCGGGTTATCTCGCGATTCGAGACTTAAGGGCGGAGCTATACGCAAAGGCGCAGACGCTTCCACTCAATCACTTTGTGCAGGAAAAAACCGGGATTCTTATGAGTAGAATCATCAACGACGTGGAAGTTCTCGGCAAACTGATCAGCTCCGATCTCAAAGACGCAATCATAGATTTTTTTTATATCATCACGCATTTACTTCTTCTTCTCTACTTGAGTTGGAAAATGTTTTTAGCCGTTTTTATCATCGTTCCCCTCGTGATGGGTCCGGTTTCCGCGTTCGCGGATAAAATCCGAAAAGCGACCCGCAACCAACAAGAACGTCTTTCTTCGTTAAACGGACATTTGCAGGAAGTGATCTCCGGTATTCGCGTGATTCGAGCTTTCTCCATGGAAAAAGTCGAAGCCGATCGATTTCGGGAACTCAATCAGGATCTTTCGGACAAAACCTTCCAAGGACATTTTTATCATCAGATCGGCCCTTCTCTAACGGAATTATTCAGCTCGATCGTCGCGGTGATTTTCTTGAGTTTCGGCGCTTATCTCATGGAAGACGGAACCTTCTCCAGAGGGATGTTTATGGCGTTCTTCCTAACGTTGATCTTCTTGATGAGACCGTTCAAACAGATGAGTATGCTTTCCAACTCGATTCAGAGCGCAATCTCAGCCGGAGAAAGAGTTTTTGAACTTCTGGATCAGGAAACCGATATTAAAAATCCGGAACATCCAAAATTCTTAAAGAAGATGGTGAAAGGAATCCGATTCGAAAACGTAACTTTCAGTTATCCCGGATCCAAAAATCCTGCGATTCAAGAAATCGATCTCGATATTCCGAAAGGGGAAACGATCGCGTTGGTAGGCGCATCGGGCGCGGGGAAATCCACGTTAGTCGATCTTGTTCCTCGCCTCATCGATCCGCAGGAAGGTGCGATCTATTTGGACGATATCGATATCAGAGAATTGGATCTGAGTAATCTTAGAAAAAGAATCGGAATCGTAGCGCAACAGGTGTTTCTTTTTAACGGAACGATACGGGAAAACATCTGCTACGGAAATCAAGGTGTTACGGACGAACAACTCTTCGCCGCGTGCGAACAAGCATTCGCGATGGAATTCATCCTTTCCTTCGAAGAAGGTTTTGAAACGATCGTGGGCGAAAGAGGCGTCATGCTTTCGGGCGGTCAGAGACAAAGAATCGCCATCGCAAGGGCGCTTCTTCTCAATCCGGAAATTCTGATTTTGGACGAAGCGACTTCCGCACTCGATACGGAATCGGAAAGACTCGTTCAACAAGCGCTTGAGTCTCTTTATAAGAATCGAACCGTGATCATCATCGCACACCGACTTTCCACCGTTCAGATCGCGAATCGAATCTTTGCGATGGAAGACGGAAGAATCGTAGAATCCGGAACACATTCCGAACTCATCCAATTGGACGGAAAATACAAAAAACTCTACGACATTCAATTCGCCGAAACGGCCGAAAACGTATAAATTTAGAAAATTCTAATTTACTTATGAAGTCTTTTACGGTTTTATCTCTCATTCAAGTCCTATTATTTCCGATATTTTACGCCCTATCCTTTGTCTACAGAGGACTTTTTCTCCTCGATCAAAAACTCACTCCGAAAAAAAAACTCCCCGGAGCCTTTGTAATCAGCGTAGGTAATTTATCGATGGGTGGAACCGGTAAAACTCCATTCTCCATTTATCTCGCAAAAACGATTCACAGAGAATTTCCAGATAAAAAAATCGTTCTTCTTTCCAGAGGTTACGGTTCCACAGGAACCAAAAACGGCCTCAGAGTCACGCCGCAATCCAGTCCCAGAGAAGCGGGAGACGAACCCCTCCTCTTAAAAAAACATCTTCCATTTGCTGAAGTCTGGATCGGGAGCGATCGATACGCGTCCTATATTCGTTTTAAGGAAGAATTGGGAATCTCCGAAGAGACGGTCGTGATTTTGGACGACGGATTTCAACATCACGTTTTGGAAAGAGACATGGACATCGTACTTTTGGATTCGAGCAAAGTGCGAACGGAAAGGTTTTTAATCCCCGCAGGAAATCTAAGAGAACCGTTCTCCGCGCTTTCGAGAGCGGATTGGATCGTGTTTTCGAAATACGAACCTTCGGTGGAAAGAATCGTTCAAAACTTTCAGAATAAATTTTCCAAAGGAGCCTTGAGATTTTCTTTGGAACCGGACAAACTTTTATCGCCGAGTATGAAATTGGATTCCACAAAACTTTTATACGGGAAAAAAGTTTATGCGTTTACTGCGATCGGAAATCCCGAAGTATTCTTTTCGATGATCCGAAGTTTTCATCCGATCGAATTGGTCACACGATCCTATAGAGATCATCATTCGTATACGATGGAAGACGAGAATGAACTCCTTTCCATATCAAAAGCATACGACTTTGTAATCTGTACGGAAAAAGACTTAGTGAAAATTTCCGATCCTCCGGAGAATCTAAAAATTCTTCTCTTGGAAAGTAAGTTGGACAAAGAAGACAAACTCATCACATCACTTAAGAATCGAATCAAATAGGAACGATTCCTCGTAAATGAATCCGCCCCGATTCACACCACGTCGACACACTTCTCTTCAATTTTTAAAATAGGATTTCTATACTTTTGCAAATTATAGATTTTTGTTTTTATTACAAATGTGATCTGAATTCGTAAGAATAAATCCCCTTTTTTTGAAAGAGTTTTTTCTTTCTAAATCGAACCCTAAAACGTTAAATCGAATTGCAGGAATTAGCCAATATGCTAAGATTCCCCGATACCGGTTGTAAACCGATCCAGAGTATGAAAAAAATTATTTCACTATCCTTATCAGTATTTCTTTTTACGAATCTATCTCTCGGTAGCGAAACGATTCTTCTTAAATCCGGAGACAAATTGGAAGGTTCGATCGTATCCCAGGACAAGGAATCCGTAACCTTCAAGCTCGCGGATGGGAACACAAAAGTGTATCCTAAGTCTGCGATCCGAAAAATTTCCTTTGCAAAGATCGTCGAACCGACTCCCGTAAAAAAAGAACCTCAGGTTTCCGAGCAGGAAAAGAAAATCAAAGAGGACAAAGAACTTGCGGAAAAACAAAAATTAGAGGACGAGAAACTCAAAGCGAAGGAAGAGAAACTTAAAAAAAGAGAAGAGCAACTCGCAAAGGCGAAACGCCATTATCTAGAAGGATCTTTTGGAGTCGGAGGCGGAGAGAATCAATCGGAACTCCGTCCATTTTTTCAGACAGTGCAACTCGCAGGACTTCTTTTTAGTAGCGGGGGTCAAGTGGAACTACAATCCACTCCGTATCGAAGCAAGAATCATAGTTCCACGACCCGCTTATTTTACGCATGGAACCGTTTTACTTTCGAGATCCGGGGAACAGAGGCAAAGGGCAATTTAGACGTCGGTGGATTCCAAACCCTTTCCTACGGAGGAGGCAGTGGTTCCTCTTCTACCCCCGAGAGAGCTACAAATATTCTTTTAGGAAACGGAACGACCAAGTTTCAGAAAATTTCTTCCAGAATCGGTTTTACTCCGTATCCGCACCCGGTGTTGGATCTTCAAATCTTGGGAGGGATTGAAAGAATCTGGACTAAAACTTCTCAGGAAGTCGACAGCCTCGGGGGTATCACCCCTACAGGGATCAATCCCAACCGAGTGAGTTATCGAGAAACGAGCAATCCGTTCAAAGGTTATAGTTTTGGAATCGGATTCGAGTGGAAATTTTTGGAACGATTCACGCTCCAAGGACAACTCCTCCGTTTGGATATGCGAGGTCCTTCCTCCTTTCAAAGCAACGAGTTTCGATTCGAAGTCGCTCCGTTGAAATTCAGCCAATTCGGTTTAGACTATCAATGGAGATCGACAGGGACGGAAGTGAATCTAAAGTTCTCCGCAAAGATCAAGGGAGACGTAAGCTTATTCGTGGAAGCAAGCAATCTAACTCTCAAAAATAAATTGCAGTCCGGTTATATAACGGAAAACGAAGGTAGCGGGAATACGGATCCCTCACAGATCTTACTCAAGGTTTTCGCGCCTCAAATTTTAATTCCGATCTTATTGGATTCGAAGACGGTCTTGACCTACGTTCAGGTGGGCGCGAACTATCGTTTTAATTTTTGAGTTTTGACGGAATCTTTCCAATTCCACCATTTTAGCTTTTCTGAATTCGGTTGTTTCGTGTTCAGTGCGTAGTGGACACAACGAAAGACGTAGAGCATACAACGATCCACATGTCCTCCGTGAAAATCGCAGATTTGAACGTAGAGTTTTTCCGGGTCCTTCGATTTGATTTCATCCAGACTTCGAAATCCTAGATTCCAAAAATCCATCGCGATCGACTTACCGACCCCGGGAAGAGTTTGAAATTCTCTTAGAATATCGGATTGCTCCATATAGTCTACGTTGGATTTTGAATATTCTTTTTTCTTCATATATGAGAACACGCCTTACAATCGGATCGTTTTAAAAGAGAAACTTTGTGGAAATTCATGGATTTGGCTTCCAATTGAAGAATCGATCCGAAAACGCCGGGTGATTCTTCGTTTACCAGTCCCAATAAGAATTTGACCGCCTCGGTAGCTTGGATGCTTCCGATAATTCCAGCCATACTTCCGATCACACCCGCTTCGGAACAACTCGGAATCGCATCAGAGGGAGGGAGGGTTTCGTAGATACAACGGTAGCAAGGATCGATTCCGGGGCGGATTCCCAAAATCATCCCGTCAAAACGAAGAATTCCCGCGATGAGAAGCGGAATCTTCAACTTACAAGATAAGTCGTTTATCAAAAACTTTGTTTCGAAGTTATCGGATCCTTCCAAAATGAGATCGCAATCTTTTAGGAGATTCTCCGCATTCTCCTCTTGAATACGCAAAGGAAAAGATTCGACTTCGATAAAAGGATTCAATTCTTGAATTCTTTGTTTTGCGGTTTCGGCTTTGGAAGAACCGATCTCGGAATGTTTGAAAAGAATTTGTCTTTGAAGATTGGTCGTGTCGACAATATCCGAATCTAAAATTCGAATTTTTCCGATCCCGGCCGCGGCGAGATAAAAGAGAACGGGAGAACCCAAGCCCCCGGCCCCGATCACAGTTACCCGGGAGGACTTGAGTTTTTCTTGGCCCCCGCGTTTGACCTCATCCAGGAGAATATTCCGTGAATAACGGCTGATTTCCGGAGGAGTCAACAAGGGCTTTGGAGAAAATTAGAGTTTGAGTTTCTTTTTGATAAGATCCAAGAAATCGGAAACGTACTCGTCTCCTCTGCGATTCTTGTCAGCGAATTCGAATGCTTCTTTTGTGGAATCTTCCAGTTTTTCATTCTTCGTTGTGATATTGAGAAGAGAAGCTAACGAAGCATAGACGATATCTCCGTTTTCGGAAGAGATGATTTTGTTTTTTAATGCAATCGCCGTGTCGCCTGGTTCGGCGATTTTCCCGAGTGCGATCGCCGCGGCTGTCGCGATTTTCGGCTCGTTGTTGCGATTGAGGAGATTGATGAGTTCGGGAATTGCGGATTTTTCTTTTCCTTTTCCAAGAGCCACTGCGGATTCGTATTTTTCACTGTCGGAACCGGAAGAAAGTGTTTTGATATGCTCGTCGGTCGATTTTTCCGCGAGAAGGGCTCCGGAAGAAAGAGAAACAACAAATGCAAGAATTAGAAGAGAACGAAATTTCATGAGGGACTCCTTTCCCTCGGAAGAATCGTCTCCGGAAACGGAATCGTCAATCGAAAATTGACTTCTCTTTTCTTCCGTCCGAGAATCGAGAGGAAGAAGATGAATTTTCGGAAAAGGGAAGAATTCTCTCTCTCGACGAAAGTTCCGGGATTTTTTGTAAAACCTCTTATTTCAGCCGAAAGGAGTTCCCGAAAGATAAGAATCCTGATTTGAAAGACTCATCCGTCGGAAAAAAGACAGTCCTCCGTGAAAGCCGCGGTCCCCACCCACATCGGGTGGAGGAGGCGGGTCCGCGGGAAAAATTCGGAAAAATTTCTCTATCCTAAAAAAGGATTTTCCGCAAGAAGAATTCTCTTCGAGATTTTGTGTAGGAACTCCCACGAAGTTACAAAAATCAGAACGATCTTTGATTCGAAAAAATAAAACCGAAAAAGGAACCGTTCCTCAATTTCTGTCTCGAAAAAACCCGGATCCGGAACGATCTTTCCCTCCTCCCTTGTCGGAGTTCCGACAAAGAATTTTTTTCGAAAAGAAGATGACAAATTTTAAAAAAATACATTCCCAAAATTTTCTTTCGAATTATTTGTCCCGATATTTCTCCATATCGACTATACTATGTAAAAACAAAGGTTCGAAAAATTGGGAATCAAAAAGGACGTTCTTTTATGGAAATAAATTCTCCAATCAATACGCTTCCCTCCGAAGTTTCAGGGTGGAATCAAGCTCACAAACGAAATCTTTGGTTGACCGTTATAGGACTTGTTCTTTTTGTTCTCGTCTATCTTGCGTTAAGCGGATGGTTCGCCTGGGCTTCGTATTCTTTTATTCATCATGGGCTCGCGGGAAACGGTTTGGAATTGTATTCTTGGATCGCGGGCATCGGCTCCGGCTTGATCTCCTTATTTATGATCAAAGCCTTATTCTTCGTAAAAAAAGGGAATATGGGAGACGAATACGAAATCACGGAAAAAGACCAACCGCACCTCTTTCAATTCCTCCATCAATTAGCGGACGAGACGGGAGCTCCGAGACCACACCGAGTCTTTCTTTCTCCGCAAGTGAACGCATGCGTCTTTTACGATTTATCGATGCTCAATTTTTTCTTTCCATCTAAGAAGAATCTTGAGATCGGACTCGCACTCGTAAACGTTCTGAGCATCAGCGAATTGAAAGCGGTTTTAGCGCACGAGTTCGGACACTTCGCGCAAAAGAGTATGGCCGTAGGAAACTGGGTTTATATCGCGCAACAAATCGCCGCACACTTGATTGCAAGAAGAGATGCGTTAGACGATTTCTTACGCTCCGTTTCTCGTTTTGATATTCGAGTCGCATGGATCGGTTGGATTCTACGTCTTGTGATCTGGTCTCTCCGATCTGCGATGGAATCTTTTTTCAACTTAGTCGTTCTCGCACAAAGAGCGCTCTCCAGAGAGATGGAATTTCAAGCCGATTTGGTTGCGGTTTCCGTGACCGGAAGCGACGCCCTGATTCACGCATTACATAAATTGCAAGCGGCGGATGAAGCCTGGGAAACGACGCAAGGTTTTATCATCGATCATATAAGAATGGGAAAAGGCGCGAAGGATATCTTTCCGATTCATTCCAAAATCATTGATCAATCTAGAAAGATCTGGAACAACCCGCATTATGGAAAAGTTCCCGAGTTGCCTTCCGAAAATCCGGAGAAACACCGGATTTTTACCTCTGAGATCGCGCAACCCCCGCGGATGTGGGCGACTCACCCTTACAATCATGAAAGAGAAGCGAACGCAAAAAAAAGATATGTTCCGAAATCTCTGGATGACCGGAGCGGATGGTTGATCTTCGACGACGCGGATTCTTTAAGAGAAAAATTTACGGAACGGATTCTTTCCAATTTCAAAACGGATTTCAATCACGATCCCGAAATTCTAACAAGCGTGGATGAATATTATAAAAAAGAATATCTCAACAGCGATTACAAAGGAGCGTATCTCGGAAGATCGTTCGTCCGTTATGCGTCTTCTCCGAAAGAATTCTACTCTTATCAAGTGAGTTCCTTGAAAGAAGAACTCGAAAATCTTTATCCGCAGAGTTTATCCGAACAACTCGAAAAACTTCGCTCCCTTGAAAAAGAAAAAAACTTATTGATCGGCGTAAAAGAGGGTTTTTACACACCTTCGGACGGAGTCATTCGATTTCGAGGAGAAGAATTGAAAAAGAGGGAACTTCCCGCGGCAATCAAAAGCCTGGAAGAAGAATGTAAAAAAATCCAAACTCTTCTCTTCGAACAGGATAAGAGATGCCGTTCGGTTCACAAGAAGGCGGCCGAAAAAGTGGGAATGGGTTGGCCAGAATATCTAAGCGGCCTTTTGGAAATACTTCACTACGCCGATCATTCCATGGCTAATTTAGAGGACAGCAAAGCGCTGTTGAATAACGTTTATACCGTTGTCACTGCTGATCGTCACGTAAGCCACTCAGAGTTAATTCGTCTCGTCGTAGCAGGGAATCAGGTTTTCGATGCACTTGAGGAAATCCACAAACATAAGGAAAATATAATATTAGACGCAGGACTTCTGAAAGATTTAGAACTGAAAGATTGGTCCTCTGCCTTTAGTAAATTCGAATTCACTCGAGCTACCGAAGACAACATGCAGAAATGGCTCGAGGTCGTTGACTCTTGGATCGACGAGGCATTGAGTGCTCTTTCCGCGCTCAAACACGCAAGCCTGGAAAGGTTATTGATCGCAGAATCGAAAGTAGCCGAAAAAATTCGCAATGGCCGATTCAAATTGGAGCATGCGCCGGAACCTTCGAAGGCGGTAACTGAATATTCTACCTTAACGCCCGGAAAAGAGCGGGAATTGCAAAAACGTTTGGATCTCTGGGATCGATTTCAAACCGCGGACGGACTTGTTCCTGGACTTTTGCGTTTTGCCGTCGCAACCGGAATTTTGAGTGCCGCTTTGTATTTCACAAGTTTTGCCGTTCTTCGTTAGAATCGAAAAAAGGATTTGGAGAATTCGGATTCCACTTTCTCGGCTTCGGCCTTTGCAAAGGGATAAAATTCCGAAGAAAAAGATTTCTCAATCCCGTTTCAGTTGGATCTTTTCCGGAAAAAAGTTTCACGGAAAAGAATCGAGGCCCTCGACCGATAACGCGTCCTTGCAATCTGGAAAAACGATTTGGAATCAGTCGAGGCAACCCAGATCGGGATTTTCTAGGAGTTCCTACGTTTCCGACTTTTTCTTGCAAAATATTGATTTTCTGATAGAGCAAAGTTTCCCGAAGTTTTCCGCCCCCCTCCCCTCCACCCTAAATTTGGGTGGGGCTTTCGTTTTACGAAAATTCGTCGTTCTTACGACAGGATCTTTTAAAGAGTGAGCTCACAATTGCGGTAAGCTTTGCGGAATCCAAAAGAGAAAGGGATCGTAAAATCCCGATCAAAAACGGAAGTCAAGATTCGAAAACCCCTCGTTTTTTCGATCCTCTTGTGATTGTCATTTCTCCGAGTTTCGTAAGAATGGTTCGAAGTTCCGAAAAATCACAGAGATATGTCCGCATTCCCGCTCAAACTCGATCCGATCAAATCCTTCTTTCAATATTGGAAGAAAGAATTTTTTCCTCTCAAAATCTTAGATAAGTATTTGTTCGGAGAATTCTTCAAAATTTTTATCGGAACCGTGATTCTTCTTACAGGGATCATGTTGCTTTCGCTCGTAAACGACAACATGAGAAACTTTACGACGACAAAAGCTCCCCGCTATCACGTCGCACTCTTCCTCGTTTATAGTCTTCCTAAAATCATCTCAACTACCGTAGTATCGATGTCTCTGATGTTCTCGATTTGTTTTACGGTGGGTCAGTTTTCGGTGAACAAAGAGCTGGTTTCCATGATGGCCGCGGGAGTTTCGTTTTTTAGAATCGTAGCTCCCTTGATTCTTTTTGGAATTCTCATGTGGATCATCATGCTTTTGGGAACGGAGTTTATCGTAAGACCGGTAAACAAACTCGCAAAGATAGAACACGATACTCTTACCGAAGGCATGGGAACGTTAGCCAACAGCGTCTATCAATTTCATGTAAAGGGAAAGGAAGGATTCTACTATTTGTATTTCTATGATCCGGATAAGGACGAGATCAACGGAGGATTCAATTATATTCGGCTTCGTCCGGACGGATCTCCGGAAACCGTTATCTCTTCCTTAAAAGCAAAATACAATTACGAGACAAGAATCTGGAAAATGAAACGTGTGGAAGAATGGCACTTTGACAGCGATCTCAATCTTTCTTCCCAGGAATCCTTTGAAGAGAAAGAATACGAACTACCGGAAGACCCGACCTATTTCAAGGTTCCCGCGGGCTCCGTGGAAGAGATGAATTTGATCCAGTTGGGTGAAGAACAAAAAAGAAGAATTCAGAAAGGACTTCCTTATGGAGACGTTCTTACCGAAAAACATTCCGTCTTTGCACTTCCAATGATGACGATTATCGTAACGTTGATCGGAACGATCGCAGGTTATTTTACGAAAAAAACGGCAGGGGTCGCGTCTTTAGGAATTACGATCGGAGTTGTATTGATCTATTATATCTTCAATTCCGCGGGAAAATCGTTGGGCGAAAACGGCGTCATCCCCGCGTTCTTAGGTGTTTGGATCACACCGGGAATGTTTTTGGGTTTATGTTTCTGGATGTTTCGTCGCATGAATCTTTGAAATCTTAAGTCAATTTATATTTTTTTTTACAAATTCCGAAAAAAAATTCATTTATTTCCCGAGTACCGTCCGATATCTAGTATAGATTGTCTACAGAATTAAAATCTTTGATGCGACATAGAGCACTTAAGGAAAGAAGTCCCTTCTAAAGTTCACAACCTCAAGTTGGTGTTCTTTCCGGATTTATCATTCTGAAGGGAGGAAAGAACATGGAAGTTCCACTCACAAATCTGATCAGCTCCGCGGAAAAATTGATCCGCGACAAACGGTCTTCCGTTGGTGGGAGAACCGCGTCCGCACAGGAAGGACAAGGAAGTCTGGACAAAACAGAATTTTCATCGGGACTCACTTCCCGATACCTGAAAATCCAGGAAACCCTTTCTAGCCTACAAGGAGAATTCTCGAAAGAACAGATGAAGCTCGGAATTTTGAATGAAGGGAGCACGCCGAACAGCGAACTCATCAACATTCTTTTCGGAGAAACGCCTCTGTTCAGAGAATTGTCCGAAAATCCGGACATGGATCAAGCCGTTCTAAAAGAGCAGATTCAGGATAAAAAGAATAAACTAACGGATTCGATCCGAAACTTGGAAGTAGAATCGGAGAATATCTTTTCAGTAGGAATGTTGAAAGGCCAGGAGAATTTCTCCAAATCCTTGGAAGCCATTACCGGAAAAGGCGTTCAGATGAAACAACTTTCCGAAAAAACCATAGAACGATTGATTAAAGAATAAGAATCGGGGAATTTTGTAGAGTTAAATTCCCCTTTCTTTTTTTTCTCTCCTCAAATTACGACCTGCTCGGATCGAATATTAGAATTTCTGCATCCACTTTTAACCCGTATCTTTTTCAGTGAAATTCTCCCGTCCCCGAATACGAATCGTTTCACTCGAAATTTTCTTCAATGTTTCCTTTCGTTTTAAATGGGAAAAAATCTTCTCGGTATCGTTTAGGTAATCGATCCACAATTCCAGCTTGAGCTTTTTGGGACGATCGGAAGCTTCGAAAAAGAATTCTTTTTGAGCCGAGTTTCTATTTCCGGACGGAGCTGGGATCCTTGTATCGGATTCTAAAATCCGGGGTTCGTTAGATTTCTCCTTTTCTTCCTTGGTTGCATTTCGATATAACTTTCGAAGTATAAACTCTTCCCGAAACTTTCCGGATTCCGAATATACTTTCAACCGTAGTGCGCGAAAGAGATCGCCGGTGGGATACGAATGACCGATCCCGAGCGATATGATTCGAACCTCTATCGTTCTTGGACCGACGTATTCGGCTTCCAGCTCAAGACTCTTTTTCAATTCGGAGATGGAATGCCCTCCACGGAAGGAATGTGTATTGTTAGTCGAGGGCGCAAGATGACAATCGATACAATTCGATTCGTTCGCAAATCCGGAATGACGCCATTCGTTTACCGTATCCTGCATATTCAAGTTGGAATATTCAAAAGGAGAAATATGATCTTTCAACGAGAGCCAAGTCGGAAAGTTGAACTGATGACAGGACGCACAAAGTTCTTCGGTTCCAAAGGATTCGATTAGGATATACTCGTGATATTTTTTTCGAGACGGGTTCGGGTCTTTACTTGAAAGAATCTTTCCCTGCCGAACATGACAAACGTTGCAGGATATTCCTTCTTCCGGTTTAAACGGAGTTTGATCCAAACTGGATCGTAAGGGAGAATGACAATTTTCACACCATTGCATGGGTTCTTGAGAAAAACTGCTTCTGTAAATCTCGTTCGTATGAGCTACTTTATGACGAGAACGATTCCAATTTCCGTAAACGACCTTGTGACACGGTTTGCAATCCGCCGCAGAATCCAACAATCTTCCGGAATCTTTATCTCGAATCGTGTCCGACTCAGGATGAAAGGAAACGGGTCGGATCCCGTTTTCAAATCTTAAAAATTCAAAAAGTCTAATGCTTTTTTTTCCTGATTCTGAACCGAGGAAGGTGACCAAAAAACAACCGGTCGTCAAAAACAAGAATATAAAACGTGGATTGAATTTCATGGAACCGGATCCCGAGAATTTAATTCTCCGAATGAGAAAATACATTTTAGGTTGACCCATTTTACGGCAAACATCATTTTTATAAAATCAACTTTCGGATCCGATAAGATATGCACAAAAATAAATTCTCTTCTTTAATTCGTTTATCAATGAATATAGCTTTTTTACTTTTTCTATATTCCTGTGCCAGCGTGCCGATCGGTTTCGGAGTCGTTCTTCAAAAGGATATTAAAGTATATTCTAAACCTACCTTAAAAAGTGAAATCGCGTTCTCCTTGGACCAGTCATATCCGTATGACGTTCTTGCCGCGGATCTTCCGGACAAGGATTCGGTCAGCAAACTCCTTTGGTTTAAAATTCGTCAAAAGGACAAAGTCGGATTTATCTCCAAAGAAGAGGAAATTCTCAAAAACAACGTTTTAAACTTTCTTCCCGTAACCGGAGATAAATTCGGTTTAGTGACTGCGACTCAATTATTATTGAGAGAAACGCCAAGCACAGGGGGAAAAATTTTGGGAAGATTGGCGACGAGAAACATCGTCGAACTCATCGAGGAACATTCAAAAAAGCTAAACATCGACGGGATGCAAGGCACTTGGGCAAAAATCAAAACAAAAGACGGCAAGACCGGATTTGTATTTACCGCTTATCTAATGAGGGGAATCAGCCCGGAAGTTTTAGCGAAAACGGAGACGATCGAATTGAGTCAGACGGGATGGGCTTTGCTTACAAAAACCCCGTCAAAAGTATTCAATTATACGAATGGAAAATTGATACCTAACTCCGAGGTTCCATATGAATTTACCAAAGGTGCAGAACTCTACTTCACTCAGAAACTCATAACTCCTCAAGGGAAAGTTTACTTTTACATTTTAGGCGAAAAAAGGCCCGATTACGAATCCGACGAAGAGGAACAAAGTAGAATTGTTTATTCAGGTTATCTGCCGGCCGACAACCTAAAAAACTATCTTTCCTATTCTAAATTGTATTTCGACAACTCACCAAATTCAAACAGGGCGCTTTTGGAAACAATCGACAAGGCATTCGACGGTGAGACCGATTTGAGTACGGTAATGGAAACGGAACATTCCTTTGGAAAAAAGAAGGTGTATCATGTGGAAGTTCAGTCGAAGAGCAGGTATGTCAATGATGACTTTCCGTATAAAAGAAATCTGCTGATCCTCAAAGAAGGAAAATCATACACGAATCTGCAAATCGGGATCGGTGATATTCAGTTTGAGGATTTGGACGGAGACGGAATCGACGAAGTAATGGTTACCGAAACTTCAGGGAGATCCGGAGATATCAGCCAAGTTTTATACAGATTCAACGGATCAGGCTTCGATTCTTTACTTACTTTTTCCGGATTCAACGGAGAATGTGGACATATCACGTACAGCAGTTCAAGCATTTCTTTAAACTCAAAAGACTGTTCCAAAGAAGCAAAAGAGAAAATTAAAACGTTTGAATATGTTTTGAAAAATGGAAAACTCGTTCCAGTTCGATAGATCTACTTCTTTCGCACCAACGAAACCCCGTCTGCGATCGGGACCATACTGATATCGACATTCGGGTCCTTGTGCACGAGTTCGTTAAACTTCCGAATCCCGACCGTGGAAGGTTCTTGGTGAGAATCGTCGGCGACACTTCCGTCCCAAAGAACGTTATCCGCAATCAACAATCCGCCGGGTTTGAGTAATTTCAAAATCAGGGAATAATAGTTCGGATAATTCTCTTTGTCCGCGTCGAGAAAAACTAAGTCGATTGAAGACGGTCCGACATCGAATCCAGGCGCCCACTCCGGCGATGTCCGAGATTCCAAAAGAACTTGCAAAGTTTCTAATGCGGATCCGATCTTCAAAGAAATCTTCTGCTCCAATCCGGTTTCTTTCCAAAATTTCTTTGCAATCTTTGTCCATTCTTCGCTGATATCGCAACAAAGAAGTTTTCCGTCCTCCGGCAACGCGGAAGCAAAACAAAGGGAAGAATAACCGGTGAAGGTTCCAATTTCTATGATTCTTTTGGCGCCGCTGATTTTGGTAAGAATGTTTAAGAACTGCCCTTCTTCCGGGCTGATTTGCATGTTTGCCTGAGCCAACCTTGCCGTTTCTTCTCTGAGTTTTTGAAAGGAGGAAGATTCTCGAACGGAAAACCGGAAGATATACTCTTCCAGTTTTTCGGTCAGTTGAATGTTCTTTCGACTCAAGGAGTACCCTCGTAGATTTTTTTCAAATCGGCAACGATATTCTTCTGCATCGCTTCGTTTGTTCCACCGCCGATGGAAAGAAGTATGGAATCTCTATGAAGTCTCTCGACCGGATATTCTCTGCAATACCCGTATCCTCCAAGCGCTTGAATCGCGTTCCGAGACACTCGTTCTGCCATCTGCGTCGCGACTAATTTTGCGGACGCGGCTCCCAAAGAATTTCTGTTCTCCGGATGAATTTGAGAAGCTACGTTGTAAACAAGAGCGCGAGCCGCTTGAAAGTCAGCGTAAGATTCCGCTAATAGTCTTTGAATCTGTCCGAACTCGGCGAGTTTTTTTCCGAAAGCCTCTCTATGGCGAATCGTGTAATCGGCCATGATGTCCACGCAACGTTTCGCGATTCCTAAAGACTGAGCCGCAAGAGTGATTCTTTCGATCTCGAGATTTCGCATCATGTGAACGAGAGCGCCGTCTTCCTGACCGACCAAATTCTCCGCAGGAACTTCACAATCTTCGAATATAAGCTGAGTCGTCGGAGAGGAACGCATTCCCATCTTCTCTTCTTTTTTTCCCACGCTGAATCCGGGATAAGAACTCTCTACGATAAACGAAGTCATCTTCTTCGAATTCTTATCCAACTTTGCATAAATCAGAAATACGCTTCCCGTACTTCCGTTTGTAATGTATTGTTTGGAACCGTTTAATACGTATTTGTCGCCTTTTTTGGTCGCGATCGTTCTGAGTCCGAGTACATCCGTTCCGGCTCCGGGTTCGGTCATCCCCATTCCGCCGATCCATTCTCCCGAAATCACTTTCGAAAGATATTTCGCCCTTTGCGCGGGGTTGGAACTGTGATAGAAATTATTCACGAACAAAACTTCGTGAGCGAGATACGAAAGCATAAAACCCGGATCATAAGCTGACATTTCTTCGTGAATGATGACCGCGGCGACAGCGTCCATTCCCATTCCTCCGTCTTCTTCCGGAACGGTGACTCCGAAGAGTCCGAGTTCGGAACCGATTCTCCGAAAGAGAGGAAGATTGAAGGTTTCATGCTCGTCGTTTTCCTTCGCCTGAAGGTCCATATTCTCCCTTGCGAATTTGGCGACGTTTTCCCGAAGCGCTAAGTGGTTCTCGGTCGGATTGAATAAATCATTGGGCTTTTCTAGTAATGCTCTCATGTGTTCCTCTTCTCTAATATCCTTCTTCCCTGCGACTAAAACAGCTCGACAGAGAATCTTTCTTTTCCAAAAACTATCTTATGATCTACGCTCTCATTTTGACAATCCTTTGTGGACTTTTTTTCTTCCTATCTTACAAGGAACAAGGATCTCCGAAAAGCCTTTCTTCCTTAAGAATCGGGTTTCAAAAAGCCCTCAATTCTCCCTTTCAAAAGAATTCTCTCTTCCTACTTCTGTCTCTTTGCGCTTGGATGTTTCTCCCGCTTTTTTGGGGACTTGCTTTTTTCTTAAAGACGGATGCGAATGTTCTGATCGTAATCGGATTTATGGTCTGGACGTATTACTGGTTTAAATATCTATTCTCAACCGATGAGATCGCTTAGACTTGCTTAAAAAAGTGGTTTGCACTACATAGACACAAGATTTTTGTGTTAACAGCACTAATTTTTTTTGGAGTACCCATTTAATGAAAATCATCGTATTAGTGAAACAGGTACCTGACACCGAAACCAGTATTAAAGTAGGGGATAAATCCATCAACGAAGCCGGAATCAAGTGGATTATTTCTCCCTATGATGAATTTGCTATCGAGGAAGGAATCAGACTGCGTGAAAAACACGGTGGCGAAGTAATCGCTGTTTCCCTTGGACCAGACAGAGTTGTAGAAGCTCTTAGAACCGCTTACGCTATGGGCGCAGATCGCGCGGTTCACGTCAAAGTCGACAACTACGTTCCTTTTGATACGAACAACACTGCAGAGCTGATCGCCAATTTCGCGAAAGCCGAAAACGCAGACGTAATCATCGGAGGAAGACAGTCCATCGATACTGATTCTTCTCAAGTTGTCGTTCAAGTTGCGGAACTTCTTGGAATTCCTCACGTCGCATTTGCGGTGAGCCTTGAAATCAACGGAACCGCAGTGAAAGCAACGAAAGAAGTAGAAGGTGGAACACAAACCATCGAAACTTCCACTCCCGTAGCTCTTACAGCGCAAAAAGGACTCAACGAACCTCGTTATCCTTCTCTCAAAGGAATCATGACTGCTAAGAAAAAGCCTGTGGAAACAAAATCCGCCGCTGATCTTGGTAACCCCGCAAGCAAAATCGAAGTTGTCGGACTCGAACCTCCTCCACCGCGTATTCCTGGAAGAAAACTGGAAGCGGCAGACGCAAACGCGTTCGCATCTCAACTCGTAAAAGCTCTCAGAGAAGAAGCTAAGGTTATTTAAGGAGAACACCCGTGAGCAACGTATTAATTGTTGGCGAATTGAAAGACGGAGAACTTAAAAAAATCTCCAGAGAAATCACTTCAGCAGGAAGAAAGATCGCTGATTCCATCGGCGGTAAAGTAGTAGCTCTTCTCATCGGAAGCGGAGTTGAAAAACACGCTCCTGAATTAGCGGCTGTTGGAGCTGATTCGATCATCACCGTAAACTCAGGCGAATACAACGCTGAAACGTATTCCAATCTGGTTGCGGAAGTAATCAAGGCACAAAACCCTGCGGTGGTTCTTCTTCCACACACTTCACAAGGAAAAGATTATTCTCCTCGTGTTGCCGTAAAAGTAGGAGCGGGAATCGTTGCGGACGTTGTTGGATTCTCCGTTGACGGTGGAAAGGTCGTGGCAAAAAAACCGATCTACTCCGGAAAAGCCTACGCAAATTTTAAAGTAACAAGCCCGGTCCAAATCTTTACCGTTCGTCCAAACTCTCAAGAGATCACTCAAAAAGCGGGTGCTGGAGCTGTAGAAGCGGCTTCTCCAGCGGCTGGTGATGCGAAGGTAAAAATCGTTTCTACCGATCTAAGCGGCGGTTCTAAGGTTCAGTTGACTGAGGCTTCGATCATCGTTTCCGGTGGTCGTGGTATCAAAGGACCGGAAAACTGGCCGATTCTTCAAGAACTTGCGGACACTCTCGGAGCGGCTCTCGGAGCTTCTCGCGCGGCGGTGGATGCTGGTTGGATTTCTCACTCTCACCAAGTTGGACAAACCGGGAAAACCGTTTCTCCAAATTGCTATATCGCATGTGGTATTTCCGGAGCGATTCAGCACTTAGCGGGAATGGGTTCTTCTAAGTATATCGTAGCAATCAACAAAGACGGAGACGCTCCGATCTTTAAAGTTGCGACTTACGGAATCGTGGGAGACCTTTTTGAAGTAGTTCCTGCGGTTACTGCAGAGTTCAAAAAAGTACTTGGATAATCAACCTGCGAAACGAACCCGTAGGGAGTTGAGCATGGGTTTTTATTCAAAAAAAGTACTTGGATAATCAACCTTCGCGCATAGTTTGAAACTATGGCATTTTTGAAAATCAGGAGACTACTCCCGGGTGCCGCAGGACTGATCCTAGTCTGCGGCATTTCTGTTTCAGGGGATCCTGGACGCGACAGACTCAACGCACTCTTAGGAAGAATGGGAGAAATTTCCAGTCTTCGAGCCAGCGTAACCATCAATAACGAAATTTCCGGAACACTTTCCTTTAAGAAACCGAACTATTTACACGTCAAATTCTCAGACGGCAGAGTTGTATCTTCCAACGGAAGATTTCTTTGGTTCTATTCTCCAGCAAGAGCGATCGTAGGCAAACAAGATCTCCGCGGAAGCACGGGCGGCGTCTTTGGATTGTTAAGCGGTTACGAAGAAGTGACCCAAGTTGGAGGATCGATCCGACTCAAATCGCCGACAAAAACATACGAAGAAATTGTTGTAACAATGAATCCGGATAACACACCGAAATCGTTAAGAATGAAACACAGAGGATCCGGCGAATATACTTCGATCAGCTTTTCCGGTGTGCAGACTAACGTAGGTTTATCCGCTTCTCTTTTTAACTTCAGCGCTCCTTCCAGTGCGCAGATCGTTGAAAACCCGTTAAACGAAAAGGAATAGTCTTTTGTCTCTAAACTCAAGGACCGACGCCCATAAGATATTTGCGGATCTCTATCGTAAACAGAGAAGTCCCGAACATCAGGAGCAGATCGACGAAGTCATACAAAAGTCGAACGATATCTTTATCCGAATCGACTTGATGAAAAAGGTCGACGAAGACTTTGAGAAAAAGAAACAAGAGGAAAATAAAAAGGCGGACGAAGAGGACAAGTCGAAAAGATCTTCGGAAAAAACCTCCACCTCCGTAAGAACGTCCCCGAAACAGAGCCAACAAAAAAAGAACGACCCTGCGGCCTCAGCCGCCGGAATCGGCTTTCTCGCAAACCTCTTCGGAGGAAATGCCGCAATCAATAAATTCGCTAAGGATACCGGAACGATCGACGTCGGTTTTCTCGGTAGAAAACTGCAAATCGCTCCCGGAGTTCAGAATCTTTTTAAATTCCTAAAAGAAGATCAGATCATCGCCACAATCCAAGCGCTTCGCTTTTGTGAACAACAAGGCTGGAGATACTGGAAACCCCTCGTTTACAACGTAGTATTAAATTTTAATAAACTACTGAACAGTATCATCTCTTTGGACAGTTTGTTCATCGATCAGATTTCGCCGGAAATTTTCCTCAATCGCGCCACTAAATTAGAACTTTATTATGCACGCCATCTCAGCCGGGAAGATTCGAAAGATATCATTATGACCCAGGTTCCTGAGCTCATTCGGAAAGACGAAAAATTAGTGCCTCGAATGCCGCAGATCATGGCCGGCCTAACCTACGGTCTGAATCTCGAAAACGGAAGACCGAGAATGACGGACGCAATCCGCGCGTTCCATATCGTGGCCACAAAAAGAATGATCTCTTGGGAAGAAATCGTTCAACAACTCAACGTTCCTCCGATCAACGAGACGAAATTCCAAGGTTCTTCCGACATTATCAAAGAGGTGGAAACGACTCTGATCCGATTGGCGGATGATATTCAATCCCGACTCAATCGCAAAGAAGAGCTCCAGAATTTGAGAGAACGATATTTTAAAATCGACGATAAGGGAAGAATGAATTTCGACTTCCTGAATCAGATTGTCGACGATTACTTCGAAAATCACGTTCCTGAAAATATGCAATCGGCTTCGATAAAATCTGCATTTAAGGGAACTCCCCACAAGTTGATGTATCTTCTTCTTCGCGACTTTCAGGCTTCCTACGCTCCGATCTTGGAAGGAACCGTTAAAATCGGAAGTAAGAATCAAAGCCGGGATGTTATCATCATGCTTCCCGGACTTTTCAAGAGTGATATAGAACAAATCAACAACCTTCTCCGACTTTTGGATGCGTTTAACAAAAAGTATCCGAGTTTCCAGTATAGTTTTGCGACTTACAACGAACATACGACCTCCAGTGCGGGTGTCGAAGATCAGATCACTCAGAATCTTTTGAAACTACTCGGAGACGCGGCCGGGTTTATGGGAAAGTTCGCGGAAAAACTCAATATCCTCGTAGAAAACCATCTCTTAGCAAGACAATACGAAACGGCAGGAAAGTTAAACGATCGTGTCTTGGTTTCCAAAGAAAAGGTGATCGAGGAAATTAAGATCCTTCATAGATTTATTCCCTTTTACGATTCTACGGTAGTCTCGGGAAACCGACTGAACGGAAAAACTTTGGAGTTTGTCTTTTTGGAAATGTCAAAACTACTCTATAATTATTCCGTAATATACAAAGACAAGGCCACGATTACGAAATTGACCTTACATAAAAAAATCGAAACGGAACTATCAGCTCTGATGAAAGAATACGAAAGACTCGCCGGAAAAGAATACGAAACGACAAGAATGGAGGAAGTATGAGGATTCTTACAGGAGTCCAACCCTCCGGAAAACTTCATTTAGGAAATTTTTTCTCTGTCATCCGTAAACTCAAAGAATACCAAGATTCCAAAGACCTTTATTGTTTCGTTGCAGACCTACATTCCTTAACCACATTCTCATCGAAAGAAAAACAAAAAGAAAACACTTACAATGCTGTTTGTGATTTTCTCGCACTTGGAATCGATCCGGAAAAATGCACGTTCTGGCTCCAATCTTCGGTTCCGGAAGTCAACGAATTGACTTGGTATTTAAGTCATTTTATTTCCGTAAATCAGCTGGAGTTGGCACATTCTTATAAGGATAAGGTGGCCAAAGGGTTTCATCCGAGAGGTGGGCTTTTCTTTTATCCCGTTCTGATGGCGGCCGATATCCTCGGTTTCGACGGAGATCGTGTTCCAGTGGGAAAGGATCAAAAACAACACTTAGAATTCGCGAGAGATATCGCGGCCTGCTTTAACAGAGAAGTGGGACATGTTTTTAAGATCCCCGAACCTGAGATCGACGAAGCGACAGCCCTCGTGCCGGGAACCGATGGACAAAAAATGTCTAAGTCGTACGGAAACACGATCAACTTTTTCGATTCAGAAAAAGAGCTTAAGAAATCTATAATGTCCATTATGACCGACTCCGCCGGAGTCGACGAAACGAAAGATCCGGACAAAAGTCATATCTATGCGATCCATTCTTTATTTTTAAATGAAAAAGATAAACAAGTCCTAAGAGAAAAATTCCTTACGCCGGGAACCGGCTACGGAGATCTCAAAAAACAACTTCTTCAGGACACGTTAGACTACTTTGCCCCTTTTAGGAAGGAAAGAGAAAGAATCGGAGCAGACTCAAGTTTTGTCGAAAGCGCCCTCAAAAAAGGGAAGGAAAAGGCCCAAAAAACCATCACCGGAGTTTTGGATCGGGTTCGCAAAGAACTGGGAATGTATCGTTTTTAATCTTTGCGAAATTCCGTTTTTGATTCTTAGAATCGTGTCCGACTCACTTTCGCGAATCCATCCTTGAATACGCGTTGACTTCAACCCTTCCGAATTTTGAAGAATTGTGGAAAGGGAACGTTTTCTCCAAGCGAGACGTTTTGTAGGAGCTCCTGCAAAAAACGTTTCCTACTTGCTAAATTCGTATTTTCTGATAGAGAAAAATCACCCGAGTTTTCCCGCGGACCCGCCTCCTCCACCCGATGAGGGTGGGGACCGCGACTTTTTCACGGAAGAATGTCGTTGTTACGACGGATTTTTCTACAATCCAAATCCCTTTTTGACGACGCCTGAACTTTCGGGATCGCCCTCGACCGGAAACGATTCAATCGAATCCCGTTCTAAAAATCGCTGAATTTAAAAACCGAAAAATAATTAGGATCGATCGCACACCCGAACGCTTCTCGGAACCGTTTAGGGTATGGGAAAACACTTTCGCAATTGGCAACCTTGCTCCTCCTTTTCGAAATTCTGTTTCGGAACCTTGCTCGGGATCTGCATCCAGTGGATCTTTCCACAAACGGGTTTGTTCTGGATGGGAATCTCGATTCTTCTTATCTCAGTCGGAACTCTTTTTAGAAAATATTTTATATTTTCAGAATATATTATTTTCGGAATATTCTTTCTCATTTTGGCGACGAGCCTTTATCCGGATCGGTTCCAAAGAGAAATGGAAAATCGAACCTATTCATTTCCGCGGAAAAATCTCTTCGGAGAAAACGAAGTCTGTTTTCAGGATCGATTCCGAGAAAGAATTCAAAGTCACCTCAAAGAAGCGGGTTTGGAAAAGAATACAAACCGAATCGCATCCGGCCTTATCTTCGGGGAAGCGAAACAACTTTCCAGGAACTTCAAACAAAAAGCGAAGGAAGGAGGAATCTTACATCTTTTTGCCGCTTCCGGTCTTCACCTCGGAATTTTAATGGGAGTTCAATTTCGACTTCTCAACTTCTTTCCAATTCTCGGATATGCGACGCCAAGGATCGTTCCTCTTCTTACCGGGTTCCTTTATCTATCTGCTTTAGGTTATCCCGTTTCTCTTACGAGGGCATGGATTTTCGCCGGATTACTTTTAATCCAAGGACTTTTCTTTCGAAAACTTAGGCCGGTAGATCTTCTTCTTTCTTCGGCTTGGATTCTTTGGATCTGGGATCCTCCTCGATTCCACTCGGTCTCTTTTTGCCTTTCCTTTGGCGCCGTAGCGGGAATCTTTTTCTTTTCCTATCCTTTACAAATCCCTTTCAAAATTTTTTCCAAGGAGAATCCGATTCTTTCTTTTTTGAAGGAAAATCTGATCGTTTCCTTTTCGGCCGGTTTGGGAACGATGCCCGTTTTACTCTTTTCCTTCGGGGCCTTCAGCTTTGGATCGATACTTCTCAACCTCATAGTGGTTCCGTTAGCCGGGATTTTACTTCCGATTCTTTATCTTTCTTTGCTCTTCCACGAAACGGGAATTCGATTCTTAATAGAATCTTCTTGGTCGATTACGGAATTTTTGATCCAAATTCTTTTTTATCTTTCCGATTCGCTTTCCAAACCTCTCGGATTTTATAGAGAAATGGGGGACGCTCTTTGGGCCGGGCTTCTTGGCTGGCTCCTCCTTTCCTTTCTCGTTTGTTTTTTCGCATACTGGACGGAAAATAAATTTCTAAAGAAGGAAGAAGGAAAAACAGAATTCTTAAATATTCAAAATTTAGAATATATAGATCAAAGAATCCGGAGAACTATTTCGAAAAGAGCGTATCCTTTTTTTTGCTCCTTGTTTTTTCTTTCTGTTTTTGGAATTCATTTTTTTCTCTACATGGCGCCCGATTTGTTTCCAAAAGAAAATCGTATCGTTTACAATCGATTCTTCTTTCTCCTTCGAAACGGAGATTCCCTATTTTTCTCTGGAAAGTGTAAATACGCGAATAAGAAGATCGCAAACGCCTTTCGAACTTCTAAAAATATCTTCTGCAATTCGTTTGGCGGAAAAGACCTAAATAAAATCTTCGTGGATGACGAATCTTGTTTGAGCTGGGCATTCCTCTGTTCCCGCGAATCTTTTCATTCGGAGCTCCTCTATTCCGGTCGGGACGCCGATCTTTGGAATCTCGTAAGCAAGATTCCTCTCAAAAAGTCGAAACCGGTACGTGAAATTCCTCTCTCGAGCGATTCTAAGATTCTATTCTTTCATACAAAAAAAGATTCTCTGTCTTCCCTTGTTCAGAAAACACGATTCGGAAAAGGTTGGATTCTTCTGGAAACCCCGTTCGGGAGCAAGGATCGCGCGGAAGTCTGGAATCAAAATCGAAAACTGCTTGGGCTTTCGGAGAGTTGGGTGTTTCTGGAGAAAGATGAACTCCAGAGAATACCCCTTTCGAAAAGTTTCTGAAATTCGGAAATTTCTGGAATCCAAGTCCTCGGCTCCACTTAAAAAATGGGGACAGAATTTTCTCATCGATCCCAATGCGATCCAAATCATCCTCTCCGGTTTGAGCCAAGATCTGCTTCCGTCCATCGATCGAATTTTGGAGATCGGTCCGGGCCTGGGCGCGATCTCTCACGGTCTTTTGGATTTTCACAAACCGGTCACACTTTTTGAAATCGATCCCGTTTACGCGACTTGGTTGCGCGAATATCTTCCGGAGTTTGAACTCAGAGAAGGAGACGCGCTCGGGTTTCTTCCGGAGTATGCGGATCAAAAGGTTTATCTTTTCGGAAACCTTCCTTATTATATTTCCTCCGAACTTACCCTGAGCGCGGTGAAAAATCTAAAAGGTCTCATCGGCGCGACCTTTCTTGTACAAAAGGAATTTGCAAAAAGAATCTCGAACGAGGCTTCTTCGATCCAATTCTACTTATCCGCTTACGGGAATTGGAAACTCAAAAAAGACATCAAAGCCGGAGCTTTTTATCCGAGACCGAACGTGGATTCTTCCGTTTTGGAATTCAGAGCCAAACCCGCGTTTGGCGACGAGTTCGGATTTATTGCTCTTGAATGTCTATGTAGAATGGCGTTTTGGGGAAAACGAAAAAAATTGACTTCCTCTTTTCGGGACGCACCTGTCACTTCACTTCCACTCGAAGTGCAAACGTCGAAGAATTTCTCGGAAGAATCGTTTCGAGCGGAATGTTTTGGAGCGTTGGAAAACGCAAAGATCGACGCGGATAAAAGACCGGAAGAATTAAAACCGAAGGATTTTCACGAAGCCGCTACGTTTCTTTCCGTTTTCCTAAAAGAAATGTTAGGAAAGAATTCTTAGGACTTCTTATTAAAATCCTTATATTCCTGTAAAATTCTCTTCGTAAATTCGGAGAATTCTTCCTCTTTTTTAAAACCGAAATGCTGAAGAACCGAAGTCTGAATCAAAGAATAATCCGCGAGACCTTGCGAAATGTCGATGATCATATCGGAAAGATAAATCGTAAAAACGGGATCCTGAAATTCTTTTTTAACCAGAAGCGGCCGGTGATGCATCTCGGCGGAAACGCGAATCGTATCCGAAAAATTCCACTTTTCGCAAATCATTCCGCCTAAGGTTGTATGCGAAATTCCTAATGCGGCTTCTTCCAAAGTCAACGGGGAAGGAAAAGATCTGTTCCCTAATAGTTCCGTAATTTTCGATGAGATCTCCGGCTCGAGCGAAAGAAGAATCACCCGTCCAACGTCGTGAAGGAGCGCGGCACAAACCAAAACGGTAATGGTTTGTTTTTTCCATTCCATTCTTTCCCCGAGTCTTCTACAGATAAAGGCTGAGAGGCTGGAGCGTTCCCAAATCGCTTCGAATTCTTTATAACGTTCTTCCAGGATTTTTTTTGTTCCTAAACTCAGAAGAATGTTGTTCAACTCGGACAAACCGATCACCTTGATCGAGTCTTCCAAATTTTCAACCCGCGCTCTTTGACTGAAGGACGCAGAGTTTGCGAGTTTCAAAATGTTCGTGGAAAGAGAAACGTCTCTCGCTACGAGTTCTGTAATACTCTGAATCGAAGAATCCGGTTTGTTAATCAGACTCATGATCTGATTGATATTATCCGGAAACGTGGGAAGTGTATCGACTTCGGAAAGAATTTCCCCCGTTTTCTGAAGGTTTATATTTCTTTTTTTAAAACCGAAAGGAATCTTGATATAAGCAGAAGTAACGCCTTCTTCCGATTTGATTCGATAAGAATCCCCTTCGATCCCTTCGTTTTTCAACATCAGCAAGGACATCGCGAGACCAAGCCCGGCGCCTTCGGATTCGTCTCCGTGATTTTCAAAAACTTCGGAAAGATCGTTGTATGTATGCGCTTTAGAAATTCTTTCCTGAACTCTTTGATCCTCTTCGGGAAGAATACTTACGTTGTTGGCGACTTTTAATAAAAAACTATTCTGATTAAATCCGAACGTAATCAAAACGTGTAAACCCTTCTCTTCCAAAAGATCGGTATAAAGATCTTTTTTAGAAATGAGTTCCGATTTGAATTTTTCCATTCCGATCGAGTATTGTTTCGGATCGTTGATATCCAGACCGGCTTCCTGAAAGATCACCCTCTTCTGATTCGCTTTTACGGCGTTCATGATCGTTTCCCTTAAAATGGAAAAGATACATTCCCGGAGAGAAGTAATGTCCAGATATTGAAGATAACGATCCAGAAGAAAACTGATGATCTTATCTATGTTTCGGTTGAGATGTGTGATTCTGAGATAAAGAGGATTGAGCGATTCGATAGGAACGTTGAGATTCTTAACGGAAAGATAATAACCTTCCTTTTCATAGTGATACCATTGAATCTTCATTACCGATTTCCAAAATCCAATCGAGTCGACAAAACGTCAACCCAAGGTAGAATTATGACTCTTTAGAGATTTGTCAATCGGTACTTTTTGTTTAAAGTTCTTTCCTGTCCAGAACAACTTTTCCAAGACCTAAAGAGAGAAGAATCCAGAGAGTAATCTGAGCCAAGGAATATTCCCCGTAGTAATGAACCTGGGAAAGACTCTTTGCAAGAAGAGAACTCGAAAAGAAAAAGATCGTTCCTTCCTGAGGAAGTATCCAGTAGATCACTTCGAGAATCTGCTTTTTCAAATCGGTAGTTTGTACCAAACTCGCCGCGGCTTGCTCATAGATAAACAGATCCAAAAAAGTGGAAAAAATCAGAACAGCCAGTCCGCCGAAAAAAGCCGCATTCTTCCCAAAAGATAAAACGAGTAAAAATCCGAAAACGATCAAAAAGTAAAAAATCGGAAACATCGTGATAGAAGCTTTCAAGAGATCCCAGGAAAAAATTCCTCCGGATAACTGCTGTTTAACAAGATACGTTCCGATGAGAAAAGTTGCGTTCGCTAAAATGAGAATCAAAACGCCGAAGGATTTTCCAACGAGATACGTTAAAGAAGAAATCGGCCTGGATAGAATCGGAAGATAGGTTTTGTTTTCCAATTCTTCGCCTAAAAGAGAAACCGGAAGAAACAGGGCGAGAACCGTATTCCAAAAAGCGAAAAAGAGAAATACGATATAGATTTGAAAATTCGGATTCCCGGATTGATCCTCGCCGCCGACTTGAATGTCGCAACTGAAATTGAAAAATAAAAAGAGAGCGGATATTATAAAAATGAAATATACGATTCTTTTTCGAAGTGTTTCTCTGAGAGTTAGAAACGCGATAGAAAACACTTTTGGAATCTGATCTTGAATCCAGGAAAGATTACTCATGATTTCCTCCCGTAACTCTTAAGAAAACTTCTTCCAAGGATTCGGTAATTCTTTCATACTTTAGAATGTTCGCGCCCAACCCTACGAGTTCCGCGGGAATTTTTCTAAGATCGATTTCGTTCGTGGGAAGGAATTCGATCTGATTGTCCGAGATCTTTTGTTCGGAAGAAATTTTTCGGATATAAGAATCCAATTCCGGAGAAACGGATTCCACTTTTACAAGAATTCGATTCTTCCCTTCTTTCAGAGATTCCAGAGGACCGATTGCGGCGAGAGTTCCGAGATTGAGAATTCCGATTTCGTGACAGACTTTTTCAACTTCCAAAAGTCTATGAGAATTCAGTAATACGGTTGTACCCTTGGTTTTATTTTCTTCAACGAGAGTTTCTCGGAAATCGATATAACCTTTCGGATCGAGTCCGGAACCCGGTTCGTCCAAAATCAAAAGTTCCGGATCTCCGATCAGAGCGGAGGCAAGCCCGAGTCTCTGTAACATTCCTTTCGAATAACCGGAAACTTTTTTGGAAGCGGCGTCTGCGATTCCTGTTTTTTCCAAAAGAGCATTCGACTTTTTTCGAATCTCGGAGCCGCGGATTCCTGCTAACTTTCCACTGAACGTTAGAAATTCTTCGCCAGTCAAAAAACCCGGAATCGAAACTTTTTCAGGAAGATAACCGATTCTTTTGCGAAGGATTGGTGAAAACGGGAGTCCAAATAGATGAAAGTTTCCCGATGTTTGTTTGGAGAATCCCATAAGGATCCGGACTAAGCTGGTCTTTCCCGCTCCATTCGGACCCAAAAGTCCGAAGACGGATCCCTTAGGGACTCGGAACGAGATTCCTTTGAGAGCGTTTTGTTCTTTGTATTTTTTTTGTATTGAATCGATTTCAATTGCAAATTCGGACATGCACTTTTCCTTGGAATCAGAGCCTTTTCTAACAAACCGGTCTACGGGGTCCAGAACCTTTACGTTCTCTAAAAGAATCCCGATGGAAGCCGGAATATAGAACGGTTGGACCTTTTTTGCAAACGAAGGTTCCAGCGAGAGAAGGCTCGGCGATTTTCGGGAATTCGTTCCCGGTCAATCCTCTGAAAACATGAAGATAATCATTGCGAGACATGGAGAAGCGGAACCGAATTCTCCAGACGGCACAGACCGATCCAGACCTCTTACGTCCAAGGGAGTCGCAGACGTTCAGAAGATGGCGCGTTTCTTTCAAGTCGGATTTAAAGTCACAAAGATCTATCACAGTCCTTATCTCAGAACCACGCAGACCGCGAAAATTTATACGGACATTCTTCATCCGGATCAAGAAACGGAATCCTTAGAGGATTTAGAAGCGGGACAAGACATGTCTCGAGTTTGTCCTTTGATCAAAAGTTTTTCCAACTCGGATACGATTCTCATTGTCGGGCATAGTCCGGATGTTTCCATCTTTGCAGAAAAACTTTTAGGAATCGGAGGAGTTGGTAAAAGTTTTCTTTTTTCTCCCGGTTCCGCGTTGGCGGTGAACGTTCCGAGAGAAAAATTTTTAGACGGACAAATCATCTGGTTTCTTTGCCCGGACTTTCTCTGCTAAAGGCCTTCCCTTTTTTCAGTTTACAGAAGAGCCTTTTCCAAAATTCTTACTGTATTATTTAAGAATCGGGGTGTAGCGCAGTGGTAGCGCACTTCTCTGGGGGGGAAGGGGTCGCTGGTTCGAATCCAGTCACTCCGAGATTCTTTTCAAAACGTTTTCGATTTCATTCTCACAACCCGCGATCCGATAGAAAGAACGAATCGCCCCTTCTCTCGAAGATCCTTCTCCCGTTTGCAAAACCGTGATCACGGAATATTCTTTTGGGAGATCTTTCGTCCAACGTTCCCAAAATTTTTGTTTCTTTTCTAAAAAACCCAAAAACCAAAACGCTCCACCGAGAGATCCTGTCTTTCCGTAAAGGATTGAATTTTGAGAATCACATTCGGACCAAAAAGCGGATTCCTTCCAAAATTGAAACGTCTTTGAAGAAACTCCTCTCGAACGACCTTCGTCTTTTAGGAAGGAAACGAGAAAGTTATGTTGTGATTCCGGAGATGTTTTGATCGAAGGAGAAAGGAAAAGATTCTTACGATTCAAAAACGGTTTTTTATAAACTTCCGAAACGAATCCGATTCGCATTAGAAAATCTTGAAGTTCTTCGTAACGTTTCGGTTCGTCTTCCAGAAACGAAAGAAAAAAAGAATTGGAAGAATACAACATCGCTTCTCGGAGATTCAGAGCTCGCGGCGAATGCGGGATATGTTTTTCGGAACTTATTTTTTGAAAACTAGGATAGACCAAATTCTTTTCGATTAGAAAAAGAGCGATCCAGTATTTGAATGTGGAAGCCGGTGTGAAGTTTTGTTTGAGAAGAATCCTCTCCCCAGTGATGGAGGGAGAGGAATCAATGAAGTGTGAGAATAGTGTAATTTCCTTGGAATGAATCTCTCCGGCGGAAATCAAAGACCAGAGAGTAAGAAATAGAATCTTGCTCCAGCGCAAAGAAACTTATTTCTTAATGAAATGATTCAGAATGTTGTCTCGGATTTCTTCGAACCGAACCAATCCCCATGCAAGATTGACTTTCAATTTGAGTGCATTCTCGCTCATGTCTTTTTCACCTTGAGCTTTGAGCTGATCGAATCTTTCTTCGATCTTTTCCTTTCCATCGTTTAAATCATCTACTAGTTTGTCGAAAATCTCGCGGGAGGTTTGAACGGCGCCGATCCCAGCGTTGATTATGTCGTTTAATTTGTTCTTTTCCATACAGCAACCCCTCAATTCGTTTTAGAGGATCTCTATTGCTATTTTTGTGCAGTGCATAAAAATAGCAAACATTTTTTTTAAGTTTTTTCCTTGCCTCTCTCCAAAGTTTCCGGCAATCCTTTTAAAAATTTAAAACACGGAGTTCAAACGGCCATTGGTGGTGAAGGAGTTCCTACCAGAGAAGATTGACTTTCGCTTGCAAAACAGCCGTTTTGTGATAAAGGAAAGTTTCTCCAGTTTTTTCCACCTCCCACCCCTCCACCCTAAACCAGGGCGGGGCTCGCGACTTTTACGGAAATCTGTCTTATCTCCGACGATCCAGCTTGAAATCGAAATCATCTTCTGGGGAAAAGGACACCGTAGTTTCGCGAAAAATGGACCGTAAAACGATATGAAACAGTCTCTTCTGCTAAAAAAAGCCCTCCTTTGCGGGAACTCCTCCGGTTTTCTAAAAATTGCGTTTATCCTTTCTCTCTTTGCCGTTCTCAGTTGCGGCGCGGAAGTCAAATCGCTGGGGCCGTCCGGATCGGCTTGCGTTCGAATCGAAGGACTCCCCGGTCCGGAAGATTTAGCCTTAGACGCCGAAGAGAAAATTCTTTATGTCTCAAGCCACGAGAGAAGAATCTCCGATCAGACGGGAAAGATCTTTTGGATCGATCTCAAAAATTCTTCGGTTCCGAAAGAACTTCCGGTGCAATTTCCTCCGGAGTTCCGACCTCACGGAATGAGTCTCCTTAAGACGAAAGGGACCTATCGTCTTTATGTGATTTCTCATCCTACACTTTATAAAAAACATACCGTGGAAATTTTCGAACGAAAGGGAAAAGATTGGTCTCATGTAGGAACTCTCACAGATCCTTTGATCACGAGTCCAAACGACCTCCACGCCGTTAGCGAAAACGAAATCTACGTTTCGAACGATCACGGTGCGGGAAGTTTTCTCCGTTACCTTCTCTGGGACGATCTTTTCGGATTCAAACGGGCCGATATCGCTTACTACAACGGAAAAACTTGGTCGAACCTGAACAATCCACTTTCGTATGGAAACGGAATTCTCCACGTAAAGGATTCTCAAGGAAAAGAATTTCTCTATCGTTCCGGCTTTACGGATCGGAGCGTCTTTCGTTTTCCAATTCAGAGACAGGATGGAAACCCGGTTCTTGGTCCGGCGGAAACGATTTTTTTAGATTCCGGAACGGATAATTTAGAACTCGATTCCAACGGAAGAATTTTCGTCGTTGGTCATCCTTCAACGTATAAATTCATAAGACATATGTTAAACGAAGATTATCCTGCACCGACTCAGATATTTCGGATCAATCAGAACGGAAAGTTCGATGAAATTTTCGCGACTTCGGGCGATTTAATTTCGGCAGGAAGCACGGCGATTCCGTTCGAAGGAAGACTCTATGTAGCGCAAGTATTCAATCCATTCATTCTGAATTGTGAATATAAGAATGATTGAATTTACTTGAAATAAATCTTCCGAATAGCGTCCGAATACACGGTTCCCATCAGATCGTAACCGACCGGATTCGGATGAATCGGATCGATCTGAGGATACAAGGGAATCGTCTTTTCGGTTTCAAGAAAAACGGTTTCCATGTCCGCGGTTAAATAGCGGGAACCGAGGCTTCTTAGATAAGGATTGATCTGAAGAATATTTGCGCGATAACCGGGTTGAATCGTCGGAGGCAAAATTGTTACGAGAATCGCCGCGTTGCTCACCTTTTGGATCGACTGGAGAAGAATTTCGTAATTTCCTGGAAACTGATCGATCGGATAACTGGAAACGTCGTTCGTCCCTAATTCTAAAATCAAAAGATCCTGTTGTTCCGTAAGAGCGGTTCCGATCACGTCGTTCCAACCGGGCACCGATCTTCCTGAAACGGAATAGTCGGTAACGGTAAATCTTGTTCCCAACTTTTCTCTCAAACCGAAACCATCCGATCTCTGAGAAAGGGAATCTCCGATGATTCCCACGTTTAAGAGCGGACCGATCAAAGGTAAAAGTGCCGAAAGACCTTGTCGGTCCGATTCTTTTCCCACGCAGGCATGAAAGAAAAAAGCAAATGCAATCGCTCCGAAGAGAAGTTTTTGGATCCGAAAAGAATTCATTTCTTTTTCCGAAGATAGATCTCCGCCTGAGCTCGGACCAATTTTCGAGTGGTGGAAGGAGATACAGAAACATTCTTCTTATAAAAGGAAGAGGAATTTTCCCTTAGATAAGAATCGATCGTTTCGTTTCGTTTCGTTCCTTCGCTAAAAACAAACGTATCGATGGAATCGAGAGTTCCGATAAACATTTCCGGCGGCACGGGCAATTCTCCAGGAATGAATTCTAAGATTTGTTGATTCGGATATTTTTCTTTCAGATAAAAATACGGATCTGGGATCGCTTGGATATAAACTTTTTTAGAATACTTGAGTTCGATTGCGATCTCTTCGGAAAATTTTTTTCCGAGATCGAATTCCGGATTCACAAATCCCACTTTTCGATACGCAAGAAAAAGAACGAGTAAGTTGCAGAATAAAAGTCCGGAACCGGTATAGACGACTCTCTTTCGATCGGAATCCTCCAAAAGAATTCCGCCTAACGCAGAAATCGGAATCGTAAGATACATCACATAATAAAATTCCGTGGAAAGAAAAAGAAATGCGAGCGTCCCAAGAATCCAAACAAAAAGAAAGATGAAACGTTCTTTTTTCTCTTTCAAAAGTCTTCGATTGATTCCAATTCCCGCCAAAAGAAAAATATAAAATAGAATTCTTACTCCCGGATTTTCATATCCTCCGATGAGAATCTTGATCTTTGTGATCATGGAAAAAACGGAAAAGAGTTCTTTCTTTCTTCCGAACTGCAACCCGAATTGAAATAAGAATAGATCCCATTTCGGAAAAAGCCAAACGATCCATACGATCAACGGTAGTATTCCGCCCAACCAAAACAAAGGCTGAAACAGAGAACCCCTTCTCCAAAGAAGATAGAGAGAAGGAATTCCAAAAACCGCGCCGAAAGGATGAGAGAGAAAAGAAAGCCCGAGCAAAGCACCGGCGCCGGCGCCTTCGATCCAACTTACTTTTTCAGGGGATTCTTCCAGAGCGCTTCGTACAAGAAAGAAAAGACTTCCTAACGCAAAGAATAGGCAGAGAGCTTCCATTCTCGCCATCAAACCCACTCTTAAAAAAAGAAGATCTGTCGCGAGGAGAAGACAAGAGAAGAGCGCGGAGAAAGAGGAGAATCCGATTCTTTTTAAAATCCCGAATAAAATAAGAATCGAAAACGCGGCCGTGATCGAAGTGAAAAGACGCAAACCTTCCAAGCCCGGCCAAACGAATTGCATCCAAAATCCGCCCGTAAGAAAATAGATCGGCGGCATCCAAAGTGTGATCTCTTCCATTCCCGGAATCAGACCTTCTAAAACGTTCGTTCTCAAAGTTCCGAAACTTGCAAAATCTTGAGCTGGGGAATAGAAAAGGACTTCATCCGGCCAGACTGGAGGGAATTCCAATCGATCGTTTTGTGGAATCCAAACAAAAACAAAGACGATCAAAAACAACAGCGCCGGAGGGACTGCGTTCGGTGAGATGAGTTTAGAAAGAAATTTCCGGGACATAGACCCCGAGGGAAATCCGGGAAAATTCCCGGATTTTAGGTTAGTGAATCGAGAGCCGCGCTTTCTGTTTCGTAAACTTCAAACAGATCCAGCAGTTCGACCACGTCGAAAACTTTTTTTACGGGAGGAGTGATACAACAGAGTTTCAACTTCCTTCCTTGCTTTTCCAGTTCACGGACCATACCTACAAAGATACGAATCCCCGAAGAGGAGATGTATGAAATATTTTCCAGGTTTATCAAAATATCACCCTGGCCGGACTGAACATCATCTAGTAATTTTGCTTCGACTTCGTCTGAATGTCCGATATCCAGCCTTCCATTGAGCGCAACTAGAGTATGTTTACCGATCTTTTTCGTCTTGATTTCCAAAGATGGCTTCCTTTTGGAGAATTAGGACTAAATTAAGCTTTCAGAACGCGTTTACAACTCATTTTTAAGCTCCAATGTCTATAATTTCCTCGATGGAAAATATTTTTAACCGCTCGACCTTCGCGCTTTTCCCAATCAATTTATAGGTCGCCCTTCGAGTCTTATATCCGAGATAGAACGAAATATACGCGATAGAAATGCCGTGTTTATGCATTCTCATTGCGATTGTCCTTCGAATCATCGGAAAAGTGATTTCAATTCCGGTTTTACTTTCTATCTTTTGAAGAAGTTTTTGAATCGTCCTTCGATGGAGTTTCCCTTTTCTTCCTGAGAATAGGAATTCATCCGGCAATTTCCCTTTGAGAGAACCGTAAAAATCTTTTAATAAACATCCCGGAATCATCAAGGAACGTTCCGCCAACCCATTTAAACCACGAATTCTTAATATTCCATTTTCAATGTCGACGTCTTCCGCACGAATCGAAATCAATTCCTCAGGTCTCAATCCAAAAGAGAATAAAATTCGTATCCAAGTATAATGCAACGGATTGCTTCTACAGGCTTCCCGGAGACATTCCATTTCAGAATCATTCAAAACTCTTCCTGATTCCAGATCGTCCAAATTTTCTTTTTCTATGGTCATTGCAACAAACCTCCTTTTTTAAATTCGGAAACATTTGCCAAAAACGTAAAAAATATGACAAACAAAAAATAAAAAAGTAGAATGAATTAAAATTTTTATATTAAAAGTATAAAATAAAATTTGAATATTCAATATTCTTAAATTATTCTAAATCGGAATATTTCATTTTTATTGATAACGGGATCAAAAGGAATTCTCGGAGCTGAAAGTAATACTTCTTCGTAAGTTTATTTCAGACGAACTTCAAGTCCGTTTTCATGCGTTTTACGGAATCGTTTCGTTTGTCGGAAAAAGTTTAAATCATTCTTTTTCAAAGAAAATACGGATCTTACGGGGAAGAATTAGGAGTAAAATATCATATTAAAAACGATAGAAAATGAACTTCCATTTTCTTCGCATATTCTAATCTTGAAAATATAATTTATAATCAACTCATGACTTGTTTTAAAAGTAGAAGAGACATGGATCTTTTAGAATGGGATCTTCCAATCTCGGTCCATTCTTTTCAGAAGGAGAACGTTTCCGTTTTTTCTTCGTTTACTGAGATTGCGTTCTTTTAGTTCACTTCCACACGGTTCAATTCATCCAACTCCACTTTCCAGGCTTGAACGATCTGAACCATCACATCCAAAACGGCTGGATCGGGAGAATCGTACGAATCGGCGGCAAAGGAATCGACGGTTTCGAAACCTTGAATCGACTTCATCGAATTCTTTTCCATCCTCGCTCTAAAAACTTCAAATTCTTCTATGGATTCCGTTGGGGAATTTTTTACGTAATACGGTTTTATGATACTTACTCGAATACTTTCGATCGGAAGATTTTTGAGCGTCTGCAAAAGTCGAAAAGAAAGAAGCGCGATTTCCAGTTTCATTCTTTCTTTGTATTCTTTCTGACCTAAAAAGGTAAGCGCGGAATTTCCACCTACTGCTAAAGTGACTCTTACGTTGCCGCTTCCGGACGTTTCTCCTGGGGCGATTTCTATTTCTTTCAGCCGATCTCCCAAAAGGAGGAACGATGTCTGACGTATCTTTTCCTCCACAGGGATTTGTTTGTCGGATAATATCTTTTGCACTTGGTCTTTCGGGCTCGCCTTACAAGCAAAAGTCGAAACTACGATGCAGAGAAGAAACATAGGGTAAAATACCCTATATACAGAATGAATCCTTTGGAAAAGACGATTTCGATTTTTGAACCCATTTCGATTTTTTAGATGAGGGTACAAATGTTCATTCTTCATTGAAACATCTCCTTCCTTTTCATTTTGTGAAATTGACTCTCTAATTTTATTGGATCCACTCCAATTTTGCAAGCTTTTAGCCGCTTTTCGCCGTTTCTCGACCGCCGAACGCCTGTTTCGTTATCCAAAATTTTGGGCAGGATTCCCTTGTTTTTAAGTCAAGGATTCCGCTCGTTATCACGATCTTCGGATCCGTTCCCTCTCTTTCTTGGAAACAAATTATTTCAAATTTATGGCTTCCCTTCTATGATTTTGTTTCCTTTACTTTTCTTTTTTTTTAAACGTTTTTTAAAAAAAGATCTAACGCGCATTTTTTTCTGTAATTTTAATTAGGTGATTTCGTCTCAAGTAACTGTATGAAACCAAAAAAAATCTCGAACGACGATCTTGAGTCCCTGGTAACAGGAGTAAAATCTCAATCCATTGATGCAGTGGGGAATTATCTATATAAGGGATTCAGAATACAGGTAAGTAAGTATAATCTTTCCGGAGCGGAAAGAGTACAACTCTTGTACCAAAGAAGAAGAAACAACGGCCTTTGTATTGTTTGTGGAACGAAAGTTGCCAAGAAGAATCCCTCTTCAGGCAAACTCTATCGGCTCTGCGAACACCACCGGAAGACAATCGATAAGAAAAAGTAATCAACCTTTTCGGCAATTCTGCAGATAATCTTTATTAGGGGAATTTTTCCTCCGGAGATTATCTTGCAGGCCAAAGGTTCTTACGTTTTCATACTCTTTCTCATTTTCGCTTGGATTTCTCTTTCGAATTCCCTTCGCTCCGAAGCGAGTCCGCTTCAAGAAACCCAAGCGCAAAATCTTCTTCGAATCGCAGAAGAAGCCTACAAAGACCGAAAATTTCACAAATCAATAGAAGAAATTAAGAGTTTTCTGATTCTTTATCCTTCGAGCAAATTCAAATCCAAGGCCTATCAGGTCTTAAAAAACAACTATTCCCGGCTGGGACGCCCTGAAAAAGTTCTCGAAATCAGCCTTCAGCAATACTCGGAAGAACCCTCTTCTACCCAGGGTTTGAATGCCTTTTTTGAAGCCGGAAAACTTTATCTTGAGATCGGAGAGGAAAACAAAGCGAAAGAGGTTTTCAAATCCATCTGCACCCAGTCGTTTTCCCGAGAACTCGCCGAAAAAGCCTCTTTAGAGCTCTCTGAATGGGAGATTTTGAGCGGATCTAAGACGGAATTGTCAGAATGTGGAGAAAAGTAGTTCTTTTTTTGGAGATTGGATTCCTAAAATCCGATAATGAAAACAGTTGAACTCTGATTTTCAAAAAAAATACTAACCCAACAGCATGTCCACAGGCATCTTCCAAATCGTTAACTTTCAGAAGGGCTCCTACATTATCGTAGAGGGAAAAAAAGATTCGCCTAGCTTCTTTATTATCCGCGAGGGTAAGGTAAAAATAGGACGTGAAAACCCAGTTGTAGGAGAAGACCCGAATTCCGTACAAGGTCCCGGGGACTTTTTCGGCGTCGTCGCCGCGATGAGCCAACACGCGCAGATCGAATCCGCAGTGGCGCTCACGGACGTTTCCGTGATCGAAGTGAGCTACGATCAATTCGGAACCCTCATTCAAAGGAATACACCGGTAGCGATGAAAATCATCCGCTACTTCTCGATGAAACTCCGTCAGTTCGACCAGACGATCACTCGTCTGACCTTTCGCTCCGCTGTGGAAGAAGATCCGAACGAACTCTACAACATCGGGGAAAATTACTTCAATCAGAAGAACAACCCGCACGCGGCCTACGCATTTCAGAAATATCTCCAATATCTTCCGAACGGTCCGTTTGCCACTCAGGCAAAACTAAAACTTCAGACAATGAATCAGCCGATGCAATCGGCTCCGATCGATCTGACGAAGTTCAACCGGATGTACGCGGACAACGAGATGATTTTCTGCGAACACGAACCCGGGAGAGAATTGTATATCATCCAGAACGGGAAGGTGAAAATCACCAAGATCGTGGATAAAAACGAAGTATTACTCGCCGTTCTTCAAAACGGGGACATTTTCGGGGAAATGGCGCTCTTGGACAATAAGCCGAGATCCGCTTCCGCAATCGCTTGGGGTCAAGTTCAACTTCTCGCCATCAACAAAGCGAACTTCGAAGGAATGGTGAAGGCTCAGCCTCAATTGGCAACTCGTCTGATCACCCTTCTTTCGGAAAGAATTTGGACCGCTTATAAACAACTCGCAAATTTAATGATCAACGATCCTCAGGGAAGAATCGCGGATACTCTTCTTACTTTGGTCGAGAAGAATCGAATCAAGATCACCCCGAAGGTTTCGTATAACTTTGAGATCGGTACAAAAGACTTAATCAAGATGGTCGGTCTTTCGTATCCGAAAGATGAGAATTTGGTCCTCGATCTTCTTACGAAAAATAAGTGGATCAAACTGGATCAAGGAAAACTCAGTTGTACGGATTTAGTGGAATTGGAAAAGTTAGTTCATATCTATAGAAAAAAATCCCAGATGGAAAACAAACTCAAGAAAAGAGCATAACGCGTCTTTCCCGGATTTGGAATGACTGCTCCAAGAAAATCAGCGAAATCTTCTAGTTCCGGAATTTCTTTCTCGCAGAATATTGAAGACAGAGATTTTCGACTCAAAAAAGCGATTCAGTGGCTCCGAAAGCAGGATTCGGTTACCAAAACATTGATCGATTCGGTCGGTCCGTGCAATCTAAAGACGATCGGTTCTCCCTATCAGGTTCTCATTAAATCCGTTTTAGGACAACAACTCTCAACGAAGGTCGCTCTCACTTTCGAGAGAAGATTGATCGCTCTTGCTGAAACGAAAAAAATTCCTTCTCCTGAAAGAGTTCTCCGGATCTCGAACGAAGATTTGAGAAAGATCGGAGTTTCGCAGGCAAAGACGGAAACGATCAAAAGAGTAGCTGAAGCGTATCAAAGTCGAATCATCTCAGATTCTAAACTCCATAAATTAGAAGATACGAATGTGTTGGAACTTCTTTGTTCTTTGAAAGGTGTGGGTCCTTGGACCGCCGAGATGGTTTTGATCTTTGCACTTGATCGCTGGGATCATTTTTCGATCAACGATTTGATTCTCCGAAAGTCGGTGGAAAAACACTATGGAATCTCAAAGGACAATAAGAAAGAGATTCAAGAATTCCTGAAATCATTCTCTCCTTATCGGACGATCCTTTCTTGGTATCTTTGGGCCGACGTTGATGGGGGCGAAGGCTGGGGTTAATCGATTCAAACTATTCCGGGAAGATTCTTTTCGGAAAAACAAGTCTGAATAGAATTTTTTGTAGGAGTTCCTACGAAACGAAATGAAAAACTTTTACTTGTAAAAAGTAGTTTTTTCTGATAGAGAAATGTCTCTCGCTTTTTTCCCGCGAGCCCTCCTCCTCCACCCGATTGGGGCGGGGGCTCGCGGCTTTTACGGAAAATGGTCGGAACTACGACAATCTTTTCTCTGAATGGAAATTTTTAATCTCTTCGTCTTTCGCACTCTTCTCAGGGGAATTTGAGTTCTCAAATCCTAAGTTTTTTTTCTGGGAACACCTTTTGGTTTTTAACTATTTTCATGGGATCGTTTATTCCTAAATTCGATCCTCTTCTATTTTAGAAAGAAAATTCTTAGGTGAGAATTTCATTTTGATTTTTTTCTTTCTCTCCTTTTTAATATCAAAATGGATTCCTTAAGTCCGAACCCTTTTTTGAGGTTTTATTTTTTTTCCGCTCCCTGCGATAGCGATCGTAGCGGAAATCTCGAGCGCCTTTCAAAGAAAAATCACTTTTTAGGGCTTGGATTTCTCTCTGAAAAAGAGAACTTTAGTATATTAGAAAAGTAGAATGGAGTGGATTATTCGCGAGAGATTGAAGCGGAAAGCGCGATCGCGAGCCTTTTTTAGAATGTGCTCGCGAGCGAATCGCCCAAAGTATATTCAAAAAATAGATTTTTCTTTTAGAGTTTGATACCGACCAACTCACAATCCGCTTTGGTCATGATCTTTACGAGTTCTTCGAATTTCACCTTCGGTTCCCATCCCAATTTTTTCTTTGCCTTCGCGGGATCTCCGATGAGAATATCTACTTCGGTCGGACGATAGAATTTCGGGTTTACTTCGACCAAGAGTTGTCCGCTCTTTGCGTCAAATCCTTTCTCCGTGTCTCCCTTTCCTTCCCAACGAACCTGCACTCCTGCAAACCCGAAGGATTTTTCCACGAATTCCCTCACCGTGTGGGTTTCGTTTGTCGCGACCACGTAGTCATCCGGATCGGGTTGTTGCAACATCATCCACATCATCTCGACGTAATCCGGTGCATATCCCCAATCTCTCTTTGCGTCCATGTTTCCGAGGTGAATCGGTCCACCTTTTTTCGCGAGAAGATTGGCAACACCGATCGTGATCTTTCTTGTCACAAATCCTTCTCCCCTTCTCGGAGATTCGTGATTGAATAAAATTCCATTCGATGCGTGAATCCCAAACGCTTCTCTGTAGTTTACCACGGCCCAATATGCGTAGAGCTTTGCCACAGCATATGGCGATCTTGGATAGAATGGAGTGCTTTCCGTCTGTGGAATCGCCTGGACTTTTCCGTAAAGTTCGGAAGTAGAGGCCTGATAAAAACGACTCTTGACTCCGATCTGTTTGATCGCGTCTAAAATTCTCAGAGTTCCTACGGCGTCGGCTTCTGCGGTGTATTCCGGAACTTCAAAAGAAACTCCCACGTGGGATTGTGCCGCAAGATTATAGATTTCGTCTGGGGATACTTTTTCCAGGATTCGGTTCAGGTTGCTCGAATCAGTAAGATCTCCGTAATGCAGGACCAGATTGGAGTTCCCGCGAAGATGCTCGATTCTTCCCCGGTTGAACATGCTGGCTCTTCTTACGATCCCATGCACTTGATACCCTTTTCCGAGGAGAAATTCTGTTAGATAGGATCCGTCTTGCCCCGTGATCCCAGTTATGAGCGCTTTTTTCATCTTCAGACCAGAAAAACCGAAAAACCGGATCTGGCAAGAAAGAATACGCTTACATTCCTACCTTAGAATCATTCCTCCGGGTCCTTTGATCCACTTAAACTCGATTGTGTGCCCAATCCCTTCTTCTAAAACGAATCAGAAAAACAAGAGCTAACACGAAAACCCAGGCGACAATCCCGGACCAAAGTCCTACGGACCCGAGTTTTAAGTAGATCCCCAAGAAATACGCAACAGGTAAGAATACAAAATAAGAAGCCAAGGTATAGGCCTTGAATACAAATCCTTGCAACCCCGCTCCCCGAAGCGCCGACCCGATCACCATATGATAGGCGTCCGCAACCTGGATGATTCCTAAAATCACAAGCGGTCCGTAAGCTTCTTGAATCAACTCCGGATCGTTCGTATATACGGACAACATCTTCTTTCCGAATAGAATAAAAACCAAACCCATCGTCCCCATCCCACACGCAGAAAAGAATGCGGAACGGAACGCTCCGTGATAGGCCAGCTTCGCTTTCCCAGCCCCCAGCGCTTGTCCTAAGATCGTCGTCGCCGCGACCCCGAATGCGTAACCCGGTAAAAAGGAAAGACTCAACGTGCTAAACAACATATTCGTAACTGCGACCGCGGCGGTTCCAACAATGGTCGCGAACTCGATGAAGATCATAAAGGAAATATTATTCAGTAATTCGGCTAACGCGGGCGCTGTGCTCGCTTTGAGAATTTCCTCCAGATGAGGAAAGCTGAACTTCCAAGAAATTCCTTTGAAATACTTTCCAAGATCTTTTTTATAAAAGTAATAAGGAAACGCAAGCAATCCGGCGCCACCCGCAAGAGAAGAAGCGATCGCCGCGCCTTTCACTCCCATTGCCTCGAAACCGAAATGTCCGTAGATCAAAATCCAATTCAAGAATATATTCGCAAAACATGTTATGATCATGGATGCGAGTCCCGCGGTCGTGATCCCAAGTCCGTCCGTAAAGGCGCGAGTCGTAAATAGTAAAAAGAAAAAGATCGTTCCCAAAAAACGAAAGTAGAGATAATCACTCGAAAGTCCTCTCACAATCTCGTCCTTGTTGAGAAGTTCCATCATCCATCCGCTCGAAGCCGCTCCTCCGATCGACAACAATCCTCCAAAAAACAAAGCAAGATATAAAGTCGTAAGCCCCACTTTTCCGATTTCGGAATCGTTCTTTTCTCCGAATCTCCTCGAAACGATGACCTGAATCCCCATCGAAAATCCCATCAAAAAAGCGAGAACGGTGAAGTGCGCAATTCCTCCGATCCCGATCGCCGCGATCGAATTCTTACCAAGCCTTCCCACCATCATCGTATCGGTCACCCAGACAACGGTTTGACTGAGCATTCCAAACACGACCGGGACCGCCAACTTGAGAATCATCGTATTCAAAAGACTAGGTCGTATGTTTCTATAAAAAGTATGAAGTAAATGACGTAGAGTTTTCAAGGTTCATCCAGAATTATAAGGTTGCGGATTAAAACTACTTCTTTTCCGAAAATTTTTCTTTCACGTTTGTAATATCTTTTTCAAGTACGTCTTAGGAACAATTCGAGGCGGATTGAAAATCATTCTCCAAGATCGAAAACTCACTGAAAACGAAAACAAAAATGCGGTCCGAAAAAGAAACTATGAAACATTATACCGATCTTCACAATCATCTCTACGGCTCCATCACTTCCGAATTTCTTTTTGAAATCGGAAAATCGAATCCCTCACCTCGTTGGGAAATCTTCACCCATTCTTATCAACAATGTTATGGAAAGAGTATTTCTACGAAAACTTTTTTCGAGGATTATAAGAATCCCGATTCTTTTCGAAAACTCTATCAGTTCAATCATCACGGACCGTTTCCGGAATTTCAGGCTAAATTCAATCTTATCATCGCGTTATCCAAGTTCGATCCCGACGAAATCGCGTTAGTCGCATCTCGAATCGTAGAAGATCAATTTTCTCAAGGAGTTACCTTCGGCGAATATAGAATCATGTATTCTCCAAAAGACACGGAAGAAGGAATCTACGAAAAGACGATCGCGGCCTGCGAAGGTTTGGCGAAAGGAGAGGAAAAAACCGGAGGCCGTGCCAAGGGAAAACTCGTCGTCTCCTTGCATAGGGACGGAGACGTTTTCCAAGAATACGCACTTCTCAAACGTCTGATGGAAAGGAATTCTCTCATTCGAGAATATTTGGTAGGATTAGATTTTTGTTATATTGAAGAAGGATTTCCGCCCAAGGACAAACGGAAATTCTTAGAAGAAGTGAATAAAGACAACGCCGCCGAGAAAGATACGGCTCTTTCGATTCTCTATCACGTAGGCGAAAGTTTTCAGGACAAGTCCATTCTTTCGGCTTCTCGCTGGGTTGTAGAATCCGCGCAGTGGGGGGCGCATCGTCTCGGTCACGCGATCGCTCTCGGCTTGGATCCGTCCAGCATTCAAAGGAAAATTTTCGAATCCAAATCGGAACGTCTCGATCAACTTCAATTCTACTATGATCGAAAGGAAGAATTGGATTCTTATATGGAAACTCCTTCTCGGGAAAGAATCGGGAATGAAATCGATTCCCTCAAACACAAAGAAACGATCGAGCTCGAAACTTCCCCCTCATTTCTACAAGAATGTTTCGGTTTTCAGAATTTCTGCATGGACCAAATCAAAAAGACAAACGCAATCATCGAATCCTGTCCAAGCTCGAACGAATACATAGGCATGGTGGTAGATCCAAAAACTCATCCGATTCTAAGATTCGAAAAACATGATTTACGATTTACGATTTCTACGGATGATCCAGGAATTTTCGGCACGACCATCGAAGAAGAATATTCAAAAGCGGCTAAGATCGGTCTGAGTGCGGAGACCTTGGAATCGGTGAGATTGAATTCTTTTCTTTATACTTCCGAGATTCTGAGCGGCAGGAAATCCGCCTCCTAAATCGGCCTTAAAAATTCTTGCCTCGACCTGCGTTCGGCAGATTGTAGAGGAAAGGCCATGCCCAGATTCCAGGAAATCCGTAATTTAACGGCCATTCTTCTGATTCTTTCCGTCATAAACCTGAGCGGATTGTATTCCCAGAGTCAGAGCGACTTTGCGGATCCGTACGACTTCAATCTTCGAAATTATAAGGATTCTCCCAATCGTGACGGTTATCAGGAATATACGATTCCTCCTGCTTTTAAAAAACCGGTCCTCGTTTCTCCGAAAAACGCACAAGTTCCTTTCGAACCTCCTTTTTCTACTACGGGCACCGGAGGTTTGAGACGAACCACCAATCCGAACGTGGAACGAGGACAGGAAAATCTCATCAATCCCCTCACCGGCGAAATCAATGTGGAAGCGATTCTTCAAAGACAAGCGCAACAATCGGAAAGAAAAAAAAGACAGAACCAAGTTTTCGAAGAAGAGAAATATACGGAAACTACGGCGAGACGATTTTCAATCATCTTCTTTATGACCCTTCCGATCACTCTCGGTATCGGATACGCGATCGCTTCTTCGGCAAAGATTCATGGAGTTCATAAATTTCAAAAGACCTTCGGCGGTTCCATATTTATTTTTACTTTTGGTACGAGTCTCGCCCTCGCGAACGCTTGGAAGGATATGAAAGAATTGGAAGCGGATAGAAAAGAAAACGAACCCGCTTCTCCTCCGGTGGAACCGACATCGCCCGATTCTCTCGGATTTGGAAATTCGGTTCCGATCCCGATATCCGGCTCCTCCGCTTCCGTCGCTCCGGGTCGAGAATACAAAATCGATATCACACTTTTTAACGTTTCTTTCTGATGAAATCGTTTCGGGAAAGTTTCGAAGATTTTCTAAAATTCCGTCATAACGCCGCGATCCTTTATCACGAATCCATTCAACCTATATTAAGAATTTATTATTCTCTTTGCGGAATCGTTTCCTTAGGACTTTTGATTCTCATTTACGGTTTTTATTATCCTCACGAATGGACTCACTGGATTCGACTTCTCGTCAACGGAATCGTAATTTCCTTAGTTATCTACGAGGCACTTTCTTTTCTTTTTGTTCTCGGAAACTTTACGGATTATCTCGTAGCTCACAAAACGGAAGTTATCGTAATCTCTCTTCTCGTTTTTCAGGAACTGATCAGCAAAGAAATCTATGTTCTTCTTACGTTCAACTCTTTGAGCGGAGAAGACGCAAGTTTGGCGTTTCTTTCCTTGAGCCAGATTTTTCTTTTGTTCAGCAATTTTTCTCGCCTGATCCGTAAAACGGATCTCCTCAATTACAGACAAATCAGTCCCTCTTTCGTAATCACAGGTAGTTTTGCCATTCTTATCTTTCTTGGTACGATGGCGCTTTCCCTACCAAGAGCACAGACGACGTCGATTCACACGATCGACGTTTTTTTTACGGTAGTGAGCGCCGTCTGCGTGACGGGTCTCAGCACGATCAACGTAGCGACTCAACTGACCGGAAGTGGACAAACGATTCTTATGGTTCTGATCCAGATCGGCGGACTTGGACTGATGACCCTCACCGTTTTTTTCGCCATCTTTTTGGCGGGGCAAGTCAGCGTTACCAATAAGCTTCTCATCAAGGATCTCTTCAGTCAGGAAACAGTGGGAAGAGTTTCCTTTATCCTAAAGCAGGTCGCAATTCAGACGTTTCTGATCGAAGGACTCGGAGCCTTGTTCATTTTTTTCTGGTATCCGGATCCGTCGCAAACGGCTCTAAAAGATAGAATTTTCAACTCCCTTTTTCACGCAGTGAGTTCTTTTTGCAACGCCGGGTTCTCCGTCTTTCCCCAAGGGTTTGAAACCGGCTGGATGCTCGACCAAAGAAAGTTCCTTTCCGTGGTTATGATCTTAATCGTGTTAGGCGGACTTGGATTTCCGACGGTAAATCATTTGATCCACTGGGCTTTTAACACTGACAAACAGCGAAAAAGAATGGAACTCGGGGCGAAACTCATTCTTACTGTTTCATTAACGCTCATACTACTGGGTTGTCTTTCTTATTACGTTTTAGAATACAAAATCACTCTCGCGGGTTTGAATGAAACGGATAAACTATTTCATTCCCTGTTCTATTCGATCAGCACGCGGACAGCCGGTTTTAATACATTAAGTATTTCTAAAATGGGAACGCCAATGGTTTTCGTTTCCCTATTTCTTATGTGGGTGGGAGCCTCTCCCAATTCCACCGGAGGAGGAATCAAAACGACGACTCTTGCGGTTTCCGGTCTTCACCTTTTCAATCATATACGAGGAAAGGAAGAAGTGGAAATTTTCGGAAGAAGAATATCGTCCGGTTCCGTGTCCAGAGCCTCGGCAGGAATTTTAGTTTCCCTCTTTCTCATCTTCTTCGGAATTTTCGTCTTAACGATGACTGAAAAATTCGAATTCTTAGATTTGTGTTATGAAGCCGTCTCCGCATTCGGAACTGCGGGACTTTCGAGAGGAATCACTCCCAACCTGACTTCACCCGGCAAACTGATGATTTGTCTGATGATGTTCGGAGGAAGAGTCGGGATGTTAACGATTCTCATCGCGTTCGTTCCGAAACAAAAAACTTCCGGCCTAAGATATCCGGAAGAATCCATCATCGTCGGATAGGGCAGGAAAACAATGGCCGTAAAAAGAAAAAACAAAACTCATAAAAAAAGAATCGCCGTCATCGGCTTGGGAGAATTCGGAAAATCTCTCGTTATCTACTTAAACGAAAACGGACATGAAGTCACCGCAATCGATAAAGACATCAAGACGATCGAAGAAATCAAGGATCACTGTGCGCTCGCTGTCTGCGTCGACACGAGCAACAAACAATCTTTGGAAGAATTGGATTTAGAGGATATGGACGATATCGTAGTCGCCTTGGCTGAGAACTTCGAATCTCTGATCACGACCGCTTATCATCTCAAAGATATGAAATTAGAATCTTTGCATATACGATATCATTCCGAAATCAATCGTAAGATTCTACAAATGATCGGAATCGAAAATCTTTTCAATCCGGAAGAAAGAGCCGCCGCTTCGATGGCGGAACAACTCAGCTATCAAGGCGTAAAAAAAGCAACATTGTTAAGCGAAGAATACAGTCTTTTCGAAGTGGAAATTTCTTCCCACCTTTTCGGGAAAAAACTGAAGGATTTGGGTTTGAGAGAAAAATATAAACTCAACCTTGTGGCGATTCGAAAGGCAGATTCCGACAACAAAAATCAACGGGAAGGAACGATCATTCTCCCGGAATCCGGAACCGTATTCCAAGAGAATGAAATTTTAATTCTATTCGGAACCTCCGAAAGTATCAAAAAATTTACGACCGCTTATCCCATCGGATAAGGAATCTCCTTTGAAACTTCGTCGATTTTTTTGAGAATATCATCGGATAAAATCACGTTCTGAGCCTTAAGAATCTCATCCAATTGTTCCACAGTGTTCGCACCGACGATCGTGGACGCAACGAAGTCGTGTTGTTTGGACCAAGCGACGGAAAGAACCGTCAGAGACATTCCCGCCAATTCTGCGACCGTCAATAACTTCTCTGTCGAAGCCAAGGTCCCGTCGTTTAAAAAACGATTCGCCATCTTTCTTTGTCTTTCGCCGGAATTAATATAACGACTGAATCGTGCGTTCTGCGGAGGATTTGGAGAATTGTATTTTCCAGAGAGCACACCACCTGCGATCGGAGAATACGGAAGTAAACTCACACTTTCTCTACGACAGATATCGGATAACGCGTCCTCAAATCTTCGATTCAGAATGCTGAAATTATTTTGAATGGATTCATAACGTGCGAAACCGTATCGTTCCGAAACGGAAAGACTTTTCATCATTCCCCAAGCCGTCTCGTTGCTGTTTCCGATATAACGAACCTTTCCTTCTTGAATGAGTTCGGTTAGAACTTCAAGAGTTTCCTCGTATCCGAAATCGTGATCGGGCCAATGGGTTTGATAAAGGTCCACAAAATCGGTGCCGAGACGTTTCAGACTTCCTTCGATTGCGACTCGGATATTTCTTCGATCCAGAGCCGTTTTTCCCTCGCGAACCGGCGGAGAAAACCAACCATGTCCGGGACCACAAACCTTGGTCGCTATAAGAATCGAATCTCTCGATTTCGTTTTGAGCCATTTGCCGAATATCTTTTCCGTTTCATGCACATAACTAGCGTCAGGTGGAACGGGGTAAATTTCGGCCGTATCGTAAAAGTCGATTCCCGCGTCATATGCACGGTCCAAAATTCGGAATGCTTCCTTTTCGTCACAACTAGAACCGAAGGTCATCGTTCCCATACAAATTTCTGAAACAACCATTCCCGATTTTCCCAATCTTCTCTTTTTCAAGTATTCTCCCCCAGTATACAAAGACCTATAATCCGTTTTTTAAAAGTCGGAGCAAGTCTTATCGAATTCAATCGTAACGATTCAAATCATTCTAATCTTTGACCTTTCGGGAATTTGGAAGGTCATTTCAAAAGGAATGCCGCATTAAAAAAAGTCCCGGAATGAAACATAAATTCTTCGAATCGGTTTTTTTTGCTATTCTCGATTTATATGTAGTGTAGAATCTCTTCACCTTTCGGTTTGAAATTCGTCTTGTGAGGTTGAGCGTTTGGAGAAAGAATCCCTATACGACCATGAGAAATACGAAAATCTCATGCCGACCTATCTATATCTCAGAAACGAGGCGGACGCTACCGATCAGGAAGCGATCTTTTTAAATCCTAAAGAAATCGAACTTCTCTATCAGATCAGAAACCATACTACGTTGGAAGGATTCTTTTCCGGAAAAATTTTAAAGGTCTGGAAAGACGAAGGATCCAAACCGATCTATATAAACACTCTCAAAAAATTGTCCGACATGAATCTGATCTTCGCATTCCCGGAGTTCAAATTTCTCCCCGAAACGAGTCAGCTTACGGTCGGTATCTGTTTGATTTCAGAAAAACAATTCAAACCTTCCAATCGGGAAAACCTAAAAGAAATCTATCTCAACAGTTTAAGCAAGTCTTCCTTCGCGATCCAAAATTATATCTTAGGTTGTGAGCCGTTTCAGATCAGCGAATTAATTTCCATTTTCGAATATCTAATCTCGGGAAGCGCGTCTACGTTCGTAAGAGATTCTTTCGATATCAAAAAATGGATCCATTCCTTTACGTTTAGTGAACTTCTAAAAGAAGAAACGATCAAAGATTCGATTCAGATCATCTTCGAAACGATCCACGAGAACGAACATATCGCGGTCACAAAAACGACCGGGCTTTTTCACGTCGCTGATGATCTTTCAGGAAAGGCTTTCGACATTCTCAAAAGTTATTATCTCAATCAATTCTCAAAACGTCTCAAAGAAAAATATCAGACCGCTTGGAATCTAATTACGGAGCATAGGAAGGAAATCGTAATCGATGTAAACTACTCCGGTTCGATCTCAAGTATGGAAGAAAAATTCGTTTCGGAAGAATTGAAGATCATCGGCGAAAGTTTGGGAAATCTTGAACCGGAAACGTTTAAGGATTTTCTAATTCTCGCGAATTATATTTCCCGAAAACACGACCATCTAAAAAATCTACGATCGTCCGCGGAAGAATTAAAATCGATCAAAATGTTAAAGACGATGATGTCGATGAAAAGCGACGCCCTTTCACAGTTTGTAATGATCAACCTGGATGAAGATAAGGAATTTTCCTATTCGATTGTCGACAATCTGAAAAGGGATCCGGATTGTATTTCTTGTGATTGGTATGAGAAGGGAAAAAAAATCTCGTGTATCTGCCAGAAAAAAGAGGAAACGATTCTCAACTTGATACATGTGATGATCGAAAAATATTCCTACAAAAAAGACCTCGTAAGAATCTTCCTATTCCTTTTGAAAAAAGAAAAAAACGAATTGGCGGCTTATTACAGAAAGAGCGATTTTAAAGAAGCAATCTTAAAACTCAAATACGTTTGTTATAAGGAAAATCTCTCTTGGTTTTCCAAGATCCTAAGCTTTTTAGGCGCATTCGGTTTTTTGGAATCGTCTTTAGAACATGAAGAATCGATTATACAATTCGAGCAACTTACGCGTGAAATCGCATATAAGGAAAATCGAAAGAAGTTATTGGATAAGGTTCGAGCGGAATGGCTCATCGAAGCGGAAACCGAACCGTCTGTGACGGAGGTGGAAGAAACTTCTTCGAAACCAGACTCCAAACGATCGGTGAACACTGCGATTGCAAGAGGTGGAAAATAAAACTACTTCTTGATTTCGAAGGTTCTAAAGTTTCCTTTCGCTTCTTCCCAATGGATAACCGCTTCCTTTACCTCGGATCCTTTCGGTCCTCTCTGAATCGCTTTGTAGAGATCTTCGATAAACATTTTATCACCTTCGACCACGGTTTCCACTTCTCCTCCGGGAAGATTCTGGGTAAATCCGCTGAGCCTACATTCTTGGGCACGCTGAAGAATATAATAACGAAAGCCGACTCCCTGCACTTTTCCTCGGACCAAAATTTTTGCTCTTACGTTATTCTTCGATGCCATTCGACTCCTCCGTCTTGTTTTCCAAGTTCACCATCCATCCCGAAAAGTCTTTCAGAAAACTCCAGAGAATTTCCTTTTGTACAGAATCCGCCTCCCAACCGTCCAAGGCCTTACGATAACAGGAAAGCCAAACTCTTCTTGCCTTTTCATCGATCGGAAAAGGAAGATGTCGAGCCCTCATACGAGGCGGCCCGTAATTTTGAGAATAGAGCGGTGGACCGCCCGTCACTTGGATGAGAAAGTCCGCGGACTTTGTTTTGCTTTCTTCCACGTTCTTCGGAAACATAAATGCGATCGAGCTCTGTGGAATCTGATCGTAAAAATCAGAGACGAGTTTTCGAAGGGAAAGCTCTCCCACGGCGTTAAAAACGAGCTGAAGGCCCGGCACAGGACCGGGAGGTCCTCCTGGAGGGATAAAAAAAGAACGTTCTTCCGTCATGATTTCGTTTTCATTTTCTCCAAATAAGTCTGAATCTTAGGACCGAAGTCCTTTACGATTTTATAATATACATCTTTTTTAAACGGAACCACGGTTTCCAAAGTGTTTTCAATCGGAATAAAACGGACGGATTCGAATTCTCTTTCGTGAATATCCAAGTCACAGTCTGCGGCTACTCCGTCCCAAAAGATCAAATACCATTTTTGAAGTTGTCCCCTGTATTTCTGAAGATGACGATTGAGAGGAAGATTCTCGGGAAAATCATAAGCAATCCAATCCGGATATTCCGAAACGATCTTTCCGGAATCGATCCCGACCTCCTCGTGCAATTCGCGAAGCGCGGCGGCTTCAGGGTCCTCATCTTCGTCGATTCCTCCTTGAGGGAATTGCCAGGAACCGAGAAAATTGAGCCTCTCTCCGACCAAAACCTCTCCACGGGAATTGAAGACGACCATCCCGACGTTCTTTCTATAAGGTTTTTCCATACGAATAAGGTCCACTTCGAGCATTCATCTGACAAGAAGTTTTAATGAGAGACAAATCAAAGTTTGTCGATCGAGAGTTTGAGAAGAATGTTTTGAAGACGCCGTTTTTCAGAATACTCGGAGAAACCGGAATGAAACACCGATGACTTAAGTCTTGTCTAAATTCTACACGCTTTACGTTTTATGAATATCCCCAACTCGAAGCAAATAAAGAAGCGAGTGATTCCCGACTTTGAATGAAGAGAAAGGAACTCCTTGTTTGAAAAAGATTCTTTTCAACCTGCAACATTTTTTATGGAAAGAGACGGAAATCCGCAGACCGGAAAAAAATCGAAACTCGAAATCAACCGTTCGATTCGATGAGAAGAAACGATCGAATTCTAAGATAAATTTTTTCCAATCCATTGTTAGAACATCTAAGATAGAATCCGTACGATCAGCTCCTTTGAGAATCAAAGGTTTAGAACCGTTGAAGATGAGTTTTGAAAGGGGTTACAAGAATTCAGTTGCAAATTTTATACTCTCTTGGGAATGATACTCATAAGCCATCCTTTTCTTTTTAGGAGTTTGAGTCTCAAAAATGCAATTACGTAAGAAGTCTTCACGTTCCCGTATCTTTAAGGAAAAGGATTTTGAAATTAAGTCGTCATCGATTCCCGGAATCGGAATGGGTTTGTTCCCGAAAGAAAACGTCAACAAAGGCGATACCATCGGATATTATACAGGCAAGATCCTGACCGATCGAATTGCGAATTCCTCCAAATATTGCGAATCGAAATATCTGCTTTGGATCTGTAAGGATCACTGGATCTACGGGGAAGGCAAAGAAAGTAATTATACCCGCTTTATGAATCATAGTACAAAACCGAACGTAAAGTTAGTCGTATCGGTTCGTTGGAAAACCGCGAGGTTTGAGGCGATTCGAAAAGTGAAAGCCGGAGAAGAATTGTTCTTCGACTATGGAGACGAATACTGGATCAATACGGACATCGATCCAGTGGAAAGAAACTAAATTCTACGCTTTTGCGGCCGCGTGTTTAAAGAAGAACGCAAAGCCGTTTAAGAGCTGAAAGATCGAAGGAAGCGTTTTCAATGTGATTCCAATATCTCCGTGAGAGATCAAAGGAGTCAAAACCAACTTCGATCGATTTGCCGGAAGGTCCCTCTCCAACAAACGTTCCAAAATCAGAGAAGATTCGGAGGCAGGGACAACGTTATCCTCCACTCCATGAATGAGGGAAACGTGCGCTCTCAAATCCTCCAATTTATTATAAACCTGAAGGTCTTGGAGAAAGGAACGAAACGGTCCCGCGTTCTGAACGATTCGGTTCCAGATCTCCGAACGATAGTTTCGATCTTCTTTGAGCTTTCTAAAAATTTCTCGATTGGCGGGCTGTAAGCTTTCTAAAACTTTCGGTAGTTCCGGACTTTCCCGAAGAAAACTTCCGTCCAAGATAGACGCGTGAAGCGCTCTTCTTACTTCTTCATTCTCCCCGATTCCAAAATGAACGAAGTTCCAAAGAAGAATCATTCTCCCGTATTCATCCGAACCTTCCGCCGACATGAGATAATCAAGAGTCGTCTGAACGTTTCCATAGGCGCCGATCGTACAAATGGATTTTACTCTTTCTCCGATCGTCGGAGTCGCGGCCGCGATCAAACCCATACTCGCTGAAAACGAAGGAGCGAATAAGGAGATTCTACCATCCGGACAATATTCAGGATTCGAGGAAAGATTGAGAATCAGACCTTTGATCTTTTCAATACTCTCGAGACGGATCTTAAACTCGCTGATCTCCTGCATCTGCGGAGAAAAGACCAAAAATCCGCAAGAGGCCATTCCGCGACAGACCGCTTTGAAACGAGGATCTTGATTTCCAAGATAGGCCATCCCGTTGATCGCAAGAATCGCCCCTTTGAAAGTTTTTCTTTTTTCCGGAAAGAATTTAAGAATTCCTACGGTTTCGTTTCCAAGGGAAAGTTTGAATTCTTCTTCTAGAATTCCTTTCGTGGAATTATTCTTCGTATTGAGCGCAAATTTGAGAGCGGAGAAAAAATGATTCATAAAAACTGTTTGGTCCTTTTTGAAAATTTGACAGATATCCGTTGGATTCGAATTACGATGAGGTTACAATTCAAATTTGAAGAAGGAATCGAGCCTCTTTGTATTCTGAACAATACTTAGTTAGATGTGTTTTTGTGTCCATTTGATGCAAAAACATAATTTTTTTTCCCAAAGTCCGGATTCTTCAAAACTCGAGAGAACCGTTTTGAATATGAGGAAATTCATTTTTCAGAGCGAACCGAAGATTACTTCTAAGATTCGGGAATTTCATTCCGAAGCCGAGACCATTCTGATCCCGGAAAAGTATTTAGAGAATTTATCGGCGGAAGAAAGAAGCGCTCTTCCTGAGAGGATCCGATCTCTCGTGAAGAAATATGCAGTTTTTATTTCTTCCATGAGGAGATTGAATTCGAATGCGGGAAAAAGGAAATATCAGAAGAACGTCGGTAAACTAAAGAGAGTGAACGTGAGAATGAAAACCGGAGATTGGTTACTCCTGGGAACGTTGGCGGAAGCTCACGGGGTTTCCCGTTGTTTCCTCCTGAATTTTCTTTTGTATCTCGAATCGAAAGAAGTCGGTATCTCGCTGAGAAAGTTTTGGGTGGGACAACCCATCGACCACAAGGTCTACAGCTTCATCTGGCAATTAGAACGGTCGCAAAAAAGGATTTCCCGTATTCTCAGGGTAACACCGAACCCTCTCGAAGCGCCGCCTTCCTAAAAAAACCGTCCAAAGAAAACATAAAAATCTAATATGCTTTCTTTAGAAGCCTCCTCATGTCCTTCGCAAAATTTGTAAAAAGACCGTCCGCGCCCCGATCCAAAAAACGTTTCATCTCATCGACTTCATTCACCGTATAAACGACCGACAAAAAATTCTTCTCTTGAATCCTTTTCAGATTCACTTCCTTCGCTTCTTCTCTGGAAGGATGAATGCTCCATGCCCCGATCTTCTCGGCAAAAACGATCGCCTCTTCCAGATTCCCGCTTTCATCATCCCCGACCAAAACGCCCAGTTTAATCTTAGAATTAAAATTACGAACCCTCTCCAAACATTCCCAAGAAAACGAGGAAATCACGATTCTCTTTTCAAGTCCATTCTTCAGAACTAAATCCAAAACTCTCTTTTCGATGGAATCTTCTCTCATCGGAAAATCCATACCAGTGGATTTGATCTCGATATTCAAATCCGTCTTGGATTTTCGAATCAGACGCAAAACTTCTCTTAGAAACGGAATTCTTTCCTTCTTGAATTTTTTAGAAAACCAAGAGCCCGCGTCCAATTCGCTTAATATTTCCGAATCGAAATTTCGAACGTTCCCGACGAGTTTTGTCGTTCGATCCAGATCGTCATCGTGGATCACGACCACTTCCCGATCTTCCGAAAGAGTCACATCCAATTCGATCAAATCCGCCTTTGCATCGATCGCTTTTCGAAAAGCGATCATCGTATTCTCAGGAAACGTTCCGCTCAAACCCCTGTGAGCAAAAACGAGAGGTCGACTTAAATCTCTTCGATCTTTGATTTTTTCGATCATCTAAGAAAAATCTCTTTTTTCAAAAAGCGATTCCAACCGCGAGATCAAAACCCGCATCGGAAACTTTCCCGGCGTGGTCCCGTTTCAATTCTTCTTTTCGAATCCAGTAATCTTCGATCGTAGCAGAACGATTTCCATATTCTAACGTATTGAGAGAAACGTTTTTGTGATAACGACCGAAGGTTCTCACGACGACCTCGAAGCCAAAGAAGAATCCGGATTCGAACTGATGACGGACTCCGATTCCTGTTCCCGCATAATAGCGAGGACCGTAATCAAAATTCACTCTTTCGTTTTGATACGATTGCCCGCCTCGCGTATCGATAAATTGGTCATGTCTCGTGTTTCTCATAAATTCCCCTCCGACCTGGACGGGAATATAAACGGAAGAATCCGCCAAAAAATAATTCAGAAAGATTCCTCCACCCGCGTTTTTCGATTCTCGGTCGGATTGTCTTGCGACTCCGTAACCTAAAAAGTAAGAATATCTGGAATCAAAGTCTCCGTTCACTTGACTCGAGTTCTGATAGTATTGAATTCCGATCGTCACTTTTTCCCAGGCGTTCCAACCTAAAATCGCAGAACCGTAACCTGGAAAATAGATTCCTCCAAGGAAGAATTTTTTCTTCATTCGAATTTCCTTTTGAGAAAGAGACGTTTCTTTCGTTTTTCCCTGCGCTGGAGAATCGAGATTCTTCGAATCCGAATCTTGATTTTCAGAAGAAGAATGTGCAGGAACAGGAACGATATTTTGTGAAAATAGGCTTTGAACGGAGAAGAAGAAGCCGGCTAAGAGAAAAAGAAGAATCCATCGATATCGAATGCTCATAGGTGAGAAAGTGTATCGACAGGGGAACGATTGTCAAGAAAGGAAAGAAGAAAGGGTTCAGGCGGGTTTCAACCCGCCCGAGAGGGAAATGGGAACTCGATTCTTATTTAGAAGCGGGTGCTTTTCCGGAAGTAGTGTTTTTAATCGCTTCAGCCACTTCGTTAATTTTAGCTTTTACAGCTTCAATTTGGCCTTCAGGGATTTTGTTTTTGATCTCTTCGGTGATTTTGTTGTAGTTTTCGATGATCTTAGATCTGGTTTCTTCGTAGTTTTTTCCGGCTACAGAAGACACTTCTTTGATGTCGTTGAGAACTTTATCAACAGTCTCGCGGATTTTGACAGTCGCTTCAGAATTGTCGGAAGCTCCTTTCGTAACAAGCTCCAAATAGGTTTTTTCGAGATCAGCTTTCGCTTTACCCAGACCTTCTTGACCAGCTTTGATGAGTCCAAGACCCGCATTCAGAACATCTAGAATTTGCTTTTCCATTCGATTTTTCTCCTTGAGATCGATTCTTTTGTGCATCGCACAATCCTTTTGTATTGCGGTGCACAATTTCCGTCAATCGAAAAAAAGAAAAAAATTCGAAAAATAGATCTTTTGTGAAAAACTTTTATATCTCAGGGCTTATAAAGAGTCGGAACCGATTCCCAAGGAAGCGGAATCCATCCAAAAAACAAAGACCTGAGCAAATACAATGGAACGTAAATTCTTCGGAATCGGAGTGATCTTTCTTTTCCTTTCGGTGATACAGTGTTCTCGGAGCGAGAACACTGTTCCTCCTGTTCTCTCTGCTCTTCTCCTTCAAAATGTCTCGATTTCCTCGCAAGTCAATGCACACTCGTTTACCACCGTTCGTGAAATGGACGAAAACGGCGTTGCTCTTCCTTGCGTTCCCAATTCTACAAATCCAAAATCTCTTACTCTCAAGGGAGACGAATGGATGGCCGGCGGTGGGATTCTCGTTTATATTAAGAACGAGGAAACAAGTGAAAACGTACCTTTGTTATTCGTTGAGGACAATCTACCAAAGTTTCAAACCGTTATCGGAAAACGGTATCTGGCTTATCTGGAATTCTTTATCGATGGATTCAATAACACGGAAATCGACGGACAAGCTTTGATCGTTGAATTCGTTGCAAAGGAAAAAGACGAAATCAGTTTTTATGTAACTTCTCAGAATGCCGGACTTTTCGTGAATGGAAAGGCTCACGAGTCCAACTTACATTACGCACCCGTCGGACAAAACACGCTCTGGAATACTCCGGAAGAACGAGCCCAGGCAAGAAGAAATAACTACAATCTTTACGGCGGTGACAACTCCGTATTGGAATACGTATTCGATTTGAATCCTTGATTCCATACGAAGCATTCTTGCCTGGAAAATTATTTTTGAGAAGAATCGGAACAAAATTCTCAAGATCAAAACGTTTCGGAGGTGCTTCGAACGATTTCATCTCGAAGTAAAATTCCAAAGCTATGTATTGTTCCGTTTGAACTCGTTTACAATTCGGGTATAGAACTCGAAAGCGAATTATATCCTGGGATTCAGCTTCTCGAGGATTGAATTGACGATCTTCCAAATTGTTCCACTTTCGGAACTTCTATGAAACGAGTGGCTTTCCTTATCTTTTTATTCTTCGTTCAATGTGGTCCCGCATTTCTTCCCGAGCCGACAAAGGAAAAAGTCACGCGAAAAGATTTAGCAGGTTCTTGGGAATATTTCGCCGATTACCGAAAGACAAGAATCGTCTTGGACTTGAAGGCAAACGGAACATTTACGCAGACGATCGAACGCTCCTCGGATTCAAAACCTCAAATTCAAAAGGGCAGATGGGATATCAACGGTTCGGATTTAAAAATCAAAGTCTTAAAACCGAACCGTGAAAATCCATTCGATCCTTGGGTTCTAGACTGGGCTCACTGGTGGATCGTCGAGAGCACTCGAGAAGGTTTCAACTTCGCCATCTCGGGAGCCGCCGATGATAGCGACCCGGACAATTGTTTCGAATTCGAGCGAATCCGTTGATCCATATCACTGAAGCAAAGGAGGAATAAAACGTTTCGCATCTTGTCCAAAAAACAAAGAAGTCGAATTCGGTTGAAGTAAAGAAAAAACGCTGAAAACATTCGTGTTGAAGTTATTCACTCCGACAACCGCATAATAACCTGCATTCCGATCGATCCAAGGATAGAATCCGTTCGCACCAAAACTATGATAGACGATATCCAATTCACAAGTGCTGGGAACATCCGGAGTTGAACAAAATCTCCAGTTCCCGAGACCGTAATGCCAACGATAACCAAAAGCCGCAAATTGTGAATATTCGATCGTAGTCTGAGATTGATACTGATCGCTAAAGAGTTCTCGAATTAACGCAACTCTCGAACCACCGGTCAATATCGCAACCGGAGCTCCCGTTGCGGGAGTATAAATTCCGTCGTTGATCAACATGTTGAGAATTTTAGAATAATCCACCGCGTTGATAAATAGACCGTAGGCGCCGGCCAAACTTCCGTCACCGGACTTGCTCGTAATATCCGCATACCATTTTCCATTGTCCGGATCGGTTGCGGAAAAATTTAACTTTCCCGCGGCCGCAAATTCAGTATCAAAGATTTGTTGCCAAGTCTGACCTGCGGCGATTTCCGCCATTCTTTGTGCAACCGCCATATGAAAAGAATTATAATAGAATACGTCACCCGGCGCTTTTAGAGTTTGTGTAGAATCTCGTATCGAAGTAACGCAGTTATTTTTATCAGTGGCACTAGCGCCTGCGGGAAGAGTAAAGATACAACTTTTACTTTCCGCGCTCGGCGAACTCGGGTTGAGTCCGGAAGTAAACGCAAGAAGTTGTCTGAGCTTGATCTGCCCTTTTACACCGGTCCATCCGAGCCTTGTTCCCGTTGTTTCATCCAAACTCATCAATCCTTGATCTACAAGTCGTAAGATCAAAGATGCGGTGACCAACTTCGAAGCCGAAAAGATCGGTCCTGTTTTTGTGGAGGTCAAATCACCGGTTTCCTTTAAATAAACGCGAGTTCCATTCTTCTTAAACACCTGAAAAGAAGCTCCCGTTTTGGAAAGAGAAGCCATGTTCGAAAAACATTCATCCAAGGAAGAACAACCGATCAAAGCCCTCGCCGCGATAAAATCCTTTGTTTTATCGTCCTCCTTCGGATTACAATTCATAACAAAAATAGCAAATGCAAATAACGCGAACGTCGCAAAATTCAGAATCCCCATAGTCCCGCCTCTTTATTTTTTGGAAAAAAAGAATCGATTTTAAATTAGAATCAACAAAAACTCGAATCGCTCGGATAAAAAATGACCCAAGTGAACATTTGTTCATATTTGTTAAGCGACAAAGAGTCAGATTCTTATAAGAATTCCAAAAAGGTGGAATGATATTTTTTGAATATTCTTCTCCGAACGAGACACGAAGGGTAATCCAAGAAGAATTAGGATTTAGAAAGCTGAACGATCGTTTTTGAAATGAGTTTAGAATGAAGAGTGCAGGCGTCTTCCAACCCTTGATACAAAAGAAGGCTTTTTTTGGCGATTCCCAGTCTTTCATTTTTCTTCTCTTCCAAAGTTAAGCCGCCTTCATACCCTTCCGTAATCATAAGAACCGTTCTTTGAATGCTCATTCCTAAAATTTCAGTGAGTCCTTTTCTGGAAGAAACTTCCTCGTCGATCCGATCCATTTCTTTTAAGCTCTTCAGAATCTGATCCTTAAACCGATCTTCGGATTTGATCTGAGAATAAAGACGATCCGAAAGCACTTTTCCCTTTTTGACCTTTTCCGAAAATCCTTTGAGCTGTATGGAAAGACTTGTTAGTTCAGAAAGAATTCTTTTCCGAAGATCGATGTTTTCGAACCCGATCGAAGTCAATGTGCCATCCTTAGATTCACAGAGCCTTTCGATTTTCTCACGCACCGATCCAACAACATCGAAATTACATTCATTATTTTGAATATATTCCGAGAATTTTGGATTGGGAATTCCTTCCAAGACAACGCCTTCCCGTCCGAGGTTAAACCATGGATTTTTTTTGGGATGGTCTTCGAACCATTTCTTAAAGATCATTAGTTTTTCGTTGGTTCGAATGGTTCCGCCTTTTAAGGAAGGAGCGTGTTTTACCGGAAGAGCAGTCATCTGTTTGTGATTGTGATATTCTCTTCTTAACTTTCTACTTTCGATATAATTCAGCCTTTCTTCTAAGACCGCACCTTTGCAGTGAGCGAGTTTATCCGGAAAGGAAAGATCTTGTCCTACTAAAAGAACATTCTTCGCTTCCATCCTTTCCGCAAGACTGACCGCGTTTGTGGAAACGGAACCGCCGAAATCGATGACTCCGATTTCTTCTTCCGGATTAGATGAAAGAATCTTGATCAGAGGAAACGGTGATGAAGTAAAAAAACCGCGCTTAAATTCTCCGGGCAAACGAAGCGAATGATACGAAGAAGTCGGATCGAAAACGATTTTTGCTTTTCCGTTATATCCTTCCAGATATTTGGAATTGAGCGCTTGTGGATCCACGGAAAAAACCAGGTCGGGATCGATTCCCGAGTTCCAAAGAACCATCAAAGCGGTGTCCACGGAAATGATCACATAACGTTCTCTGTAACTTCGAATTTCTTCCAAGGAAAGAAGAAGGGACGGACCCGCCCCACATACGAGAACATCAACCTTCCCTTCGCAGATTCCAAACAAGGTTTTGATCGGTTGCATTCCGGAAAGTGCGGGAAGATTGGTGATGAAGTTCCGAGTCCAGATTCTTTCAAAACGAGTGAGCGTGGAAATGTTTACGTCCTTCTTATGAAAAAAACCTTCCGCGATAAATCTCAATTCTTCATAGGATTCTTTTTTCCATTGGTTGCTTCCACGATGTGCGATAAAACTGATCGGGAATCCGGAAATTCCGCGAAAAGCGGCATAAAGATCCTGTTCGAGGATTGGAGATAGTAAGATTCGCAAAGAACCGGATTTTATGAATTCGGAATAATCGAAATACGAAAGCGCATAACGTAACACGATCGCCTCCGCCTCCATCCAGACCGTCGTCACGTTCTTCCGTTTCAAACTCTCTTGAATGGAATAACCGATTCCCGCTCCGAAAAAAAGAAAAACCCTTTCTTCGTCCTCTTTTTTCAAACCTTCGAGAAGACGTTTGGATTCGGTGACCGGATCCATAGCGCTGTGGAGAGAAATCCCATCTGCGACCAAAATCGGAAATCCCGTCTTGGAAGTTTTGACTTCCAGTTTTCTTTCGGATTGAAGAATTCTCTCTTCGATTCCGGGTGAAACTGAAGACAAGGCTTTCAGATTTTTTAAAAGGACGGATTCGTCTGAAGAAGTATTCATTTTAGGATTATAGAATATTCTATTTACTTAAAATATAAATTCAGTCTTCCGTCGCCGATCTTTTCTCCGGCGCTCGGCTCTTGTTGATAACAAAATCCGCTTCCATGAAATTTCACCGGAACTCCCAGAGGCCTCAATATTTCCAGGGCTTCTCTTTTGCTTTTTCCCAAGAGATCGGGAACTTCTCCCGGTTCCACAACTTTCAAATTCTTTCTTTGAAAACGTTTGAGAGAAACGTTGAGCGTCTTTTCCCCTTGTTCGATGATCGGAATGATATTTTCCACCACCTCTTTGAAAACGGGCGCCGCAAGCCCTCCTCCGGAATGAGTTCCTCCTTTCGGTTCGTCAAAAAGAATCAAGCCTACAACCTTGGGTCGTTCTGCCGGAAAGAATCCGAGAAACGAAGCGGACCAAAGACCTTCTACATAACCTTTTCCTGATACGGCTTTTTGTCCGGTTCCGGTCTTTCCCGCGATGGAATACTCTTGAATGTAAGCGTTCTTACCGGTTCCGGATTGAACGACTCGGGTCATCGCTCTCAAAATTCTTTCGGTCGTATATTCTCGGATTCCGATCGGGGTTTCCTGAGTTTTGAATTCGTGAAGAATTTCTCCGTAAGAATCGCTGAAGTGAGAGACAACTCTTGGCGTCAGCATTCTTCCTCCGTTGACAACCGAAGCGGCGGAAGCCACGAGTTGAATCGGAGTCACGGAAACACCTTGTCCGATCGCCATAAACATCGTCGTGGCGGGAGTCCATTTTTTCAAAGGAGGAAAGTAACCGACCGATTCGTTCGGTAAGAATCCGGTCTTTTCTCCGAATTGAAACTTCTTCATATAATCGTAGAGAAGAGGTTCCGGAATTCTTTGTGAGGCTTTGATGATTCCGACGTTGCAAGAGTATTGAAGAATTTCTTCCAGGTTCAGATGCCCGTGCGCGTCCGTACATTTGATTCTCGTTTTACCGAGTTCAATATAACCGGGACAGTGAAACTTCTCGTCAGGACGTATTAGATTTTCATTGAATAGAATGGAGGCCAAGAAAATTTTCATCGTGGAACCGGGCTCGTAGACGTGACGGATCGCCCAGTTTGTATGAGAATCTTCTCCGGATTCGTTGTACTGGTTCGGATCGAACGCCGGAAACGAAGCGGAAGCCAAAATTCTTCCGGTATTGATTTCCATAAGAATCCCGATCGCTTTTTTGGATCCGGTTTCTTCAAAACGTTTGCCGAGAGCCTTTTCAAGTTTGTATTGAATCAAACCGTCGATGGTAAGATGCAAATTACTTCCACGAGAAGAATCCGATTCCGTCGGAGTCATGAGGTCTTGGTTGTATTGCACTTCCAAACCGGAGAGCGCGCGATCGTCGTCCATTCCCGTAAACCCGACAAGACTCGAAGCAAGATTTCCGTGCGGATAAACTCTTTTGTATTCTTTTTCTCTTCTTACACCCGGAAGAGAAAGATCCATGATCTTGTTTCCGAGGGCTTCGTCGATTTCCCTCTTGAGGAGAAAGTAACGGCTCTTTTCCCGAATCATCGCTTCGATTTTTTCGGGAGACATTTCGAGATAAGGCGCGAGTTGAACTGCGGTGAAATTCGGATCGTAGATGTTTGCGGGATAAATTCCGATCGTCGCGGAATCAACGGTCATCGCGAGTTCAATTCCTCGGCGATCATAGATCGCACCTCGCATGACCCGATCTCCGGTTTTGAGGACGACTTCTCGTTCGTTCAGAAATGTAAGAAAGACGACTCTCCCGATGAGGATCAAGAAAAGAAGACAGATAAAAGAAAATAAGATCGTGAGCCTTGTTTTGCGGGAATTCATTCTCTTTTAGTAAGATCGACGGAAGACCGAAATTCGGAAAGTGTTGTTTTCCAACTTATGGAATTCTATAGAATTCTGAGATTCCGTTTACCATATAAGAATATTTTCTGTTTTAACGAACAAGAAGACTTGACAAGGAAAACGTAGGAACTCCTATGTTGAGCGGAATTCTGTGAGAAAACGGCCGAAGTCCGGGGATCCTCCGAACCTTCTTTTTTTGGTCGGAATTTCGTCCAAAACCGCTTCTCGACGAAAGCGCACGTTTTCCGGAAATCCAGATTCTCCGTTCTCTGGAGAATCGAACAAAAAAAGACCGAACCATGAGAAGACAACAATGCGAACCTTTTTGATTCCCGGGATTTCGAATTCCGGTCCAGAACACTGGCAAACCCATTGGGAGAAACTTCACGGATTCAAAAGAATTCAACAAGAGGATTGGGAGAATCCGCTCTATTCCGTTTGGGAAGAAAGTTTGGTCCGACAAATCGAAAGGACGGAAGGATCGGAGAATTCAATTCTCATCGGTCATAGCCTCGGCTGTCTTTTGATCGCAAAAACGCTCGGTCGACTTTCGAATCGGATTCGGGGAGTTTTCTTGGTCGCGCCTCCGGACCCGAATTCAAAGGTCTTTCCGAAAGGTCTGGAAGAATTTGGGGAGTTCCCGCAAAAACCTCTGGGAACCCAAGGAGTTCTCCTCTTCAGCGAAAACGATCCGTATTCGAAAACCGAGTTTTCTGAGAATCTGGGAAAACTCTGGAATCTCGAGACAATCAATCTCGGAGAACTCGGACATATCAACGCCCAATCTCAACTCGGGAATTGGGATCCTGGGTTTCAAATCTTCTCGGCATGGGTTCGGTCGATTTCCGAAATCCGGATCTAGGTCGAAGTTCCGACCTTTCGTCCCTTTTTCAAAAAAATCCCAGGAAAAGGAAGAATGCTCCAAAACGGAAAATCACCTGTTTTCCACTCCAAAATTCCTTCCAAAAAACGAATTCTTCGCGCACTCTTCCGGGCAGATTGCTAAAATTTTTTCGATTTTTTTGCCCGGAAGTCACTGAACGACTTTCTTCCTTGACATTTTTATCCCAAATTCGGAAACTTATTGTATGGATTAGCACTCTAACATTCAGAGTGCTAAAAAAGAAGCATGGATCTCTCTGACCGTCATAAAAGAATTCTGAAAGCCCTTGTAGATGAGTTTATTCTGGAGAATCGGCCCGTTGGTTCGAAGACGCTCTTTGATAAACACGACATCGGACTTTCTCCGGCATCGATACGCGCCGTTCTCAAAGACCTGGAGGATTTTGGTTACCTTGCTTCTCGGCATACATCCGGCGGAAGAATTCCTACGGAAAGAGGATATCGATTCTACGTCGATTCCCTCGTAACAATGTATGAACTAACCCTCAAAGAAAAACAAAGAATCCAGGAAGAATACCTGAAGATGCAGTTTAAATTGGATCAGATCCTCAAAGCTACAGCCTCGGTCCTCTCTTCCTTGTCCAACGCTGCGGGAATCGTAATCGGTCCTGCGAAGAATTTGGACACACTGAAACATTTAGAACTCATCCACGTTCATGGGGACGAAATTCTTATGATTCTCGTAATGAGATCGGGAACCGTCCTCAATAGAAATTTTTTCGTGGATCAAAATTATTCGCAAGAAGCGCTTTATCAGATCTCGAAATATCTGAACGACAACTTGCGAGGATATGATATATTCGAAATTCAGAATACAGTGGTCCCGAAGCTGATGGTACGAAGAGACGGACCGGAGGATTTTACGAGAATCGCTCCTCTGATTTCTTCGGCGATGACTCCGGATAATTCCGAAGTCACCTTGTATATCGACGGATTTAAGAATCTGTATTCGAATTTTAGAGACGAGGAAGAACAACTTTCACAAGTGCTTTCTCTTCTAGACGACCAAGGATTCTTACGAGGATTCTTTTCGGGACATATCGACCAAGACGGTGTTTATACGATCATCGGAAAAGACGGAGATCAGTTTATGTCCGGAGTTTCGATCATCACTTCCAACTATAAGATGGGAGAGAAAAAGATCGGAGCACTGGGGATCATCGGACCGCAGAGAATGGACTATAACAAAGCCCTTCCTCTTGTGGACTTCACATCCAAACTGGTTTCGGAGATGGTAACGCGCATTAGTAAATAACGGGAGAAGATTCGATGGCCAAAAACGAAAACGTAGAAAACAAATCTTCCAGAGAAGAAAAGGCCGAAGAGAAAAATTCTCAAACAGTAACATTAGAGGAAACGAAAGTAGAGAACATGAATCCTGAAGAATCAACACAATCAACGGCGCAAACCGAAACGGTAGAACCGGAAATCACGCTTCAAATTGAATTAGAAACCGCTAAAAAGGAAATCGAATCCTTAAAGGATTCGTGGGCGAGAGAAAGGGCAGAGTTTCAGAACTTCAAAAGACGTTCCGCTCAAGAATTCGGATCGATCCGAAAAGAAGCGGTAAAATCTCTCGTTACGGGATTCTTAAATCCGATCGATAACCTGGAACGTGTCGCGACGACTCAGACAACTTCGGAAGAATTAAAACCTTTCGTGGACGGAGTCGCGATGGTCCTAAAGGAATTCTATTCCATTTTAGAAAAATCGAATGTAGTTCGCTTTGATCCGAAAGGAGAATCCTTCGATCCGATGTCGATGGAAGCGCTTTCTTCTGAAGAAGGGGATCAATATTCGGAAGAAACCGTAATTGAAGTTTATCAACCCGGTTACTTCTATAAGGAAAACGAAGAGAAGTTCGCGCTTCGACCTGCAAGGGTTCGGATCGGAAAACCAAAGGCATAATTAGAATCTCAGGGAAGTATAAAGGAGCACAACAATGTCCAAAGAAAAAATCATAGGAATCGACTTAGGAACCACAAACTCGGTCGTTTCCGTCATGGAAGGTGGAGACCCAGTCGTTATTCAAAACTCTGAAGGAGCGAGAACGACTCCTTCGATCGTAGCATTTACAGCAAAAGGAGAAACTCTGGTTGGGCAGTTTGCGAAAAACCAGGCGATCACCAATGCGGCAAATACGGTCCGTTCTGCGAAACGTTTTATCGGACGCAGACTGAGCGAATGCGAATCCGAGATGAAACACGTTTCTTACAAGGTGGTTCGTTCCGGAAACGAAGGCGTAAAGTTTGAAACTTCCGCGGGAGAATTCACTCCTCAGGAAATTTCCGCACGCGTCCTCATGAAAATGAAACAGACCGCGGAAGACTATCTCGGCCACAAAGTTACGAAAGCAGTAGTTACGGTTCCTGCGTATTTCAATGACGAACAACGTCAAGCGACCAAAGACGCCGGAAGAATCGCCGGACTCGAAGTGGAAAGAATCATCAACGAACCGACCGCGGCCGCGCTCGCCTACGGATTTGATAAGAAGAATGTAAATTCTAAAATCGCCGTATACGATCTTGGTGGAGGAACGTTCGATATTTCGATTCTTGAACTCGCCGACGGAGTCTTCGAAGTAAAGTCCACGAACGGAGATACTCACCTCGGTGGAGACGACTTCGACATGGCGATCATGGAGTGGATGATTTCCGAATTTAAGAATCAAACCGGAATCGATATTTCCGCGGATAAGAACACCGTACAAAGATTAAAAGAAGCCGCAGAAAAGGCGAAGATAGAACTTTCGGGAACGATGTCCACGCAGATCAATCTTCCGTTCATCACTGCGGATGCATCCGGTCCAAAACATTTGGACATGACTCTTTCGAGAGCGAAGTTCGATCAACTTACAAAGTCTCTTGTAGATCGTACGAGAATTCCTTGTGAAAACGCGCTTCGTGACGCGGGACTAAAGGCTTCTGAGATCGACGAAGTGATTCTTGTGGGTGGATCGATTCGGATTCCAGCGGTTCAAGAACTGGTAAAACAGATCTTCGGAAAAGAACCGAATAAATCCGTAAACCCGGACGAAGTCGTAGCCGTTGGAGCCGCGATTCAAGGTGGAGTATTAGCGGGAGAAGTTTCCGACGTTCTTCTTCTCGACGTAACTCCGTTGTCTCTTGGAATCGAAACCCTCGGTGGTGTGATGACCAAGCTGATCGAAAGAAACACAACGATTCCAACAAAAAAATCGCAAGTGTTCTCGACTGCGGCGGACAATCAGTCTGCGGTTTCCATTCACGTTCTCCAAGGAGAAAGAGAAATGGCATCCGCGAACAGAACTCTCGGTCGTTTTGATCTGATCGGAATTCCACCCGCACCAAGAGGAGTTCCACAAATCGAAGTTACGTTCGACATCGATGCGAACGGTATCGTTCACGTATCCGCGAAAGATCTTGGAACGAGCAAGGAACAAAAGATTCGTATCGAATCTTCTTCCGGATTGTCCGAAGATGAAATTCAAAAGATGGTGAAAGACGCCGAAGCTCACGCGGCGGCTGACAAGGCTCAAAGAGAAGTTATCGAAGCGAAGAACGAGTTAGACACTCTTGCTTATTCTTTGGAAAAAACCGTGAACGAAGCCGGAGATAAAATCGCCGAGAACGAGAAACAACTCGCGACCGACGAAATCAAACGCGCTCGTGAAGCGATCGAAAGCAATGACAAAGCAAGAATCGAATCTGCGAAAGCATCGATTTCCAAAATCGCATCCGACATCGCAACGAAGATTTATTCTCAAGGAGCTCCAGGTTCGGAACAGCCAGGTGCCTCCTCTGGAGGACCCGGACCGGGGGCTGGAGACAATTCCGCCAACAACGGGGAAAAGGTCGTCGACGCAGATTATACTGTAGTGGATGATGAGAAAAAGTAAAAACTTTGAGTAATCAAACCCGCGTTCGGCCGCAAGGACGAACGCGGGTATTCTCAAGGACATCGAAGGTGTTGAATTCGCAATCAAACTTACCCAATAAGAATCAGCGCTTTACTTGGAATTAAACAATGAGTGAAAGAAGTTACTATGATATTCTTGGAGTTTCCAAGACGGCTAACGACGAAGAGATCAAATCCGCTTATCGAAAGTTAGCAATCAAATATCACCCCGACAAAAACAAAGGTGATAAGGAATCCGAAGAAAAATTTAAAGAAGCCACGGAAGCATATGAGGTTCTTCGCGATGCGAAAAAACGTCAGGCCTATGATCAATTTGGAAAAGCCGGCGTTGGCGCAGGTGGAGCCGGATATGGGCAAGGGGCTTATACTGATTTTTCCGATATCTTTGGAGATTTCGGGGATATCTTCGGTGATTTTTTCGGAGGCGGACAAGGTGGTGGACGTTTCGGGGGAAGCGGAAGAAGATCCGGTCCGCAGAGAGGATCCGATTTACGCTACAACTTAGAAGTATCGCTCGAAGACGCCGCCTTAGGAAGAGAATACAAAATTGAAATTCCAAGATTGGAATCCTGTCCGGACTGTAGCGGTTCCGGTGCGGCGAAAGGAAGTTCTCCAACGACATGTGGCGATTGTGGAGGTTCCGGTCAAATCCGAAGAACGCAAGGTTTCTTTTCCGTAGCGACCACCTGCCCTACTTGTAGAGGAAAAGGAACGACGATTTCCAATCCATGCAAATCTTGTAATGGACAAGGTCTTCAAGAAAAAAGAAGAACCATCAATATAAAAATACCACCCGGAATCGAAACCGGTTCCAGATTAAAAGTTTCCGGAGAAGGCGAAGCTGGACCTAACGGCGGACCACACGGAGATCTCTACGTAGTAACTCATATCAAAAAACACGAGTTATTCGAACGCCAAGGCAACGACCTTATTCTTACACGAAAGATAACCTTAGCGCAAGCCATCTTGGGTGCGGAGATCGAAGTTCCAACGATAGACGGCAAAAAGGCCAAGATGAAAATTCCGGAAGGAACGGAATCAGGGCAAGTCTTCCGATTGAAAGGACATGGGATGCCGTATCTTGGAGCTTACGGAAAAGGCGATCAACACGTTATCGTAAGAATCGAAATTCCAAAAAAGATAACGCGACGACAAAGAGAATTGATCGAAGAATTCGCGAGAGAATCCGGCGAGAACATCCCCGGTTCCAAGGGAAAAATTTTCACAAAATAAAGAAGAACGTAAGCCTGAAAGATTCGATTCAAAAAAAAGAACTTCAGGCTGTTTTTTATTATCAGAAGACGCTCGGGAATTCCCCGAAGAACGCAGAAACAAGCGTAAGAGAAAAGGATAAAAAATGACAGAAAGAGTAAAACTAGGCGTGATCGGAACCGGACACATGGGTCAATATCATGTGAACGTAGCAAGAACTCTAGGGGATGCAACTCTCGTAGGAATCTACGATGCCGATTTAGAAAGAGCCAAGCAGATGGCCGAGAAACATAAGACTTCTGCATTCTCCTCGTTTGAGGAATTAATTCTAAAAGTAGATGCAGTCATCATTGCAGTTCCAACCTTCCTACATCATGATATAGCTAAGAAAGCCTTGGAAGCCGGCAAACATGTATTAGTCGAAAAACCCATCGCGGAGACGACCGAACAGGCAAAGGAATTAGTAAAGATCGCCGCCGATAAAAATTTAGTCTTACTGGTTGGTCACGTTGAGAGATTCAACGGAGCTGTATTAGAATTAGGCAAGATCGTAAAGGATCCGTTACTGATCGAATCACGAAGATTGGCTCCTTTCAATCCAAGAATCAAGGACGTCGGAGTCGTTCTCGATATGATGATCCATGATATCGACATCGTATTGAACCTTGTCAATTCTCCGGTAAAAAAGTTGTCCGCATCCGGAACGAAAGTTCAGTCGAATCACGAAGATATCGCCAACGTATTACTAGAATTTGAAAATGGATGTCTCGCTAGCATTACAGCTTCTCGAGCAACTCAAGCAAAAATCAGAACATTAAACATCACTCAAAAAGACGTTTATATTATGTTGGATTTTACGGATCAGGAAATCGAACTTCATAGACAAGCGACTTCCGATATTCTTCTTTTATCCGAAGAAATCAAATACCGCCAGGAATCGATCGTAGAAAAAATCTTCGTCCACAAAGATAATCCATTAAAACAAGAGCACGAACATTTCATCCGTTGTATCAGAAAAGAAACGGATCCGATCGTGAATCGGAATTCGGATGTTGCAACGTTGGAAATTGCATATAAAATTCTTTCTGAAATTCATGGAACGTCTAAAAGATAGGAACGGTCTAAGATCGGTTAACAAGAATGGAAGAAACGTACAACGGAAAGATTTTAATTTCCAATTCCTCTATCGTGATGGATTACTTTAATCAAACGGTGATTCTTATGATAGAACACGACAGCCAAGGTGCGTTCGGTTTGGTTTTGAATAAAAAGCAGGAAGCGGCCATCGGTGATGTGATTCAAGGAATTCCGGACCAAGTAAGTCGGAGTCTTCCGATTTACTCAGGTGGTCCGGTGGATCCGACTTTTATTTCCGTTCTTCACGAGAATAATAATTTATCTCAGCCGGGAATCGAAGTGATTCCGGGATTATATCTCGCGAGGAGTTTCGATACTCTTTTAGAACTGATTGATTCTCCTTCTAAATTCCACGTTTACCAAGGATATTCAGGGTGGGGTTCCGGACAGTTAGAAACGGAAATGAATCGGAAGTCATGGGTAGTTCACGAAGCGACAAAAGATTTTGTCTTGAATCAGGATCCGGAAACGACCTGGCAAGAGGCTTTGAGAAGTAAGGGCGGAATCTACCGCTATTTCGTAGAGCATACGAAAGACCCGATGTTGAACTAAGAAAAGCTTCCGAGCTTTTTCGCCTTTACAGAGAGAAAAGAATTTTTACGATCGGCTTCAAATAGGGGAATTGAATGAAAAAGCTTCAGAGCGTCTTATATATAATCGCTATTTTCGCTTCTTTGTTTTTGCTAAGAGATCTTTCAGCCGATGGTTGTTATATTTGCACTTCCGGTTCCACAGACCTTTGCAGAGATTATTGTCGATATACCGGCTCCGATACATTTGATAATAGAAAAAAATGTCAGGACAAAGGATGTAAGGTCGGGGGAACCGCTTCCTGTCCTTCCGCTTCCAACTATAAAGTTTGTTCTGCGAAATCTCAGATTTCTGAAAAGGAATTCTTCGCTTCCAATCTAAAATAAAGTCTTCCACTTCTAAAAGAGGAAATCTCTTATCGATGATTGCCCGTCCTCGTTCAATCGATTCAAAAAGAATTCCAGATCTTATTTACTATGTCTTAAACCAAGGAAAACTTGAATCAAAATAGGCCAAAATTGGATTCGGCTCGAACACCAGAAGACGCGAAACTCTATTGTGAGTGATTTCTAGTTGCCAGATATATCTGTAAACCTCGTGAAAGGTAGGAACTCCTCTGTTTAAAACTTTTACGAGAGAATCTCCGACTCCTGCCTGATCCAGGGACAACATATAATTAAAAAGAAAACAACGAGAAACACCGTGTGCGTGTGCCAACGTTCCTAGCAAAGCCCAATACCCTGTTCCCATTCGAACATTTAACTTTTTTAGGGCACCTTGATTTTTCTGATAGAGGGTGGTAATCCCTTGTTCATTGAACCTTTTTTGTGCACAGAGATATTTTCCATATCTTCTCAAAAGATAGGGAAGTTTTTTACCCAAGAGTCTTCTCTCTTCTTTCGGAAGATTTTCATAAAAAAATTCCGGCACAAGCAACGTCACTACTTTGTCCTGAACTTCTGCCAAAGCAGATTCTATGCTCTCATCGGAATTAAAGAAAATTTGCTCCATACCTTTTACGGTTCTTTTCCGAAGCTGAATCGCTCGTTTCTTTTCAAAAAAAAACTGCGAATCAAAAAATTCTTCTCATTAGGAAGTTAGAAAATTTGAAATTCTCTTAGCACAGTAACAAGGACTTCCCATCGACATGAACTCGATTTGCAAAGATATTACATCGCCTTCATAAAACTCACGGGAGGTTTCTTCCATTCTCCTCTTAGGTTCAAATAATAAACGGAAGTCGTCGCGAAGATCGTAAAAACATAGGCAATCAAATATTCCCAAAACGGATGCGAAGGTTGAATCTCCAAAACCTTCTGGCTTATCAACTCGTTTGCCACCCAAGCCAGAAACAATGCTAAGAGAAAGGAAAAAGTTCCCAAAAGAATTCCTTCCCATAAAAATACTTTTTTAAGAAACCCCGAAGTACCGCCAATAATCCGTAATAAGGTGGTTTCTTCGATTCTTTCCTTTCGACTCGAATTCAAAGCGGTCAAAATCAACAACAAAGACGCGCCTAAAATCAACCAAGTCATCAGTCGAATCGTGAAGGATATTTTTTCCAAAATCCCGAGAAAAGCACGTACCGCTTTGTCCGTATCAATGATCGTAAGATTCGGATATTTAGAAACTAAACTCTTCTGAAGATCGTATCTCTTTTCTTCGGACTCGATCCGGAGTGAACTCAGATAATATCCGGGAGCCTTTTCCAAAATTCCTTTCGAAAATAAAACGACGAAATTCGGACGCATATCGGCCCAGTTCACGGTCCTGAAATTGCGAATCACACCGGTCACTTCTACTCCCCCAATCAAAAAGGTAAGGCTATCTCCCAAATTGACTTTCAAATAGGTGGAGAATTCCTTTTCTACCGAGATTTGATCTTCCTCTCCTTTTCTCCAAAAATCACCATCTACAATCTTCTCCGTCGGATACGGATCATTTCGATAGGAAAGAAAGTATTCTCTTGTTCTCGCGGTGGATCTCCAATCCCTTTTCAATGCTGAGGATTCGGTCTCGTCCTTCTTCACGGTTTCGCCGTTTATCTTGGATAATCTCGCGCCGATCACAGGAGCAACGATCACCTTTTCTCCGCCGAATTCTTTCACAACTTCTTCGAAGTGTTCCTTTTGTTCGGGACGAATGTCCATAACGAAAAGATTCGGTCTTCGTTCTTTGTCCTTCGCACCGCTGTATTCCAAAAGACTCTCACTCACGATCAGCGATAATAGAAGAATAAACAACGAACTGGTAAGTCCGATCACGGAAAGGGACAACGTTGTACCAGGGCGATCGAATTTACCGATGATAAATCTCGAAAAAGGCGTCAGATCGCTTCTTTCTTTAACTTTTGAAACTAATATTCTAATTCCTGAATATGCCAAAAAAACAACTAAAGGGAGTAGAAGAAGAATGGAACAAAGAATCAACCCCTTCCAAGGGCTTTCCGTTTCCCACCAAGCCAATAGAAAAAACAATAAGAATAGAACCGCGTAGCCAAATATCTGAGTGATTCTAAACTTAGGAATTCGATCTGCTTCCTCTTGAAATTCTTCACTTAATGCGAGAATCGGTTTGAGAGTTCGGATTTCCACAAGAGATTCGATGGAGGAAAAGAAGGGAATCAAAATTCCTATCAACAACCCCCAAAGAAAAGAAGACCATCCGATGGAAGGTTTAAAACCGAGAAGATCCTCTCCCGCGAGATCCGGAATCCAACCCAATAAAATATTTCCTAATGCGATCCCAAGCATGGAACCGATCAAAGAAAAGAATAGCAACTCTCCTAAGACGATCAAACTTACCGCTCTTGGACTTGCACCGAGACATTTCAACACGGCGAGTGCGCCCGACTTTTCTCGGATTCCTGCTCGACTCGCAAGAAGAATCGAAATTCCACCCAAAAAGAAAGCGGACAAACCCAAAAGGCTGAAAAAATCCAGAGTGTTCGTTAAGAATTTTCGAGAACCCGAATTTGTCTCAGTAGAATCGTAAAGAGTTAAGTCTTTTTGAATATATTCTTTAAAATGAAGTTCTTTGTATTTGCTCGCAACGCTCGGATCCTTGAGTTTAATCGGAATCAGATAACTGATTCTCGAACCTCTCTGTTCCAAACCCGTGGAAGCCAAGGAAGAAGAAGTGATAATCGAAGTAGGAGCCATGGAGAGAAAACTTCCCGCAATCCCCGGCTCTTTCAAAACCTTCCCTTTTAAAATGAAATTTCTTTCGCCAAGAGAAACGGAAGAACCAACCTTTAACTTTAGATTTTTGATAAGACTTTCTTCGAGTAGAATCTCCCCTTCCTTGAGTTTGCGATAAGCCCCCGCAGGTTCGGTTAGAATTTCTCCGTAATAAGGAAATCTTCCCTTCATCGTTTTGATAAGCGACAAAGAAGTTTCGTCATTCTCCGGATTTCGAAGCATAGAAGCGAACTGCACGAGTTCCGATGTTTCCGATCCCTTTGGAAGACTTTGGGACATAAATTCTCTTTGTTCCGAAGTGATCGGTGAAGGGGTTTGAACCAAAAGATCGGAACCCATAAGGTTACGGGCTTCCTTTAAAATGGACCGGCTCAATTCTTCTCTATAAGCGTGAATCGCGGTAACAGAGCCGGTCCCGATCGCGATCGCTAAAACGATCTGCAACGCCGAACTTTTTCTTGAACGAAAATCACGCAGGATCGAAAGGATTAATAATTTCAGTTTCATCTTTTTTTCTTTGAAACCTTTTTCTTCGCAGATTTTACGGAGGTTTTCTTTTTAAATCGATTCTTCTTACCTTGAATTTCTCGAATGATTCTTCCGTCGCTCATTTCTAAAACACGATCCGCAAGATCCGCGACGGAATGATCGTGCGTAACTACGATCAAAGTGGAAGAAGTTCTTTGATTCAACTCTGCGAGAAGATTCATCACCATGATTCCATTCTTCTTATCTAAGTTCGCAGTGGGTTCGTCTGCGAATAAAATTTTCGGGTTGTGTATGAACGATCGGGCGATCGCAATTCTTTGTTCTTCTCCTCCCGAAAGTTGTCCCGGAAAATTCGAAGCTCTTTCTTTCATGGAAACTTTTTCCAACCACGAAAACGCTTGATCCCTTATCTGAGCCGTTGTCAATTTTGAATTTAAAACAAGAGGTAAAGAGACATTTTCCAACGCATTGAGTGATTTGATCAGTTGAAAATTTTGAAAAATAAATCCGATCTTTTCTCCTCGTAATTTTGCGAGTTCGTCTTCCTTTTTTTCCAAAAGAGGGATCCCGTCTAAGATCACTTCTCCCTCGTCCGGACGATCCAAACCTGCTGAAATAGCAAGCAATGTTGATTTTCCGGAGCCGGAAGGACCTATAATTGCGATGAATTCTCCTTCTTCGATCTGAAAAGAGATGTCTTTTAATATTTCGAGTTTTTTTCCCGAAACTGAATAGGACTTATTGAGATTTTTTACCTTTAACAAACGCGACACCATCCTTGTTTAGTCGAGAAAGAAATATATTTCCATTCGATCGGCTTTCATACATTGGAAACATGCATTTAAAAAAGCATTCCACATAAAACAAAAGATCTCAATTTTTTTAAAAAAAATTCCACTTATTTCTGATGAGTGTTCGCTAATTTTTTTTGACTCTAAACTAGCCGCTTTTTATAACGTAATCTCCGATCAGCCGGGAAGGGATGTTGTTGGATCACGTTTCTTTCCGGATTTATTGACACTCTGTAAATAAACAAATCAGCATGGATAAGTCTGGGAGCAAAATGCCGTTACTCGAAGAAAAACAAACAGAAGCGAAAGGGAATCATCTCTTGACTTGCACAGGATGCAGATCAAAGGTCACGCAACTTTACCAATACGATCTTTGTAAGTCATGTTTGAGTAAAACATTTCAAAGATTGATCAAGGTAATAGACTCAGTAAGAAAGTAAGGATCCAAATGCAATATCCGTTTCAGGAAGTAGAATCATTTTGGCAAAATTTTTGGGAAGAGAACAATAGCTTTCAGACAAATATTCGGTCTTCTAAACCAAAATTCTACTGCTTGGACATGTTTCCTTATCCGTCCGGCGCCGGTCTGCACGTAGGTCACCCGGAAGGATACACAGCCACCGACATTCTCTCTCGTTTCAAGAGAATGAAAGGTTTTGAAGTTTTGCATCCCATGGGTTGGGATGCTTTCGGACTCCCTGCGGAGCGTTACGCAATGCAGACAGGAGTTCATCCCGCCACTACTACAAAGAATAATATCGATAACTTTCGAAGACAGATCAAGATGATCGGCTTGTCTTATGACTGGTCTCGCGAACTTTCCACGACGGATCCGGACTACTATCAATTCACACAGTGGATTTTTCTTCAGCTTTACAAATCTTGGTACAACCCGGAACTCAAAAAAGCAGGTTCCATCGACGATCTTGTCGAAAGATTCTCAAAACAAGGTTCTGAGGGATTGGACTATAAATCGTTCAGCGCAGAAGAATGGAACGGGGCTTCTCCCGCGCAAAAAGAGAAGATTCTTTCGGACTTCCGACTCGTTTATCAAGCTGAAATCCCCGTAAACTGGTGCGAAGCCTTGGGAACCGTTCTTGCCAATGAAGAAGTGGAAGAATGGGTAGAAAAGGGATACGAAGTCGTTCGTAAACCGATGCGCCAGTATATGATGAGAATCACTGCATACGCGGATCGTCTTTTAGAAGATCTTACCCTAGTAGAATGGCCGACGTCTACGCTCGAGATGCAGAAAAATTGGATCGGAAAGAGCGAAGGACTGGAAATCACTTTTCCTTTTAAAAAATCGATCGGCGATCTCGATGGAATCCGAATCTTTACTACAAGACCCGACACGATCTTCGGAGTGACGTATATGGTCGTAGCTCCGGAACATCCGATCGTTTCCGCCATCACAACACCGGAACAAAAACAGAAAGTAGAAGAATACCAGAAAGCATCCGCTCTCAAAAGTGATTTGGACCGAACCGAATTGAGCAAAGAGAAATCGGGAGTATTCACCGGCGCCTACGTGCTCAACCCGGCGGATCCTTCCAAAGAAATTCCGGTCTGGATCAGCGATTACGTTCTCTACGGATATGGAACCGGCGCGATCATGGCTGTACCGGCGCATGATCAAAGGGACTTTGAATTTGCAAAGGCATTCGATCTCAAAATCATTCCGGTGATTGAAGGTGAGATTTCCGCCGACACCGCGTTTGATTCCAAAACATCCGTTTGTATCAATTCTTCTTCCGCAGAAATATCCATCGACGGTTTGAATTATACATCCGCTTCTTCTAAGATCATTTCTTGGGCCGAGTCCAAAAAGATCGGAAAGAAAAAGATTCAGTTCAAACTGAGGGACTGGCTCTTCGCAAGACAAAGATACTGGGGAGAACCGATTCCTTTGGTTCATTATCCCTCAGGTATTACGAAAGCGATTCCCGAATCCGAACTTCCATTAGTACTTCCTAATTTACCTGAATTTAAACCTTCGGGAACCGGAGAATCCCCTCTTGCTCTCGCGAAAGAATGGTTGAAATACAAGGATCCCGTTACCGGAGAAATCGGAACGAGAGAAACGAACACGATGCCGCAATGGGCCGGCTCTTGTTGGTATTATCTACGCTACATCGATCCGAAGAACGGTAAATTTTTCTGCGATTCGGAATTAGAAAAGAAATGGATGCCCGTTGATATGTATGTCGGCGGCTCGGAACACGCGGTTCTTCATCTTCTTTATTCCAGATTCTGGCATAAATTCTTATATGATATGGGAGTTGTCTCCACAAAGGAACCGTTTGGAAAACTCGTTCATCAAGGATTGATCCTTGGTGAAGACAAACGTAAAATGTCCAAATCTCTTGGAAACGTCGTCAATCCCGACGACGTGATCAAAGAATACGGAGCGGATAGCCTTCGACTCTTTGAAATGTTTATGGGTCCATTGGAGATGGTGAAACCGTGGAGCACGCGCGGAGTCGAAGGAGTGTTTCGATTTTTAAATAGAATCTGGAGACTCTTTCACAGCGGCCAAGAAGAATCCTTTCGGCTCGACGACGTAGAACCGACTCCGGAAGAATGGAAGATTCTTCATAAAACGATCCAAAAAGTTTCGGAAGACATTCCAAATTTTTCTTTCAATACGGCGATTTCACAGTTGATGATCTTCGTGAATGAGTTCACTCCTCTCGAAAGAAGACCGAAAAAAATATTGGAACCTTTCATTCTTTTGATCGCTCCTTTCGCACCTCACATTGCGGAAGAACTCTGGAAGCGAACCGGCAAAAAAGGATCCCTTTCTCACGAAACATTCCCGGAAGCGGACGCAAAATACTTAGTGGAATCCGAGATTCTCATCGTAGTTCAAGTAAACGGAAAATTGAGGGACGAGTTCAAAGCTCCGAAAGACGTAACGCAAGCAGACGCGATCACACTGGCGAAGAATCTGGAAAAGATAAAGGGAATCCTAGAAGGAAAAACAATCCGTAAAGAAATCTACGTTCCTGGAAAACTAGTCAATCTTGTTATCGCTTGAGTTTGTTTTCCTTCTGTCGTAAACTTATTCAACGAAGAAATCTACGTCCCTAGAAAACTAGTCAATCTTGGTATCGCTTGAAGTCTTCCATCTTTCGAAAGCTTATTCAACGAAGAATTCTCTCGCACGCAAATCTCTAAATGGAACCGGTCATTTCCGGAAGCGATTTGCCAATCCGAATCGTATATGATTCGTTTCAGCGAGAACGTTCTCTTGCAAGATCAATTAAAAGAACAGTCTTCTTCTAACTTTTTTCGGAAACATCCGATCCCAGTAAAAATTTGAATTCTGAAACCGGATCTTATAGTGCGAACAAATCACTTTCATTCTTACGATACGATCGTAAGACTTCGATTTTTGATTCGAAAGTTATTTTAGAATGAGAAATACGAGTAGGCCCAAGACAACGACAACACCCGCGACGATGATCATTCCTAAAGATCCGCTTCCGGATTCCACTTTTGTCGGAGTCGATGCGGCGCTGGTCGTTTTTCCTTTCACTCTTGCGAGTCGAACGGGACGTTCTTCGAAGGCCTGTAATAAGACACCGGAAGGTCCTTTTGCAAAGATATGGTATTCTCCTTTCCCAGCGGCGATTCCGATAAATTCTCCCACCACGCTCTTAGGATTGCCGGCGTCATCAAAACCGCCTAAGGTTTTCGCCATGGCCTTTTCATCCATACTCCCCATAGGCAATTGAAATAGGAGTTTGTCTCCTTCATTCAAATCGTCAAAGTCAACACCACCGACCGGGGAAAGAACGGTTTTTGCGAGCACCACTCTTCCGAAAGGTCTTTTGAACTGTTCGATCTGCCTCTGGACCGGAGTTTTTTCCTGGCTTTCTGGAACTTGTCCGATTCCGGGTTCTTCCGCCGGACGATTTACGGGTGGTATCACTCCGCTAAACACGTTCTTAGCTCTGAACTTCAAACTGGACATATATTCCACATCCGCTTGGATGCGAACTATATTCACTTTTAATGATGTTTTGATTTGATTTTCTAAAATATTGACAAGACTGGAAGCGTCGTTTCTTTCCCAATTCGGATAAGAAGATTCCAAAACAGCTTTGGTGAGTTTAGAGTATACGATCCGACCGATACTATCGGATAAGCCCGGGTCGAACGGTTCCGACTTCGCCGCTTCCACCATATCCAACGCAAACGCGGCGGAATCTTCAAAACTACGAATCTTACGAATCAAAGAAGAATTGGAAAAGAGAGAATAAATTTCTATTACTTCATTCTTATATTTGCTTACTAATGCGACGACGGCTCCACTTCTATTTTCGATATCGATCCTAATTTTCAAAAGGAAAGCGTCACGAATCTTTCCTTGAATCAGTTCTACTGCTTGATCTTCCGTAACTACGGATTCAAGAGCGAGATTCATTAGATTCGCTTGTTCTTGTAACTTATTAACTTGATTACTCGGTTCCATTATTCCTCATTCTACTAAACTAGGTATGAAACTTTGGCCTTTGCCGAATTTCAATCTCCTAGGAATATAATCCTCACTCAGAGGAATTTCAACTCTTGCAACAGTCTGCGAAATACCTTCTCTACTGTAAATCGTAAACAAGTGTCTGTCAAATCCGCTCTGTGCAACTAAAATTTCAACCATCGTAATTCCAAGTCCCGCGCCTTCCGTTGAATCTCCGAACTTCATAAAGAACTCAAAAAGATTATCGAAGTCCCGAGAAATTCTAAATTTTTCTCTTACTCTCTTCTCCTCCTGATCCGTTAAGTGAAAATTATTAAGAATTTTTAAAATAATACGATGCTTATTAAAAAAGAATGTTACTTTTATAGTTAGATCATGCTCTTTCATTTTCTCCCTATAAAATGGGAACTTCTTATCGCTTAAACTATTGTGAAAGGATTCCATTCCTATTTGATAATCTTCCAAAGATTCAATATTGAGTTTTGATTCTTTGAAAAGAATTCTTTTGATCGCGGCTTTTGTCGCATTAACGATCAATTCCTTAGAAGAAGTATAGAGAAGTTCCGTTAGATCCAAACGATCGTAACGAGTGAGAATTCCTTGAATGATATATTTGAGTTTTTTCTCACCCTTGGGCGTGAGGACATAGGTGATTAAAGATATGGGAACTTCTTTCGAAATTGCAGAATCGACTTCCATTTGAAAGTCCGCTGATACATCGTCAAAATCCCTCATGGATTAGAGATATGACGAAAAACTTCTGACTTTCGACGAAAAAAAAATAATTAAGAAAAAAAGTATTAAAATTCTTAAAAACGGGCTTTATTACAAATGTAACAGATTTCGAATCAAATCGATTACTTTCTCTGCTTTTGGCTCGATTCTATGAATGGAATTCACCATCTTAGAGTCCGTTCCGCCAATTTCTCCCGCATGGAATTTAAGCTTAAATTCAGTGAATTTTAATCCATGCGCAGTAGAGATGACGACCACATTCTCACCTTTTGAAATCGTTCCTCTTTTCAAAAGTTTATTCAAGGCCGCGAGTGCGACGCCTGTATGTGGATCATTGTAGAGACCGTAAAGATCTGCCCGAGCCGCCGCGTCGGAAAGTTCGGCTTCACTCGCTTGTTCCACAACACCGTTGAATTTCTTCAGAGTTTTGATCGCCTTCTGAATGGAGACCGGATTTCCGATTTGAATCGCAGAAGCCAACGTTGTCTTCGCAGAGACAGGTTCGAAACTTTCAAAATTCTTTAAATAAGACAAATACAACGGATTTGCGTGTTCCGCCTGGGCCAATACGATTCTTGGTAATTTATCGATCAACCCGAGGGAAAGCATCATTTCGAAACCGGCTCCAAGCGCAGAAACGTTTCCGAGATTTCCGCCGGGAATCACGATCCAATCGGGAACCTTCCATTCCAATTGTTGTGTGATTTCAACGGAGATCGTTTTTTGTCCTTCGATTCGTAACGAATTCATCGAATTTGCGAGATAGATCCCCGCTTCACGAGTGACCTCTTTGACGATTTGCATACATCCGTCAAAGTCCGTATCGAGTGCGATGACTTTCGCCCCGTTCGAAACCGGTTGGATGAGTTGCGCCTGCGATACTTTTCCAGCGGGAAGAAAGATAATCGCCGGTATTCCTGCTTTCGCCGCGTAGGAAGCCAGAGCCGCAGAAGTATCTCCGGAACTCGCACAAGCGACGGCTTTGATCGGAACTCCGCTCGCGATCATATGTTTGACTTGTGATAATAGAACCGTCATTCCGAGATCTTTGAAAGAACCGGTGTGTGAGATCCCGCACTGCTTTACGTAAAAACTTCCAAGACCTAAATCTGCGGTCAATCGCTCGGAATGAAAGAGATGAGAAAGCCCTTCCCCCGACGTTACGATATTCTTATCTTCGATATGGGGAAGAACCCATTCTCTCTTGTTCCAAATTCCGGAAGAATTCGGAAACCGAACGGACCGAAATCTGGAGTCGAACGTTTGTTTCCATTCTTCACCCGATACCGCCTTGAGGGCTTCTAGGTCGTGGGAGACTTGAAGAAGACTTCCGCATTTTCTGCATTCATAAACGATTTCATTTAGATCGTATCGTGTCTTACAGGAATCGTTTATACATTCAAATTCGGCTTTGTATCGAGTGAGAGTGGGAACCATATTTTAGATAGAATTCAAAATGTCCTTTTTTTTGGTATCAAATTCTTCCTGTGTGATCAGTCCACCGTCGAGGAGAGATTTCAATTTTGCGATTCTTGTCGCGGCATCGTCTCCTGCCGGTTTCGCTCCCGCTTGGTTTTGTCCCATCATATTCGCCATCATTCCGGCCATATTCATCCCCATTCCCAAACCCATTCCGGCGCTCATCCCTTCTCCGGCGGCGCCTCCGGGATTGTTCGCGGCGGCTTCTCCAATATCCAACATTCTTTTCTGCTGATACATATTTCCCATCGTTTCGATTTCGAATTTATCGGTGAGAACCTTCTGAATCTTTTGGAAGTTCGGGTCGTTTTGATCAAAATTGATCGATTGAATGAAGAAGTCCACAACCTCGAGTCCGTATTTCTGGAAATCGGGTTGTGTCTTCGTTTTCCCCGCATTGGAGGCTTCCTCGAGGTGTTGAGAGATCTGAGTAATCGGAACCCCGGTCTTTAATACTACTTCGGATATAAAATCGCTGAGTCTGGTGACGACCATCGGCTTTAGAAGTTTATCGACTCCGTCGTGATTGAATCTTTGTTGCGTTCCCACGACCGTGTTCACAAAAGATTTGGAATCGATCACTTTAATATTATAATTTCCGAATGCTCTGAGTCCGAGAGTAATATGATACTTAGGGTCTTCGATTTGAATCGGCGCCGGAGTTCCCCAAGTCATGTTGATCACGGACTTGTTTACGTAGACGATTTCCGCAGTAAACGGAGTCTGCCCGCCAAACGGAAGATTGACGATCTTTTCCAAGAGCGGAATATTTCCCGTTTTTAAGGTGTGTGTTCCCGGTCCAAAAACATCCAGAGCCTTTCCTTCTTTAAAAAAAACAGCCTCTTGACTTTCGTTTACGACAAGCTGACCGAAATGGCTGATATCGTTTCTCGGAAATTTCCAAACGATCTCTCCGGGTTGTCCTTCATATTTGATTACATCAATCAATGCCATGATTTATTTCCTTTTTATTATTTAAGATTTCTTATATCGAATGTAGACGTGGAAGTGCGCAGAATTCCATCTATCCAGTAAGACCTTTGTTCACCGTTTACAGTTTCGTAAACAGATCTTTCCGAGATCGAAATGCGTTCTCCAATTCATCCAGCGCGACTCGAATCTCGCCGACCAGGTTTCGCACTTCCTCAACGGAAGATTCGGCGGTAACTTTCAAAGCCTGGATCTTATTTTCAATTCCTTCCACTTCTTTAAAAAGGGAAAAATCGAATTCGGCAAGTTTTTCCAATTCTTCTTGAGTCGCTTTGAGTCCGGCTCCAAGACCGGTAATTCCATAACCTGCAGACTGAATCGTATTCGTAAGTTTATCGATGAGAACCACGGCGATTTCACTGCTTCCGATTAGATCCATTTTTCTCGCGGAAACGAACCCCTCTTCGAGCCTTCGCATCGGTTCCTTAAGACGAGAAATTTGAGAAGCTAGTTCTTTTCTCAAAAGAGAATCTGCATTTTGAAATTCGGTTCCCTTCAATCCACTCGCGTAGAGAGGAAGCTTTTCCATAAAGCTCCGAACCTTTCCCTTTTCCGATTTGTAACGATCGATGAGAGCCCTAACCGGAGATTGGGAAAGAAATTGACCAAGTAAATTCGAATCAGAGGAAGTTTCCTGTTGCATAACTTCAAGTTTTGCACGATTCCAAGAATGGATCAATGAAAAAATACTTCGTTTTACAATTCGTAATTCTTTAAAAAATTCATTTCGTAAAAAGAAAACCGATCTTCGATCAAACCGAAAAAGATCGGCTTAAGAAGGGAAAGCAGATTGACCCCGAAACGGATATCGATACTCTGACTTCGAAATGAAGGGAACGTTTTCTTGGGTTCTTTTTCTTTCCTCTCGATTGGATTCGTTTTCTATTTTTGAATTTTTGATAACTCAATGATCCTAAAACTCAAAGAATTCTTCGCTCGTTTCTTTCAAAACAAATACGCTTCGATTTTGGCCGCGTTTCTTTTTTCGTATTTTCTTTACTTAAGCATTCCTCCGAAATATCTTCTTTCGGCCGATCACTATGAAAAATTCATTCTCGGAAAATCGATTTTTTTAAGCGGCTTTCAATCCTTGGACGTATTCTATCCGGGGTTTGACTTTGATCCGGAACTTAAGTTTAGTTTGCTGAAGATGTCGATCGTAAACGGCCACAAGATCATCGCCTTTCCTATCTCTTTAGGAATTCTTTATGCGATCGTTTTTCCGTTCGGAGGAGTTTATGCAGTCTACTTTTTATCCGCCCTCTTGATCGGCTCTTCCTTATATCTTCTCGGGAAAGAATTCAAAATCCCGTCTTGGCAGATTTTTCTTTTTTCGATATTATCTCCGATCGTAATGAACGGTTATCTATTTATGGATGTCGGGGTCGGTCTTTTTTTATTTGTCTCCGGAATTCTTCTTTATCAAAAATCAAAAGAGAGCTTATCCATAACCTACGCGATTGGAAGCGTATTTTTTCTTTCGCTTTGTTATTGGTTTCGTTTGGAATATCTTATTTTTTTGGGGATCTACTGGATTACCGAAACATTCTTTCAACTTCCTCTTTCCAAAGAAATCAAAAGCAGAAAAAGTTTTTTCATCGTTTCTTCGCTTCTTTGTTTTTTCTTTATCGTTTACTGCGGATTCAACTTTACTCATTTCCATTCAGTATTAGGTCCGAGGTTCAATGCGAATTACGATTCCGCCGATGGATCCAATCTATTTAAGAATTTTATAAATCTTTTATTTTATGGAAATCTAAAGCTCGGACTTTTCGGCTATTCTCCTTTTTTATTTTTAGGAATCTGCGCTTTTGGGTTTTCATTTTTAAAGAACTGGAAGGGGCTTGAAACTAAAGAAAAAGCGCTCATCGCGTCTTCCATTCTTGGAATCCTCATCGCCTCGAGTACCGCACCGAACGATGGAGGAGCGGAATTCGGCTCACGCTATTTAACTCCTGGTCTTCCCGGACTTTTCCTTCTCGCGTCGCACACATTTCGGTTTTTAAGAAATCAAACTAATCTCTGGAGAATTCCATTCTATTTGATTCTTGGAATTTCCATCTTTCCCACTTGGATCTATTACAAAACAACCAAAGGTTTTGCTAAGAATACGAAAGGAGTTCAAGAATTTATCATGAAGGAACCGAAGGAAAATCTTTTGATCTTCCAAAACGGGCTCATCGGAGGAATGGCGAGTGAAGGACTTTATTTTCAAGGTAGAGTTTACGAGGCCGTCAACGTACAGGAATTAGTCGAGTTACTCGAAAAATATTCCGTATCTCGAAATCAAGTCTCCGTTCCTTTCGAATATTTCGCTTATACGAAAGTATATACGGAAGGAATGAAAGATTTGAAATACGATAAGGATACAAAAAATGGAATGCTTTCTTATCTAGAACAATTCGATCCGACTGCGATTGAAAAGATTCAGTCGATTCAGATCTCAAAAAGACAAAGTCTTGGAAGTATCGAGATTGTTTACGGCATCTATACGAGAAAACGATAATAAAATCCAATCAGGACAGAGTCACTTTTAATCAAAAAAGGAAATCGGCTTAACAATAACGTATGAAAATCGGAAATCTCTCTGATAAATTTAAAAGTCCTCGTGCACGTTCCTTTTTCAATGTGGTTTTTTTCGTATGTATATTCGTTTTTTGCTTTTCTACGACTTATTATACGTTACCGAAATCCTCTTTTGCCGCCGATAGTTTGGTAAAAATTTTGCAGGCTAAGGGCTGGGTAGAATCCGGATTTCAATCCCAATCCGTTCATTATCTCGGTAAATCGATCGACCCCGCTTACAAATACTTTTTGATCGACACTTCAACTTCTCGTCCCGGAGAAAAGATCACTCCGTTTCCTTTCGCAAATACAATCATTACCGCTCCCTTTGTCGCATTCGGCTTTCCGGAAGGTATTATCTATCTTTCCGCTTTTGTCTTTTTCTTCTATCTGATTTTACTACTTAGAATTACGAAACTTTATCTGATTCCAATCGCTACAATCTTCGGAACTCCCTTGTTGCATCATTTTATCTCGTTCTCCGACGTTTCCATCGCCGCCACCTTGGTTCTATTCGGAATTACATTTTTGTTAACCGAAGATATGTCGTTTAACAAAAATCAACTCCGTTTGTTTTTTTCGGGAGCTTTAATGGGGATCGCTTGTTGGTATAGACCGGAAGTGATCATTCTCACGTCCTGTTTCTTATTCTCTAATTTCCTAATTCCATTGATAAAAGCCAAAACGATTGAGAAGGAGGTTATAAGAAGGAGTTTCGTCTTTTCATTCGGATTTTTGATCCTTTTTTCGGCTTTCATAGCCTACAACTGGGTTCATTACGATTCTATTCTCGGACCAAGAGTTGAATCGAATCGATCCATTCTGCTCTTTGATTGGTCGACGAAATTTGGAAGTATCCGAAGTCTTCTGATCAACGGCAACGGAAGAGTTGGTCTTTTCGGTTATTCCGCTTGGTATCTTTTCGTGATCGGATTTTGTTTATGGAATTGGACAAAAATCCGGGAAACTTCGCAGATATGGATCATTACGTTTTTAACAAACTTGACGCTCGTTTGTATCTTGACTCCAAATGATTCGAACATCGATTGGGGTTCGAGATATTTCACTTGTAGCGCCTTCGTCCCTCTTCTTCTACTAAAAGAGTTTCAACAAATCAAGATTGGAAAACCGATATTCCAAAAATTCTTTCTTTCGATATTGGGAATTCTAATTCTATACTCTCTGAATATAAATCATAAAGTGATCCGAACGATGAGAAGAATTTCTCATCAATTAACGCAGATTCAATCTTCAATTCCTTGGAGTGAATCAAAAGTTTTCGTTACTCATAGAAATAACATTGCAAATACGTTCGGATTGAATTATCTCAACCAGACGATTCTATTGTTACCGAGCGTAGAAGATCTGAACACGATCGTTTTAGAAAATCAAAAAGTAAATTTCGTTCTCATAGAGGACGTCACGGATAATAGCCTGAGCAAATACGCCAGAGAACACTTTCAAGATCGTTATTCCATTACCGAAATAAAAAAAGAGGGAATCGGCTTGATCCTACTCACGGAAATGATTTCCGGAAAAAAATAATCAAACCAAGGGTTCAAGATTCAACGATCATTGAACTTGAAGTCATTCTTTACGTAGTTTATTTTTCAAACTCAGAAACGGATATTCCACCAAAAAGTAAGAAAGCAATGCGAAGAGGATCGCATACACGAGACCGGTACCGAGCGCCGTTGAGAATTCAACCCAAGATATCGTGTCCGTTCTCACCTTAAGTTTTACGCTCGCAAAAAAGATCGCAACCATGTGCCAGAGATACATTCCGTAGCTCACACGTGCAAACGGAGCAAACACTCTGGCTCCTAAAAATTTCCCAACCCAGGAAAGCGGATGAATACTCGCGAGCATCACCAAAATGTAACCTATATTCGAAAAATTAAATCGGAAGACTGTGTAATATACGGAAAAGGAATAGGGTACAAAGCTAGTTACCAAAAGACAAAAGATTCCCAGAAATAGGAGCGATAATTCTCGCGTCCGATTCGGATTTTGAGGAATGATATTCCAGTTCTTATACAATTCAAACGCAAGAATTCCGATCACGATAGAATCGTAACGCGTGTGAGCGGGTCTATGAAAGAGAGAATCGAAAACCTGATACGGCTGTTCCCCCGCATTAAAATAATAAACAAAAAAACGAATCAATGGGGCTGACAAATATAAGGCGGCGATAAACGTAAGTCGCGGTTTTTTTGATAAGCGAAACAAGATTAAATAGCAGATTAACGGAAATACCAAATAGAACTGTTCTTCCAAAGAAAGCGACCAAGTATGAAAGTGTAAAGATTTGATATAATTAGAAAGATAGAGCGCATCGTAGATCCATCGATCAATCGCCTCGGCAAAGAGCGGCAAACTTTCGATCACGGCCGGATCCGTGGATTGACTCATCGCTTTATATTGCATTTTTGCAATGAGTAAAGTGATGAATACAAGCGCATAATAAGCCGGGAAAATTCGTAGGCTTCGACTGATATAAAATTCTTTAAAATTTACGGAACCGGTTTTTTCCCAATTCCTGTACAAAACGCCGTAAATTAAGAAGCCGCTCAAGACAAAGAACAAGTCTACGGAGGATGTGAGGTTACTAAAAAAAGTATGAATGACTTTCGAATCACTCGGAAGGTGTGCATTCAGTCCATCATAAAAATGGAATATAAATATGATCAACATTGAAATCGCTCTAAGGCCGTTTAACGAATCCTTTTCCCAAATTCGTTTTTCAAAAAGTGACAAGAACGCTGCTTTCATTTGACCGAGATCCTAAATTATTCGATATTTCATAAAAAAATATTGAGTAAAGTCTGTAAATCAAATTGTCTGTAATGCGCCCTTCTGAAATTTCTTGATAGATCGTGACAATGTATTTTCTCGAAGAATCATTTTACTGATAGCTCGAAATATACCCAATAAAACGATCATTCAAAATTTCCCGCGAACGACTTCATAAAAAAGGAGAAGGGAAAATTCGTTCGATTCAGGAAGTCACGTTCTATTTTTGACTTTTCCTTACGGATCTTACGATGGATCCTGTTCCAGTCTCTTATGAAAAGTATCGAAAAAGAAGGAAAGATCGCCAAAGCTCTCTGGAGAATTTCTCCGATTCTCCTTTCCCTTTTAACGATCCTTCTCATGCGGGTCTTTCTCTTTCAGATCTATTTTATCTCAGGCTATTCCATGGCCCCTTCTTATAAGGAAGGCGATTTGATCTTAGTTACCAAATGGGGTTTTCCCGCTCGGATCGGAAAATGGGAATTTTCTTTCTTGGAAGGTCAGGTGAGTAGATTCGACGTCTTAGTTTTGGACGGATTGGAAGAAGAACTTAGTTTAAAAAGAGTTGTAGGTTTGCCGGGAGATTATTTTCGTTTTGAGAACGATCGAATTCTCATCAACGACGGACCTCTTCAGGAAACATTTTTAAAACCCGGTTTCAAAACGATCGCACCTTCCCTTTCTATGATTCCGATGACCGCCGTTAAAGGGAACGTTCCGATCGGAGACGCAGGAAGAATTCCCCCCGGTTACTTCTTAGTCTTAGGGGATAATCGTGAAAACTCTACTGACTCCAGGAATTACGGATTGGTTCCCTTTCAAAAATTGAGAGGTAAGGTTTGGCTCTTTTTGTAAGAGCCCGAATTTGTTAGAATAACGAGATGATGTGTAAAAGCGTAAATTAAGACACGGGTATTTTAAATAAAATGAATATAAAAGAATACTGTTTTTCTATATTCCATAAAAAGGAAAACGAATACGAAAATCTGAATGGAATCAGAGCGCTTTCCATTCTTTTCGTTGTCGTATTCCACGCTTGGGTGACTGCGAAACCGATTCTCCCGGGAGATCAGGATCCGTTGCGTCTTTTTCTCGGTTCCCTTTCTTCGGGAGTGGATTTTTTCTTCTTACTCAGCGGGTTTCTGATCTACGGCGGATTGTTTCGAGAACACGAAAGAAATGGAAAACTGGAAATCAAACAATTTTTTATCAAAAGATCTCTTCGTATTTTTCCGGCCTTTTATTTTGCTCTCGCAATCCTCTATTATAGTAAGGCTCAACAGCTCGCAAAATTAGAATCCATTCAAATCGATAACGCTCAAATTCTTTCCTTGATAGAGGAGACAAAAATTAGGATGGAATATGTTTGGGTTGATATATTCTACCTTTCCGATTTTTTTCCTCATTATCTTTACAACGGTGGTTGGTCGCTCTCAATCGAAGAACATTTCTATCTGATTCTTCCGTTTCTTTGCTCGGTATTTCTGTTCCGAGTAAACATGCAGATTCGATTCTTTTTTTACTTCATCGGATTTCTCACCGCGTTCCTAGTCCGAATGAATCTTGCGTTTCCTTCGAACATGGACGCCGCTTATAATTTTCATGCGAGGTTCGACTCGATTCTTGCCGGGATGGTCGTCTACGAGATTTTTCATCACTTTCCATTGACGACGGAAGGAGTTGAAAAATATAAGAGCCGAATCGTTTCCCTTTTAATGATTGCGATTGCGGTCGTAATCTTTGCACATCAGATCGATCCGGGGACTTCCTGGGCGCTTGTTTTTCGGCCCGTCCTGCTTTCCTTTGGATTCGGAGTTCTTATGTATTTTTCCTTCTTTCCCGGCTTCCTAAAAAGTTTTTTCAGTCTCTCCGTTTTCAGACCATTCGCTCGGTTAGGATATACCGCTTATCTTTGGCATATATTCGCGATTCCGATAGCGGCAAAAAAAATTCTACCTTTGTTGCAAGCGACACCGACGGTTGGAATGTTTTTACTAACGAGTCTTTACTTGATTCTTGTTACGTTCGTCATCTCTTGGTTCTTCTTTTTGTTAATCGAAGAGCCGTTTCTAATACTAAAAGATAAACTCACTGGAAGACAAAAGAAATTGAGTTAAACTTTCGGATCGTCGGTTTCCCTCAAAAGTAATGCGTCGTCGAATTCGGAACCTCGATGTGGAAAGGCCTGTTCGTAAAATAAGGCCGCGAAGAGTTCGAAGTCCTCATCGACTTCGAGAGAATTTTGTTCCCAGAATTCGTTTCTTCTTTTGATCAATACGGAAATGGTTTCGTCTTCGAGAGAAAATTCTTCTCCCGCCTCGTTTAACTTTCGAATCAACCAATTCAAATTAAAGATCGTAAAAGGACCTAAAAATTCCAGAGTCGCAACCGTCGGCTCTCGTTTCATCAAAGCTTCTGTGTGGAAGAGAGGAATCCGAAGATCGTAAGCGTCCCCGCTCTTTAAGTATTGTTTATAATTCGTTGAAATCGATTCTAAAAAAGGAAACGTATTGAGATAACTGCTCCGAATCAGATCTTCCTTTTCCGGATGTTGAAAAAGAACTTCTATGATATCGATAAATTCTCCCTTCGTAATCGCTTCTCTCAAAATTTGATCCGCCGGTTCCGGTCTTGGAACGGGATCGATCAACTTTACGAAAAGATATTTCACTTCATAAGCGAATCTTGATTCTCGAGGAATATAATATTCGATCCAGATCGGTTCTTTGTAGTATTGGATGAGTTCCGTTTTAGGAAGGTCGGGAGTGACGCTGAGCGACTTTAGTTTCTTAACATCGTCCGTGATTACCTTTTGCCCTTCTACTCTCGTCCTAGATTTCTTAATCTGCCGGAGTTCCGACTTATTCAGAAGAGGTTTTGGTTTAAAAGGCTCCATACACTTACATATCGGTAAAAAGAGATTCGAATCTGAGCTTGCTCAAAGGATAAAACTTACGGCCCCGTCGCAACACAACGAACCGCCCCCGTTGCCGCTTTCGAAATACTATCCACATATCCCGGTCCAAAATCGATCGTCCATGCGTTTAACGGATTTGTGTACGTAGTCGAAGTCCAATAATTTCCATTGAACGTTCCCGGGAAATAAACGGTATTGAGAATTGGATTTGCAAGACTAAGATTCGTCAAACTTCTCAGTTCATTGATGGAAGGCAGACGCCAGACTCGACCGGACAAACTCGATGAGTTGCAGGTGAGAAGAGCAGTGGTCCAATTTGGAAGCGATACGGCTCCTATCGCGCATCCGCTTCCCGATAACCCCGCGCTACACTGTGCCCAGATCAGACCTGTGTTTACGTCCGTCACAGTAGAATCTCCGTTGTCTTTGAAAAGTGGACTTGGGATCGTCGAACCGGAAACACAACGAAGTGGATTCGTATTTCCGTTTATCGTTTCGCGCACGACCCCATCCGTGAAGGAAACATACCAACTGTCCGTTGTGTTCAAAGGAAAAAAAGGAGTAGAAGTCCAATGACCGGAGGCGCTCGTCGCGGGAAAGAAGGACGCGTAAGACGCGGGGTCGGATCCGTCGTAATTCAAAATCGTACCCAAATCTTTTACACTCGGAAGTCTCCAATTGGTTCGATTTGCATATCCGCTTCCCGCATTGAGATTGGAACATGCTAAGTCCGAAGCAACCCAACTCAGCGAACTCAAAGCCCCGCTTCCACAGGCAGATCCGGATAAACCTTCGTTACAACTCTTCCAAATCAAACCGGTCAAAAGATCAGTGGTCGTATAATCCGTTCCGTTTATCAAATTGGGACCGGAAAAACTAGGTGTGGATCCATTTTGCAATTCTCCGTCTTGTTTTGTACCGGCGCAAGCGATCGCGAGTCCGGCGGAATCGGAGCACACGGTTTGCCCTGTCTTCAAAGGTGCGGAACCGAATAGAATCAATTCCAAAGAATACGTTAAACTTCCGGAAGAATTCGAAGCCTTAATCTGATAGATCGTGTCGACTCCCGCATAACCGATGTAAGACCCGGAAATCAATCCATTGAAAGAATCCAAAACGACTCCCGTGGGAAGCGCAGGGGAAACGGTATAACTCAAACCGGTCCCAACGACACTCGGAACCAAACTGATCGGACTTCCGTTCGCAAAAACCGCTTTAGGGTAAGAGAAGGATTGCGGCGGAGGCGCACAAACCGGAAATAAATTTCCCGAAGCGGAACTGAGGATCGCCGCTTCTAAGAAAGTGTCAGAAGAAGGATCGCACGCATTTTCCGGAATCTTTTCCTTACAACTGGAAAGTAGAATAAAAACAAAGAGGAATGAAAGAAGAATGGATCGAAAGGAAAAATCGGTACGCATTGAAAGTTGAATTCCTAAGAGAAAATCGCCCTCTATAGAAATGGATGAAAAAAAGATTCTTTTTACAATCAATATCTGAAATATCGGAATCTTTTTTTGGAAAAATATTTCCAAAAAAACTACGTTTGAGCCTAGGTTAAAAAAAAACCGTTTTCTACGCCTTAGAACGATTTGATAACTAAATGCAATAAATTGAATCTATTCGGATCAGACAGTGAACCAATTAAAAGAAAAAAGAAGAGATCCAAATTCTTAGAAATAAACTGAGAGGATTCATGATTCCGGTATCCGCAAATCGGATCACACCGTTTCTGTCTAAAATAAAAAACGCAGGAAATGCGTTCACTTTCCATTCATTTAAGAATTTAGAATTTCCCGGAATCACTTTGAATCGTATGTCCCGTTCTCGGATATAATTGGAAAGTTTCAGAGCGTCTTCTCCTTCTTCTACGGATACGAAAGAGAATCGATCGCTCTTTTCCAAAAGACCGGAATACCATTGAACCAAGGGAACATTTGTGGAACAGACTCCGCACCAGGTCGCCCAAAAGTAAACGACGGAAACCCGATTTTGAGAATCGAATTTTTCTCCGTTTGTTTGCTCCATCCCGTTTAAGGAAACGGACGGTTTTAAATCGGAGGCCTTAAAAACGGAGATTCCGATTGTGATCGTAAGAAAAAGAAGAATCCAGAATGCGATGTTTGCCGTTTTTTTTATAATGTCTTTCATAATGATATCTTCGCTTGGCAATCGGAATCGTTACAAAGTTAGATTTCCATTCTTTAGAACGAAATTTTCATCGAAACGTTTTTTGCCTTTGTACTTTTTTCAAAAATGTGAAGTAAGAATCTCGAATGCATTCTTCAACATCCCGCTTCAGAGTACGATTTGATTTCGAAGAAGATTTTTTGAATAAGAATTGATCCAAATCCGTAAAAGAAAATTCGTAAGAGTTCCTACAATCGTCTTGTTTTTTTGTTCCATTCAACGTTTCGAAAGGGAATCCCGTCGACTAAAACGCAGGAGTTCCCACAGTTTTGGTTTTCGGATAAGCATTGGTTTTAAATTCTTATAGGAGTTCCTACATTCGAAAAACTTGAGAAAAGTTCTAAATGATTTCTGAAACCGTTTCCCCGCTCTTCTGAAAATGGACTTCTTCTAAAATCTTGGAATCAAAAAAAGGAGAGGAACCTTCAAAAAAATCAAAGATCGAAACGAACGCCTTTTCCGAAACCGGAATACATAATCGCGATGACCAACGCCACCCAAATCGCGCCTGCGACCAAAACACCCCAATCGGAAAGAATCGCCTTCGTAGGGTTGTGTCCCATATTCTTAATATAAATGATATAAAGGGATCGAAAGATCGCATACACAACGATCGGAATCGTATAGATCATCTGATCGGTTCCGAGATTCGCAATTGTTGTCGGGCTCGTCACGTAAAGGACGTAACTCATCAGAGTCATCGTTGCTACGATTCCCAACATCATATCCAAAAAACTCGTGGAATATTCGTCCAAAATTTTTCTGTGACTTTTGGCGTTGCCTTCCAAAATAATGAGTTCTCCCCTTCTTTTGGAAAAACCCCAAAAAAGCGCCAACATAAATGTACAAAGAAGTAACCAGGAGGAAAAAGAAACATGAATGATCACAGAACCGGCGATCGCTCGAATCACAAAACCGATACTGATGCTCATCACGTCCAAGATCACCATATGTTTTAGAAACTTACTGTATAAAACGTTAAAGACGAGATAAAAGGCGACCAGTGCGAAAAAGATCGGGTGCAAAAGATAGGCGAGAATCAAGGACAAAGGAAGAATGATCGCGGTAATAAATAAGGCAAACGAAGGATCCAATTTCCCCGATGCAAGCGGTCTGTGTTTTTTCTCGGGATGAAGCGCGTCTTCTTTGCGATCCAAATAATCGTTGATCACATATTGACAACTAGCGACGAGTGAAAATAAAAAGAAGGCGGAGACGACTCTTTGAAGAGATTCCGGATCGGTTAATTTTTTTGCAAATATAATGCCCGCAAAAATGATTACGTTTTTGATCCATTGATGGATCCGGAGCAATTTCAAATACTGTAAGAGCATACTCGGTTACATTCCTTAGAAACCCTCAATTCATCAAGGAAAATCCAAGAATGGAAAGGAAACATATCGTTTGTAATGTTCGAATTTCTATTCGATTTTACGATTCTCCGAAAGAGAAGGAGCTTCTTCGTCTTTGAGGTGGACTCCTGAAAGTTGTTTCCGTAGCGAAAGATCGAGGAGATACAAAGCCTTTCTGGAAGCGTCCGAAAAGGACATTCCTTCGGGACGAATGTTAGAAATACAATTCCGTCTTTCATCGGTAAGTCCGCTGGAAGGATGATAAGTCAAATAGAGACCTAAGCTATTTTCCGTGGAAAGCCCGGGTCTTTCTCCGATCAAAATAATGACCGCCTTTGAATTCCAAAATTCGCCGATCTCGTCTCCTATGGCAACCCTTCCGTTTTTGACGATTGTGACCGGACTCATCTTAATTTTAGAATTTTCCAAGGAAGGTAAAAAAATTTCCAGAAAGGGAAGAAGAGAATCTCGAATCGCGCTCGCAGAAAGTCCGTCCGAAATCACGAGGCTTAAATCGAAATCCTTGGAAAAATTCGAACGACTTTCCCGCAATTCTTCTAATTTTTGAAAACTTTGCGAAGAAACCTTTTTACCCAAATCGGGTCTGGCTAAGTATTCTTCTCTCGAAATCGCTTTTGACTGAATCACAAGAGAAGGAATTTTCCTTTCTGAAAAAAAATCAGAAACAGCGGTGAAATCGACTTCCGCCCAAACCGCGTCCCTTGCTCTGGCGTGATCCAAACGAAATCGAAGAATCTCCTTTGTAGGAAGCGAAACTCCGGCGCGCCCTAAACCGATCCTAGCCGTCGTCCATTGTTTCCAGTCTTTCCAATCCATTCTCTTAACCAGCCAACGTTTCCAAGTCAGATAAAAGTCCCGTTTGGAGTTTTTGATCCAGAGGAATCAAATTCGAATCCAGAATTCCTTTTTGGGTAAGCCATTCTTCGAATTCCGGTGCAGGTTTCAATCCGAGCACTTGTCGGAGATACAACGCGTCGTGAAAGGAAGTGCTTTGATAAGAAAGCATCACGTCGTCCGCTCCGGGAACGCCCATGATATAATTGCAACCAGCAACTCCCAAGAGAGTGAGTAACGTGTCCATATCATCTCCGTCCGCCTCCGCGTGATTCGTGTAACAAACGTCGACTCCCATGGGAAGACCGAGAAGTTTACCGCAGAAATGATCTTCCATTCCTGCTCGGAGAATTTGTTTACCATTGTAGAGGTATTCAGGTCCGATAAAACCGACGACCGTGTTCACAAGAAGGGGGGAGAATTTTCTGGCAACCGCATAGGCTCTTGTTTCCAAGGTTTGCTGATCCACGTCATAGTGCGCGTCCGCAGAAAGTCCGGCGCCTTGTCCCGTTTCAAAATACAGAACGTTCTCACCGATCGTTCCGCGTTTCAGGGAAAGAGCCGCGTCTCGCGCTTCTTCGATCAATTTCAAATCAACTCCAAAACTTTCATTGAGCTTTTGACTACCGCCAATGGATTGGAACACAAGATCCACCGGAGCTCCGCGTCGAATCAATTCAAGAGTGGTCGTGATATGACTGAGCACACAACTCTGAGTGGGAATTTCATACTTCTGAATCAGCGCATCCAAAAGATTGAGGAGAGAATGTACGGAAGGAAGATTGTCCGTCGCCGGATTGATTCCAATGACTGCGTCGCCGCTTCCCAAAAGAAGACCATCCAAGATTCCTGCGGAGATCCCTTTGAGATCGTCCGTCGGATGATTGGGTTGCAATCGAACGGAAAGTCTACCCGGAAGTCCGATCGTATTTCTAAATTTCGTAACTACTCTGCACTTCTTTGCAATGCTGATCAAATCCTGAATCGAGCAGAGTTTGGAAACAGCGGCGGCCATTTCCGGAGTGATTCCAAAGGCGAGCTTTCGAAGCACTTCGGAATCCGTTTTTTCATTTAATAAGAATTCTCTGAATTCACCGACGCTGAGAGAAGAAATCAATGTAAAGGCGTTTGAGTCATGACTGTCGACGATCAATCGAGTCACCTCATCTTCCTCATACGGAATCAGAAGTTCCTGCAAGAATAAGGTCAAGGGAAGATCGGAAAGAATCAATTGAGCCGCGACTCGTTCTTCATAACTCGTAGCTCCGATTCCCGCTAAAATATCTCCTGAGCGAAGCGGACTAGCCTTTGCGAGTACGCTTTTCAGATCAGAAAACTGATAATGTCGATTTTGAATTCGAATTCGATAATCCACGGCCAGACGTTCTTCTTTTCCAAACGAACTGCAACCAGAATTTCAAAAGGTCTTTGCGCGCTCCACATCTGTGTGAAGAAAATCTTCTCCCTTAAACAAAAGAGGCGCTCGTTGATCCTTCGCAAGCGCGTACGCAAAACAATCTCCGAAATTCAAACCCGCAGGATGTCCGCTTCCTTTCCCGAAATCTTTGTAAGCGTCCCGAGCCAGTCGAATTTGTTCGACGGTCACCGGTTCCAATGAAATTTTCAATTTTGCGATGGCTTCATCCAACAAGCGGGAAAGTACCGGATCTTTGAGGCGATCGGTTCGAACCGCGGCCTCCAAATAATTTGCAACCGACATTCGAGAATTCGGAGTAGAAACGATCGAGAGGACAAATTTTTCCTGTTCTTCTTCTTGGAGAAGAATCGCGAGCAGTGCGGAAGTATCTACGATCAATCCGGCAATCCTTCTTGATTATAGAGCTCTTCCCCGTGATCCAAAGAAGAAAACGGTTGTTGAATCCGTTCTCGAAAACGACGAGAGATTTCATAGATCTCATCCAAAGAAAAATGAACGTTCAGATTGTGTTCCATCCGATCTAACCTTTCCCGAAGTGCATTTGTGATGGCCTCAGTCAGCGTTTCCCCCGTCAGCGAGGCTAATTTTCTCGCTAATAAATCCGTTTCGGGGTCTTTGATGCTGAGCGCCATATATACTTCTTCCTTCTCTATATATACTTACATACCTGCTCTTCTCTTCAACTCTTTTTCGATCTCCCATTTTCGGAAAATCCCGATAAACTTTCCTTACGGAGAATCGTCTTTCATTGGGTTGAAAATCAAAGGTCGAATCAAAATCGATTCTTAAAAATGGCTCTTCCGGTTTGGATCGAAGTAGGATTTCCCTTCCTGAGAAGGGTCTGTTTGCAAGAATTAAGAATGAGAAAGCGAAGAATTTTTATCCGACTTGAATCTTCAAGCCGTCGTCCTTACTTCCCAAATCTCCGAGTCCGGAGTGTCCAGTGAAGGCAATCAGAAGAGTAAAGGTTCCGACTCGCCCCATGAACATCAGAGCGATATAAAGATATTTTTCAATGTCATTCGTGTAAGGGGTCATTCCAAGACTCAAACCGACGGTTCCAAAAGCGGACATGACTTCAAAGAAGATCGTTTCGATTCCGTGTTTGTTTCCATTCGCGAGGGTAATCAAAAACATAAAGATCACGAGAGAAATCGTCGCGAGAAAATAGATTCGAGTCGAAATCGCGACCGAATTCTTAGAAACGTCTTCTCCCCAAGCCTGTACTCGAGTCTGAGGACTAATTACATTTTTCAAATATAAGATTAATATAAAGAACGTCGTGATCTTGATCCCGCCGGCGGCTCCTTGAGGGCCTCCTCCGATAAACATCAAAGAACAAAGAAGAACATACGTCGCACTTCTGATTTCGGTAATATCGAACGTGTTAAAACCGGCGGTCCTTGAAGAAACGGATAAGAAGAAAGAATTAAACAACTTATCCGCAAAATCCATCTTCCCGATCGTTTCCAGATTGTTGTATTCAATTAGAAGAATCGAAAGTCCACCGATATGAATCAAGATCAAAGATCCGAATACGATGATGCTCATCTGCATCCGATTCGCGTCTCCGAACAATTCTTTTCGATACACTTCCAAACGTTCTTCCAGACGAACGGAAGTCGCGATCACAAAGATAAACCATCCGGGAGGATCCACGCCCAAAAGCATCGTTCTTCGCATCATAAACGTCTCGGTGACGGTTTCGATTTTGCTCATGAACTTCTGAATAATTTCCAAGATCGATTTTTCGATGAAGATAATCACTGGAAATCCGATTCCACCCATTACGATTAAGAATTGGATGATCAAAAGAGAAATCGGATCTTTCGCAAGAAAACTCAAATCGTCCACGATAGAAAAGCCCGCGTTGTTAAACGCGGAAACCGAAGTGAACAAACTCAAAAAAAATCGGTTCGGAGTTCCAGGAAGGCGATCCGTCTCCGGCATATAAAGGTAAAGAAGAATCGCACCGACTGCCTCGATAGAAAGAGAAATATTAAAAAGTGAAAGAAGCATTCTTCTAACGTAGGAGGCTTCCGCTTCCGACTTCTTCTTACCGGGAGCGACTACTCCGGAATGATTGTGCCCCTGATTCTTCTCTCTCATTTTTTTCGCAAGATGAGCGTCCGTTGCCTCGTAAACAAAGGAAGCCAAACGTGTACTTCGAGAAAGACCTCTCACGACTAAGACCCCGATCAAAACCGTGAACGTTATGATTCCCAATCCACCGATCTGGATGAGAAACATCATAATCAGCTGAGTCGGTCTCTGGAGTTCCGAAAGAAGAACAGGAGAAAGTCCGGTGACGCAAATGGAAGAAGTTGCGATATAAAGGGAATTGGTATAACTGAGGCGACCCGATTCGGTAACATAGATGGCAAAGGAGCCGGCCAGAATCGCCATTGCAAATCCGAGACAAAGAGTTCTTGCAACCGACAACAAAAGAAATGCTTTCGCGATTCGATTTACATTTCTTTTAAAAAGTTTCAGTGGGTGCATAAGAACCTATTCCCAGCGAAAAGGAGATTCCGATTCTCCAAACGAATGGATCAAATAAGAATCCGGGTGCCTTCGACCAAAAAAGAATACTTCTTGGTTCTCAACCGCAAGCTTTCCAAAATCCGTTCTCGATTTCAAAAAGGGTGAAATTGACCTCTGGGATGCAAAAGATCATATTTTTTCCAAATCGTTAACCGGCAAATGAAAAACGACTCCAAAGCAACTGATTCAATGATTTAGATTTACAAATCCGCTCTTTTTTGGAATCTGGTAAATTGAGGGACTTTCTCCAAAGCTCCCCGTCGGTGATTTCACCGAATGGATTTGCAATCTTTTATAAGAGGAATGGCCATGAGCACTGCTGTTGCCGAATTCAAACCGAGCGAAAAACTCATTAAGACCAGAAACATTGGGATTTCTGCCCATATCGATTCCGGGAAAACGACCCTTACCGAAAGAATTTTGTTCTATACGAACAAGATTCACGCCATTCACGAAGTTCGTGGAAAGGATGGAGTCGGTGCAAAGATGGACAGTATGGACCTCGAAAGAGAAAGAGGGATCACCATTCAGTCCGCGGCCACCTATTGCCAGTGGAAAGATCATACGATCAACATCATTGATACTCCGGGTCACGTTGACTTTACGGTAGAAGTGGAACGTTCCCTTCGTGTTTTGGATTCTGCGATTCTCGTTCTTTGCGGAGTGGCCGGAGTTCAGTCTCAGTCCATTACCGTAGACCGCCAGATGAGACGGTATAACGTTCCTCGTGTTGCCTTTATCAACAAGCTGGATAGAACGGGAGCCAACCCTTTCCGCGTTATCGACCAGCTCAAAGAAAAATTAAAACACAACGCCGTCCCCGTACAAATCCCGATCGGTCTTGAAAACGACCTCAAAGGGATCGTAGACCTTGTAAAAATGAAGGCCTACTATTTCGAAGGAAAAGACGGTATGGACATCCAGGAAAAAGAAATTCCGGATGATCTGAAAGAACTCGCACAAAAGAAACACGAAGAACTTTTGGACGCGGCTTCTATGTTCTCGGACGAATTGACCGAAGCTCTTCTCGAAGGAACTCCTACCGAAGAAATGATCAAAAGAGCGATTCGTACTGGAACCATCGAGCTCAAAATGACTCCCGTTTTTATGGGTTCTGCTTTCAAAAACAAAGGGGTTCAAAAACTTTTAGACGGAGTTTTGGATTACCTCGCAAGCCCAGTGGACGTTAAGAACAAGGCATTGGATCAGGCAAACAACGAAGAAATGATCGTTCTGGAATCCAATTTCGAAAAACCATTGGTTTGCCTCGCATTCAAACTCGAAGACGGACGTTATGGTCAGCTCACATACGTGCGCGTTTACCAAGGAAAACTTTCCAAAGGTATGACCATCTACAACATGTCGAATAACAAGAAGCATAACGTCGGTCGACTCTGTCGAATGCATTCCGATGAGATGGAAGATATCGACTACGCGGAAGCGGGCGACATCATCGCTCTTTTCGGTATCGACTGTGCTTCCGGGGATACGTTCACAGACGGAAAATTGAAAGTTTCCATGGAATCGATGTTCGTTGCCGCTCCGGTAATTTCACTTACGATCGAAGCAAAAGAATCGAAACACTTAAACAACTTGGCGAAAGCGTTAAACCGTTTTACCAAGGAAGACCCGACATTCCAAACCCACGTGGATCCGGAATCCGGTCAGACCATCATCAAAGGGATGGGAGAACTTCACCTCGAGGTTTACATCGAACGTATGAAACGCGAATACGGAGTGGAATTGATCACGGGAGCGCCTCAGGTTGCGTATCGTGAAACGATCACTACGAAAGCGGACTTTGATTATACGCATAAAAAACAAACCGGTGGTCAGGGTCAGTTCGGTCGTGTTGCCGGCTACATGGAACCGATCCCTCTCGAAGAATCTCTGAATTACGATTTCGTAAACAAGGTCGTAGGTGGTGCAATTCCGAGAGAATACATCCAGTCCGTAGACAAAGGATTCAAGAGTTGTTTAGAGAGAGGATCTCTGATCGGCTTCCCGATCATCGGAGTTCGTTGTGTGATCAACGACGGAGCTTACCATGATGTGGATTCTTCCGATATGGCGTTCCAGATCGCGGGCCGTTATGCGTTCCGCCAAGGATTCAACAAAGCGAATCCTCAGATTCTGGAACCGATCATGAAAGTAGAAGTGGACGGTCCTTCCGAGTTCCAAGGAGCGATCCTAGGCTCTCTGAACCAAAGACGTGGTATGATTCTCAACACGACCGAAGAAGATAACTACTGCAAAACAGAAGCGGAAGTTCCTCTCGCGGATATGTTCGGATATTCTACCGTTTTACGTTCCTCGACTCAAGGAAAGGCCGAATTCTCCATGGAATTCTCCAGATACGCTCCGGTTCCAAGAAACGTAGCGGAAGAGTTGATGAAAAAATACAAGGTTCATCAAAAAGACGAAGATTGATTTTTCACGGAAAGATCTTTCCTACCAAAGGGAGCCTCAAAGGGCTCCCTTTTTTTATCTCCGAACCGATTCCTGAATGCAGTTCCTCGCTCACTTTTGCCGATACTCAAAGAAATGAACCGTGCGTTTCGGAGATTCTTAGTTTTACTTTTTTTTACGACCACCTTTTCGATCTTTGCCGCTGGGTCGCAGAATCTTACCGTTTACAACGTCCAAAGAGGAGACACTTATTATTCTTTGGGAAAGAAGTTCAACGTAGATTATCATAAGATTATGGAATGGAACGGTAAAAAAAAGGACGATCCCTTGATTCCTGGAGAATCCTTAAAGGTGAAAAAACCCGTAACTCGGGAGAATGAAAAACTCGCCTCGAAAACTCCAAGAACGATTAGCAAAGAAGAGTTTCCTGATTCTTCCAAACCTCATCTTCGTTTTCCTCTCAAAAGCAGACCTCCCGTTCAAACCGTTTTTAGCAAGTTAAGCTTTGCTCCGCACAAGGGTGTTCTTTTCAAAGCTTCAAGGCAGAATGAGGTTCGCCCCGCTTCTCCCGGAAAAGTTTTGGTTGTGGATGAGATGGAAGGATATAAGAAATACGTAATATTGGAGCACAAGAACGGATATTCGAGTGTCTACGCAAATCTCAAAAGTGTATCCGTCACCGAAGGAGAAACTGTCGATTCTTCTCGAATCATCGGTTCATTGGAATCCGGAAAGGGACTCTACTTTCAACTGAATCGCGGAAGCTCCCCCGTGGATCCGGGCTTACAAATTCAGTAAAGAATGTAATCAAAAAATGGAATACGAACTCGTAAACGCCTGCATTGTAACTAAGGATCAATGGATTCCGAACGGAACGATCGTTGTAAAAGACGGAGTCATCTCCTCCGTCAATTCCGGTGGTCCTCCTGCCGGAAATAGAATTCGTTTGAATCTCAACGGACTCTATGTTTATCCGGGTTTGATCAACGCTCACGATCACCTGCTGAGCACCTATCTTCCAAAAGTGGCTCCGAGCAAGCCGTATTTAAACTGGCTCCCGTGGGATAATGATCTCAAGTCTTCGATCGTCTTTTCGGAAAGACAACAATTGGAACCGGAACAACTCTATCTTTTAGGCTCATTTAAGAATCTAATCTCCGGTGTTACGTCTGTTCAAGATCATATTCCGCACTTCGTTCAAGATCCTTTTGTAGGAAACGTTCCCGTAAGAATTCTCAATCGTTATTCTCTTTCTCATAGTATCTGTACCTATTCTTTGAATTGGGGAGACGGACCAAAAGAAGAATATGCAAAAGCCCTAAAAGACGATATTCCCTATATCACTCGAATCGCGGAAGGATTCGATTCCGAATCGAGAGATTCTCTCAAAGCGCTGAGTAAAATGGATTGTTTGAGTGAACATACCGTTCTCGTTCACGGCGTCGTCTTATCCGAGTCCGATATCGCGCTCATCGCCGAAAAGAAGGCTCATTTGGTTTGGTGCCCGGAAGCGAATCTATTTCTCTACGAAAGAACGACCGACATTCGAGATCTTCTCAAGCACAAAGTGAACGTCTCTTTAGGAACGGATTCGAGTTTATGCGGTTCCTTGAATCTTTTGGAAGAAATTCGTACAGCGAGAAAATTTTATCAGACCGAATACGGAGAAGACCTTTCTCCCAAAATTCTTTTTGAAATGGTGACGACAAACCCGGCAAAGGCATTGCGAGTCGAAAAGGAAATTGGGAGCATCGAAGTCGGAAAAAAAGCGGATTTGGTGATCGTATCTCGAAATTCAGAAGATCCCTATACGAACCTCTGCGAATCCGACCTAAATAGTATTCGTCTTGTCCTAAGAGACGGCGTTCCCGTTTATGGGGATGTTAGTTTGGAAACTTTTTTCGAAGAATCCGGCGCGGACGTGGAGAGAATTCGCATAGAGGACACAGAAAAGTATTTAACCGGTTCTCCAGGAAAACTCCTGGAATCGCTTGCCGTCTCCCTTGGTTATAAAAAGGATTTGGCATTTTTCCCCGCACAGAAAGAATTTGATAACTTTGAGTAGGTAATCATTTGGCCGGTCCGATCATCAGAAATTATAAAGGCGGATCCATCATTTATTTTGAAAAGGATAAAGCGGAGGATATTTACGTCCTGAGAAATGGGCGCGTCATCCTAACATTTCCGGCATTGGACACCGGACAAGAAGTGAAAGAAGACGTCCGGATCGGAGAATTCTTCGGAGTCAAATCCGCGCTCGGAAAATACCCTAGAGAAGAGACCGCTCAAGTCATAGGCAACGCTACCATTCTCGTTTTCAAACCCAATGAGTTTGAACAATTTGTAGCGGAGAAAACCCACCTCATTTTGAAAATGATGAAAGTTTTTTCCAGTCAGCTCAGACAAGTTCATAAAAAGTTGAAAGAGATTCTGGGGCAATCCGACACCAGAAATCCGGCTTTCGAATTGATGAACGTAGCCGAAGTATTCTATAAAAATAACAATCTTCCGCACGCAGTCTACGCGTTTGAAAAATATTTACAGCACTATCCGGGAACCACATATTCCGGTCGTGCGACGGAACTTTTGGAACTTGCGAGAAGAGGAAGTCCCTTTCCCCTCAATATGCCTCCGCTCGTTTACGAAGGCGGAAATAGGGTTTCTCAGGAAACGCTCCAAAACATCATGAAACCCGCAGTGGAAAAATCCTCGATAACGCAAGGAGTGGATAATTCCATCACGTCGCTTTATAACCGGGCTCATACATTGGTGAACGTTGGGAAACACAGTGATGCGATGACAATTTACAAGGATCTACTCAATCGAACGGATTTCAAATTCGACTCCGAGAAGAAGTTGGTGGAGAATTCTCTTTTTCAACTCGGAATCTGCCTTATGAAAACGAACGATCTCGACAACGCGAATTCTTCCTTTTCCACCTATATCAAAAAATACCCTTCGGGAGAATCCATCAAAGAATCCCTTTTTCATTTGGCGGAAATTTCCGAACTTCAGGGAGATCGTCAAAGAGCAAGAATGCTCTATGGAAAGGTGGCTTTGCTTCCTCCGGAAAAAGACAGCATTTCTCAAAAGTCCAGACTGAAAGCAAAGGAGATGAGCACCTGATATGGATATGATGCTCGAATCCATGTTTTCCAAATTCGGTCAGACCTTTGATCCGAACCAAATTATCTTTTGCGAAAACGAACCGGGGAACGACTTTTACCTGATCCAATCCGGAAAAGTAAAGATCGTAAAAACGGTTCCGAATCCTACAAAGAAAGAAGACTATTTGATCAAAACCTTAGATATCTTAGAGCAAGGGGACATCTTCGGAGAGATGGCGATTTTAGAGGAACAACCTCGTTCCGCTACTGCGATTGCGATTTCGGAAGTAAAAGTTCTAAACTTTAACCGAGCAAACTTTGAACTTTTGATGACGAAGAATCCGATGTTGGCTCTCAAAATTCTAACGATCTTTTCGGTAAGAATCAACGATGCCAAAAGAAGACTTCTGATTCTTCTCATGGATGATATTCAAGGAAAAGTGGCCGACGTTTTCTTGATGCTCTATGAAAAGATGCACGCACACAGTGATTTTAAGGAAATCGTTCTAAACGTTTCTCAACACGACGTTGCGGAATGGTGCGCCCAGCCTGTTGGAGAAGTGCAAAAAGTTCTCAACACTCTTTCTAAGAGCGGAAAAATCGAACTCTACGAAGACAAAATTGTTATACACAATATCGCCGACTTCCAGAGAATAGTCTCACAAAAACGGAAACCGAATTCTTAAACGCTCCCGTAGCTCAGGTGGACAGAGCAGAAGTTTCCTAAACTTTTGGTCGGAGGTTCGAATCCTCTCGGGGGCACCAAAGCCCCTACTCGCTTTACGAATATCCTCGCCAGAAAAAAGAGCGGATATCTGATTCCGGCGATCTAAAGATTTGGATTTGTGGGAGTTCCGACAAAAAGACAGGATGCTTTATTCTTGCAAAATTACGTTTTTATGATAGAGCAAAATCTCCCGAGTTTTCCCACAACCACACCCCTCCACCCAAGATCAGGGTGGGGCGCGGGGCTTTCACGGAGAGTGTCGTATTTCCTACGGGAATATCGATCTTGAGTTTCCGGCCATTTTTTCCAAGTAAGGATACGACTTCATAATGCATCATCCAGATTCCATCCTCTCTCTTCTCAAAAAATCGGAAGATTTCTTAAAGAAAAAAGAAATTTCCAGCGCCCGTTTGGATGCGGAAATTCTTTTGGCCGATCTCTTAAATCTCCAAAGAGTGAAGTTGTATGTAAATTTTGAAAGATTGTTAAACGAATCCGAAAAGGACGCTTACAGAGAAAGAATCGTAGAACGATCCAAAAATAAACCGACTTCGTATATCACCGGACAAAAATCTTTTTTCAATTCCGTCTTTTTCGTGAATGAGAACGTTCTCATTCCAAGACCGGAGACCGAGGAACTCGTAGAAAAAATCCTCTCCGATTTCAAGCATGAGAGTCAGAATTTCCGCGTTCTCGATCTTTGTACAGGGAGCGGTTGTATCGGAATCAGCCTCAAAATCGCAAGAAACGACTGGAACCTTTCTCTCAGCGATATCTCACAGGAGGCTCTGAATGTGGCGAAAAAAAATTCCGAGCTTCTTTTAGGAGAAATGAAAGAATCTATTCAGTTTTTTGCAAGTGATTTGTTCTCTTCCATTCCTCCTGAGAACCGCTATGATTTGATCGTAACCAACCCGCCTTATATTCCCAACTCGGACAAGGAAACGATGATGAAGGACGTCGTTGATTATGAACCTCACCTTGCCCTCTTTTTGGAAAATCCAAAAGAATTTCTGACGAGCCTAATCGAAAAGGCGCATTCTTACTTAAATCCGAATGGAAAATTTTATATGGAAACACTTCCCTCTCTTGCAAATCTTCTTGTAGAGGAATCGATCGGCAAAGGTTGGGCGGAAGGAAAAGTGGAGAAGGACCTTTCGGGAAAGGAAAGGTTCGTGATTCTTAGGAAATAAGAAAATTCAATTCCAAGAGAATCGGGCAAGTTAAGGACAAAAGAATTCTATCTATCTATCTATCTATCTTTCTTTCTTCTTCTTTTTGACGGAGGGTTCCGCTAACGTTCGCAGAGTGAGAAAAAAACAAAGCCGGGTTTTATCCCGGCTTTTTCCATTCTTGATTCAAAAGGAAATCAGATCGCTGAACTTCCTCTTTCTCCTGTTCTGATTCGAATTACATCTTCAAGCGGAGTGATAAAAATCTTTCCGTCTCCGATTTTTCCGTCTCCGGTTTTTGCCGCTTTGAGAATTGCATCAACGGTCGGTTTAACGAATTCGTCGTTTACCGCAATTTCCAAACGAACTTTTCTGAGAAGGTTCACTTGATATTCGTGGCCGCGAAAAACTTCCGTCTTTCCTTTTTGCTGACCGTAACCTTGAACGTCGCTCACGGTAAGTCTATAAATCTCATTCTTAGTCAATTCTGCCTTAACCTCTTCAAGTTTATGCGGCTGAATGATAGCAACGATTAATTTCATATAATCTCCTTATTAAAATTCTTCAGTAACCTAAATTAAATCTCGTAACCTTTTTCACCGTGGATTTCGGAATCCAAACCGGCAATTTCCTTATCTTCGGAGATACGGAATCCGATCGTCTTATCGATTAAGAAAACAAGGATTACGGAAACGATAAAGGAATACGCCGCAGTTGCGACAACGCTGATTACTTGAACCAGAATTTGATCACCTCTGCTCGCGACACCAGCTCCGAGAGAAAGTGTAAACACCCCGGTTAGAATCGCGCCTAACGCACCACCAACTCCGTGAATACCGAACGCGTCTAAACTGTCATCGTATCCTAATTTACCTTTTAAGAGAATTGCTCCGTAACATACCGGACTTACGAGAAAGCCCATAATGAGAGCGCCTTGAACTCCGACAAATCCGGACGCCGGAGTGATCACGACAAGACCGGCGACGATACCGGAAGCGGCTCCAAGTGCGGTTGCCTTTCTCGTGTGAGCGTATTCAATAACTAACCAAGCAACTCCAGCCGCCGCAGGCGCAATCAAAGTTACTAAGAATGCTCTTGCCGCAATCCCGTTCACGGCTAAACCGGAGCCAGCGTTAAAACCGAACCAACCGAACCAAAGAAGACCGGCACCGATCAGAGTGTAAGTCAGGTTATTCGGTGCGATCAGAGCAGGACCTTCTCCCTTTCTCTTACCCAGGACGATAGCCGCCGCGAGTCCAGCGATACCGGAGATCAAGTGAACCACTGTTCCACCGGCGAAATCCAAAGCACTCATCTTAAACAACCAGCCGTCCGCGGCCCAAACCCAGTGTGCGACCGGGTCGTAAACAAGAGTGGACCAAAGGAGGATAAAAGCGATGTATCCGCCGAATTTTACTCTTTCCGCAATCGCTCCGGAAATCAATGCCGGAGTGATCAGAGCGAACATTCCTTGAAAGAGAAAGTGAACGTATTTTGGAATCGTTAATTCTAAAGAATTCTCATCGATTCCGTTGAGGAAAGCAAGATCAAAGTTACCGAAGTAAGGGTTCGTTCCTGAAAATGCAAAACTGTATCCGAAGACGGTCCACTGGATGGTCAATACTAAGATAGCAACAAAACTGTGCATCATAGTAGAAAGTACGTTCTTAGATCGGACAAGACCGCCGTAAAAAAGGGCGAGTCCGGGAATCATAAAAAACACAAACGCAGATGCCACAAGCATCCAAGCAGTGTCTCCTTTATCCGCTACGGGAGTTGCCGCCGCGGGAGCAGTTGCTTCTTGTCCGAAAAGGACAAATGGAAGAAGCAGAGTGAGCAATAAGAGTAGTCTCTTGGTCCAATTCATAATCATTCTCATCCCAAATCAATTTGCATACATTAATGCAAGATTGGTACCAGGAAGATAATAAATTAAGAATTCTAAATGGTAGTCAAAATGGCTTAAAAGTGGTTGTTCCCGCGTTTTTTCGAAAGGAAGGGAATGAAGAGTCGGAACTCCGAAAACTTTCCCTCCGAAAGAAAAACCCAAAAACGAAAAAGTACTCCAATTTGCTTATTTATTGGGCATTTTTATCGATTTTGCTTTTTCTCTGAAAAAGATGCTCAGAAATTCTAAAAACTGCTTCTATTCTAAATTAAATCGATATCCGAATTTCCAGAGCGCTTCGGCCATGGGAGAACCTGAAATTGACGTAGAAGAAGAATCCATACGAGCCAGAGGATTGTAGTCCAGGATCAAATGGTTAGCGATTGTTTTTCCAAAGCGAGGGTGGAAGAAATAGGCGTCAAAAACATTGACCGCGTAGATCAAAACGGAAAAGGCAATGGAAAGCTGAAGTTTGTGATAGTTTTGATTGACTCGATCGCGCTGTTCCTCAAACGGTTTACTGTAAATGTAAAGTGCGACTGGATCCGAGAAAGAAGGAGGAGGAATGAATGTCTCATACGGATTGTTGATATGATTCAAATCCTTCACTGAATTTTTGTAGATTTGATTTTCACGATACACTAAGTAAAGCGAACTTATAAAAAGCGAAGAGTAAACGATAGCAGAAGACTTTCTTTCATCCGTCCACTGACCCCAACCGGGAAGAACCGCCGATCTCCACGTAACACTCCAAGGACTCAAACCTTTCTGTTGAATTCGGGCAAGACGTTCTTTCTCTTTTTGATTCGCGTCCGCGAGTTTCGCTTCCTTATCGATTCTGTTTTGTTTATCCGTTTCTTCTTTATTCTTTTTCGCTAGTTCTTCTTCCGCTTTTTTCTTATCTTCTTGATCTTTCTTCTTTTGTTCTTTTTCGGCAAGCTTTGCTTCTTCTTCCTTTTGAATCTTCAAGGCTTCCGCTTGCGTGACATCTTTATAGACAATTTTAAGAATTCGGATCTTTGAGAATTCGAGTTTCCTTCCGTCTTCTGTTTGAATCACGACGGTTTGTGCGTTCTGAGAAGTAACTCGACCTTTGAGAATGGTTCCGTCCTTGAGAATGAGCGATTCTCCCATTAAGCTCCATGGCAAAAGACACAAAGAGAGAAAGAAGAGATGATAAATTCTAAATTGCATGATGATTCCGGAAAAATTTAATTAGAAAGATATTTCCGGATATATAATTTGAAAGCAATTTTTTCTACATTCTGAAAATTCCATACTTTGGAAACTCGGTTCGTTCGGAATGATCTGCATAAAGAGCAATTCCTAAAATTTCTCTCGTCTTAGCGGGATCAATTACACCGTCATCCCAAAGTCTTGCGGAAGAATAGATGCAAGAAGAACGACTTTCATAATCATCCAGAATCGGCTTTCGAAATGCAAACTGTTCCGATTCGTTCATTTTCTTTCCTTCTTTCTCGAGCTGTTCCATCTTAACGGTTAGAAGCACGTTAGCGGCTTGCTCCCCGCCCATTACGGAAATTCTAGAATTCGGCCACATCCATAAGAATCTAGGATTGAATGCTCGACCGCACATACCGTAATTCCCCGCTCCGTATGATCCTCCGATCACGACTGAATATTTAGGAACGATGGAAGTAGAAACCGCATTCACCATCTTCGCGCCGTCTTTTGCGATTCCTGAATTCTCATATTTCTTTCCGACCATAAACCCGGTGATATTCTGAAGAAACAACAGAGGAACTCCTCTTTGATTGCATAACTCTATAAAATGCGAAGCCTTCAGAGCGCTTTCGCTAAAAAGAACCCCGTTGTTTGCGATGATTCCCACCATCTTTCCGTAGATTTTTGCAAAACCAGTAACAAGCGTCGTTCCGTAATACTTTTTGAATTCTTGAAAACGGGACCCATCGACGACCCTTGCGATGATTTCTCTTACATCATACGACTTACGAACGTCCTTTTGAATGATTCCGTAAATTTCTTCCGCGGGATACAGAGGTTCTTCCCAACTGATTCCGCCTTTTTGAGAAGAATTTCCCGCAAGGTGCAACGTCGAAACGATGTTCCTCGTGATCTCGATCGCGTGAGCGTCGTCTTCCGCGTAATGATCCGTAACTCCGGAAATCGTACTGTGAACAAGAGCGCCGCCCAATTCTTCCGGAGTTACGATTTCTCCCGTCGCGGCCTTCACAAGAGGAGGTCCTCCGAGAAAGATCGTTCCGTTTCCTTTAACGATCACCGATTCGTCGGACATCGCGGGAATATACGCGCCCCCCGCAGTACAACTTCCCATCACAACGGAGATCTGAGGAATTTTCTGCGCGGAAAGATTCGCTTGGTTGTAAAAGATTTTTCCGAAGTGTTCTTTGTCCGGAAAAACTTCGTCTTGCATCGGAAGAAAGGCTCCGCCGGAATCGACGAGATAAATACAAGGTAAAGAATTCTGCAGAGCGATCTCTTGTGCACGAATATGTTTTTTAACCGTAAGAGGATAATACGTTCCACCTTTCACGGTAGCGTCGTTCGCAACGATCACACAATCCACACCGCAGATTCTTCCAATGCCGGTAAGAATTCCCGCAGAAGGAACACTGTCAGGATAAACGCCTTCCGCGGCGAGTGGTGAAAATTCTAAGAATGTGGTTCCCGGATCGATGAGAGCGTTGATCCGTTCTCTTGCGGTGAACTTCCCTCTTCCTTTGTGTCTTTGAATCGCCTTTTCACCGCCGCCCAATTCGATTTTACGAATGAGTCCGCGAACCGATTCTACCTTTTGTTTTAGGTCTTCAAAATTCTCTTTATACTCCGATGAGGACGTACGTATTTTGGATTCTATAATTTCCATAGAGAACCCTCCGGATTTTTATTTTTTTACTTTTGATTCGTATAGGATACGGATAAGTTCCGTTTCGGATAACGTGAGTTCCCGATTTCTTCTCGCCATGATCTTTCGAGCGTCTCTTAAGAATAAATCGAGAATGTACGGTTGTCCCGATTCTGCCCAAGTAAACGGAGAAACGTAACCACTCACACGAGAAGCGACGACGTTGGATCCGAAATCGACTACGGTTCCGGTATTCAACATCACTCCGATCGCAATTTTAGAATAATCCGCGATTACGGATCCGAACTTGATAGAACCGGTGATACACTCGTCGTTCTCTTCCCGAATTTTGACAACCCCATAGTTGTTTTTCAAATCGGATGTCGTCGCGAGTGCGCCGATGTTTACCCAACTTCCTACAACGGAATGTCCTAAGAATCCTTCGTGATGTTTATTCGTAAAATCACCGATGAGAGAAGTTCCTACTTCACCGCCGATTCTACACGTGGCGCCGATGCTGGTCGCTCCGGTAATTCTCGCGTTATCAATCTGAGAATTCGGACCTATGAAAACCGGACCTTCAATGAAAGAAAACGAAGTGATCTTCGCGTCCTTATCAACTACGACCGGTCCGGAAGTCGTATCAAAAACGACTCCGGGATAAATCGTCGCGGACGGATGAATGTGAAGATGTTTGGATTTTCCGACGACTTGAAAGTGATTCGATTTTACTTTGATTTTCCGAATCCATTTCTGAATCTCTTTGCTGAGTTCCAGATCGGATTCTATATTCTTCGCGGTGGCGTCGATCAGATTCCAAGGAAGGCAAGAATCCGGCGATAGAACCAAATCCACATCCTTCCCGTCGTAAGGAAGGAGTTTAGAATTTCTTTCCAAAAACGCCTGTTGAAAAGCTGGATTCGAATGAATGTAAAATACCTTTGCATCCGAATAGAGTTCTTTCGTTCTCTGAATGGTATTCAGAATTCCGTTTCGAATCTCCGAGAATGATCGAATCCGAGTAAGAGATCGTAAACCCGCGGGAACTTCTCTTTCATCGATGAGAATTCTCTGGATCTTCGGCATCTTCTTACTCGACGGTTACGGACTTGGCTAAGTTTCTCGGTTGATCCGGAGGACAACCTCTTGAAATCGCGGAATAGTATGCAAGCAATTGAAGAGGAATCACGTTTAAGATCGGACTTAATATTTCGGAACATTCCGGAATTTCAAAGCAATAATCCGAAAGAGCCTTTGCTTCGTGATCTCCTTCCGTAACGATCGAAATGATGATCCCTTTTCTCGCTTTGATTTCCTGAATATTGGAAACCATCTTTGTATAAATTTCAGATTTTGTCGCGATACAAACCACAGGAACCTCGTTCGTGATCAACGCGATCGGACCGTGTTTGAATTCTCCGCCGGCGTAACCGGAGGCATGGATATAGGAAATTTCCTTCAGCTTTAACGCGCCTTCCATCGCAATCGGATGATTGTAAGTTCTTCCTAAAAAGATAAAATCCTTCGCCGTGGTAAAGTGAGAAGACATCTCTTCGATCTTGTTTGCTTGCGCGAGAATCCGATCGATCTTCGCGGGAAGAAGACGAATCTCTTCGATGAGAGTTTTCTTTTCTTCGTCGCTGATCAACCACTTCAAATTCGCCATGTAAATGGAGAACAAAAGAAGATTCAGAACCTGAGCTGTGAACGCTTTCGTACTTGCGACTCCGATCTCCGGTCCCGCGTCGGTTCTAATATAAGAATCCGATTCTCTTGCAATCGTAGAATTTACGTTATTCACAAGAGAAATCACTTTGATGAACTTCGCTTTCGCCTCGTGAATGGAAGCTAACGTGTCAGCGGTTTCACCCGACTGGGAAATTCCCATGATGAGTGTGTCGCCTTCCACGACCGGATTTCTATAACGAAATTCGGAGGAGGCTTCGGTGTCCGTTTGGATCTTTGCGAAATTTTCGAGATAGTGTTTGCCGATCATTCCGGCGTAATAACTGGTTCCCGCCGCCTGTATGATGATACGATTGACTCTGGAAAGAACGTCCTTGTTGAGTTTGATTTCCGGAAAAACAATTTCACCGTTATCTAATATACGTTCTTGAATGACCTTACGAAAGATTCCCGCTTGTTCGTGAATCTCCTTGATCATATAATGAGGATAACCGCCCTTATCGAGGTCTTCCCAGCGCAGTTCCTGTTTTTTGAAAACCGGAGTGAGCTCCTTTCCTGAAAAATCGAAAAGTTTGAATTCCTTTTGATTGAAGTAACCCCATTCTCCCGAATTTACGTAATAAACTTCTTCACAGTTTCTGGTGAGTGGAGAAATATCGGAAGCCAAGAAGAATTCATCCTTACCCTTACCGATGAGAAGAGGGGCTCCGTCCTGTCCAAAATAAACACGATCCGGTTCCGTTTCAAAAACGGTCGAAATCGCCCATTTCCCATGAATTTTGCCGAAGAGTTCAAGGAAAGAATCCTTATTGGATTTGCCGCTCTTCTTACCTTCTTCCAATAAATGAGGAAGAACTTCCGTATCCGTTAAACTTTGGAAAACGTGTCCTTTCTTTTTGAGTTCGTTTTTGAGTTCTAAATAATTTTCGATGATTCCGTTATGCACAACCGCGATCGTAGAATTCGTATCCGTATGCGGGTGGGCGTTGATTTGGTTCGGTTCTCCGTGGGTCGCCCAACGAGTATGCCCGATTCCGACATTTCCAGGAGCTGGAAACTCTCTGAGGTGAGCCTCGAGATCCTTAATCTTTCCTTTCGCTTTTCTGACCAGGATGTCTCCCTGATCTAAGACCGCAATCCCGGCCGAGTCGTATCCTCTGTATTCTAGGCAGATCAGACCGACGACAAGTACTGATTCCGCATTCTTACTACCGGCATAACCGACAATTCCACACATATCAGGCATTCTCCATAAGTCTTCCCGCACGGTCCAGCAGAGAATTGAGGTCTTTTTTGGTTCGAGCCTCGCCTATCACTCGGATAATCGGTTCCGTGTTCGAAGGTCGGATATGAATCCAAGAATCTTCCGAAGCAAGACGCAAGCCGTCCAAAGTCTCTTCGGAATAAGAGGAAAACTCTCCTCTGAATTTGGAATAGATATCTTGCAGATTCTTTCCTGCGATTTTAAAGCTGGTCTTCTGCATATGAATCGAAGGCATTTCTTCCAAGAGAGAATCGATCTTCTTTCCCGTTGCCGCCATTACGTTTAGGATATGCGCGATTCCCGAAAGAGAATCTCTTCCAAAGGAAGCGATCACAGGATCGATTACTCCGCCGTTCCCCTCTCCGCCAAACACGGATTTGTGGCGAAGCATATCGGAAACAACGTTGGCTTCTCCCACTTTAGAACGAGTAACAGGAACGCCGTACTCGCCGGCGACAAATTCGTTGATAAAGCTCGTCGAGAGATTGACTACCATGTTTGCTTTTTTTGGAAACTTGCCCAAGGTAAGAGAAAGAAAACTCAAAGGAAGGGTGTATTCTTCCGAGATCGCACCTTTTTTAGGCGTGAGAACAACCAAACGATCCGCATCTGGATCCAAAGCAAAACCGATATCGGCTCCAGAAGATTTCATCGTTCGAGACGTTTGTTTGAGCGCTTCCGGAGTCGGCTCGGGTGGTCTAGGAAATGTTCCGTCGGGACTACAGTGTATGAGAATCGGCTTACAACCGAGCCTTTCCAGAAGTTCGGGAACAAGAAAACTCCCCGCTCCACTGACCGCGTCCACGAGAACCTTGTATTTTTTCTTACGAATTGCGTTTACGTTCACCCTTTTGAGAACGGATTCGATGTGTTTTTCACACCATTCTTTTCCGGAAACGATTTTAGAAGAAGGTTTGTACTGAATTGGTCTGTAAGAATGATTGCGAACCGTATCTAAAATCTGCTCCAAAGCACTCGCATCCGTAAAGAATCCGCCGGGGCCGATAAATTTAAAAGCATTCCAGATGATCGGATTGTGAGAGGCGCTGATCATGATCCCGCCCCCCGCTTTCGAAAGATTGACCACGGCTTTTACCGTCGGAGTAGGAACGATTCCCAGTTGTAGGACGTCCTTCCCCATTGCTTGCATCAAACCAAGTGCGATATTTTCAATATATGGACCGGAAGGTCGAGAATCTCTTCCAATGACGATCTTAGATCCTTCGATCCAGGTGCCGAACGCACGAAGAGCATCAAAAATAACTTCTGGAGAAAGGCCGGTCGGGATGATCCCACGAATTCCCGAAACAGAAACCATCAGGTCGGGATGATTGAATACGGGGGATTTGGTATTCATAGAGGTTGGGGTGTTTTCCGGAAGAAAACTATTTGGGCGATGACAGGATCGAACTGCCGACATCCTGCTTGTAAGGCAGGCGCTCTACCAGCTGAGCTAATCGCCCTCTATAATTCCGTTTTTTATGCTGTAGCAGAAACTGCATTCAGGCGTTTTGCCATTCTGCTTTTTTTTCTGTCTGCGTTTTTGAAGTGAATCAGGTTTGTTTTTGCAGCTTTGTCCAGAAGAGAGGTATACTCTACAAATAGAGCGGTAGCCGCGTTCTGGTCTTTATCTTTGATGGCTTTCAGAACTTTCTTTGCTTGCGTTCTGAGCCTGGATCGATTCTGAGAATTCGCCGCATTTCTACGTTTTGTTCTCCGAATATCCTTTTCTGAAGACTTAATATTAGCCAAGGCTTAATACTTCCTATCGAATAAGTGTTTCCAGGTTTTCTGTACCCTTCCCTCTGTCAAATGAATTCCTGCAAAATTCCGTACTTCTGCCCCCTTTTTCTGATTCTTCCTGAAACCCTCGAGAACCGGTTATGAAGAGGTGCAACGATGAAACAAAAACAATTAGGAAAGATTTTTCTTTCGATTTCTTTGGATCCTGACTTTTTTTCCCGTCTTCAAAAAGAGAACATCGATCTATCAGAGCTCGCGGAATTAGGAATCCAATTTCTGCAAGACTTTGAAGAATCCGGGAGGTGTTTTTTGACGACGGATAGACAAAAAGTTTCTACCTCTTTTATAATTCGAGAAACTTCTTATTTACAAATCTTTGAGTATTGCCTGAATAGATCCCGTTCGATCTATATGGTAATGGAAGAAATTCTACAGAACACGTATTTGGAATTTTATTTACAACCGATTCCGATCTCCAGTTCATCCTTCCTTGAGAAGTCATTGTATGAGAAGAATCCAAGAATTTCCAAGGACGGATTCTAATGGTAAAAAGATCCGAATACATCGTCGTCGATTCGATTTCTTCCGTGGATCCGAACGCGCTTTCTGTGGACCAGCTGAATCAAAAATTTATTGATAAACAGGGAAATCGTTTTGCTCTTCGATTCAATCGTAATACAAGAAGAGCCGAGTTTGTTAGAATCACACTGGAATCGCCCGCAAAAGGAGCGACTCAGGTTCATAATCATAAACCATCTTCGGCTCCCGTTCAGACAAAGCAAACTTCTAGACCTCTCTCTCCGGGCCTAGGCAAGATTACTTTGCAAGAAATCATCGCGAAGACGCAACAACAACCTTCCGTCAAAATCCCAAAACCGAACGAGTCTACGATGATCAACGAAGCCGCGGTTCAACAGAGCATTTTCCAAGAACCGGCTTGGGATCAAACCAAGGCAAAAGACAGTAATACCCTCGATTTGGGAAGATTGGATTTGAATATCATGGAACATTCCGCTCCATCCGCAAGTTCTTCGAAAGAATCAAAAGATTCTTCTCTTAAAATCGATTTCGGCTCTTCGACTCCTGGAGAAACCAATATCGTTGAAAAGAGAATTTCGGATCTTATGAAGATCAAAGAAAGAATTCATTCCGTTTTGAATAACCTTCAGAATTCTAAAATTTTTGAAATCACAGGGGATCCGTCCGAGAACAAAAACATCATCGGTAATCTGAATCGTGAATTCGATATCGAATTCTTTCAAAAGCTGGACAAAATTCTAAACTACCACAAAGAACTTACGACCTATCCAAGATCCGTAAATTACTACACCGCAAAGTATGAATCTTCTAGAAAACAGCTTCTCCTCTCAAAGACCCTGGACAGCGAAAAACTCAAATTGGTGACTCTTTGGGAAATGCAGGAAATGATGTTGGGCTTGATTCAGAAACTAAAAAAAATGGTCCTCAACACCTTGAATGTTCTGAATACAAAGAACGACAATCATATCAAACAATTGGCCTATAATCAGCAACAGATGTTCCGGGATTCCAGAACCGCGCTTCTCTATTGTTCCGAAGATATATCTTCTTTGCTTATTTCCTTGGAGAGATGGGTCGATACTGAATAGGAGCAATCTCCTATGGAACCTTTACAAAGCGCCGAAATCAAAGCCGTTCTGGAAAAACTCAGAGCGGAATATTCCGAAAATTCCAAAAAGAATCCGAAGGCCTTCGATCTGAAAGCCTTCGAGTCCAGATTGATGATGATTCTCCAACAAAAAGGGAATTTAACTCAATTTTTAAAGGAAGAAATCCAATTCTTAGAAACCCTAAAAGCCAAACACAAAGAACTGGAAGACAAAAAACAAGCCGCCAAAGGGGATACGATCAACAAGATCTTGGAAGAGCAGGAAGCCAGACTCAAAAAATACCAGAGAATCGATTTTCATCCCCTCGCAAAACCGGAAATCCGATATTTTTACGGAGCCATTCTTTCTTTTGCCGACTCTGAGCTTCCGGCATTAACTTACATTTTTAAAGGAACACCTGAGTTTTCCATTTTCAAAGATGCGATGACGATCATCGAAAGAATGGGCGTCAGTCGTCGCGGATTGCCCTCAAACCGCATCAACGAACACGTGAAAGCACTTCTGGATGCGAACGGAAATCAAAGCGCGATGGAAAAAGACGGACAAAATATTCTCAAAGAAACCTGTCTCGCTCTCAAAGGAATCATCACTTCCATTCAGGATTGTATGGAAAAAAATCGGATTTCAGAAACGCTCTCGATCAAAATCGACGAGAAAGAATTTCCCAAGGCCGCTGAATCGTATCAGAATTTGGTTTTCGGGATCGCTCTTGAAAAAATAATTGTAAGAGCTGAAACGATTATCCGGGATTTCCGGATGGCTGAGATCACCGGTCTGGGGTAAATATGAAAGTTTCCATCGTCATTCCTTGTTATAACGAAAAAAATACGATTCGCAATATTCTGGAGACCGTTAAAAAAGTTCCGATCAAAAACAAGGAGATCATTCTTGTCGACGATTGCTCGAAAGACGGAACAAGAGATCTTTTGCAAACCGCTCCTTTTAAGAAGTTGGCGGATCAGATCATCTTTCACGAAATCAATCAAGGAAAGGGCGCGGCGCTTCGGACTGGGTTCAAAGCCGCAACCGGAGATATCGTAATCGTTCAAGACGCCGATTTGGAATACGATCCGTTTGAAATTCCCGAAGTGATCGATCCGATTTACAAGGGTAAGGCGGACGTCGTTTTTGGAAGTAGATTCTTGGGTGGAAGACCCCACCGGGTCGTCTACTATTGGCATCGTTTGGGAAACATGGTTCTCACAACACTTTCCAATATGTTTACGAATATCAATCTCACCGATATGGAAACCTGTTACAAGGCATTCCGAAGAGAAATCATTCAGTCGATCGATATCAAAGAAAACCGTTTTGGGTTTGAGCCGGAGATTACCGCAAAGGTCGCAAAGATTCCGGACGTTCGAATTTTTGAAGTAGGAATTTCCTATTATGGAAGGACCTACGCGGAAGGCAAAAAGATCGGTTGGAAAGACGGTTTCAGAGCGATCTATTGTATTCTTCGGTATAACCTTTTTAACTAAGGATAGAAACCCATTCAGAACAACGGAGTTCCGACTCTTCCCGATTTTTCAGTGCGGAATCCTGCTCTTTTCGATGGGAATGGCTCTGTAAGATTCGATTTCACCGGAGTTCCGTCCAAAAGAAGAATTTGTAAGTAAGACCTTCGAATTCCATTTTACAAATCGTAAATCTCTTTTTCTAACCAAGTTTCCAAAGTGGAGTTCCATCTCTACGGAGTTCCGACTCTTCCCGATTTTTCAGAGCGGAATCCTTTTCTTTTCGATGGGAATGGCTCTGTGAGGATTTCTTTTTACGGAGTTCCGACCAAGTTCTCGAACAAACGCAATTTCAGAAGAACATGCACAACCTTTCATACGTTGTAAAAATCTCTTTCCTAAGAAGTGGAAAAATCGGTTTAAACGTTTGGAACTCCCAAGAATCTTCTTTCGGAAAAAGAATTTTTTTGCGAACGAAAGTTGATCGCAAGAAAAAGGAGTTTCATTGTAAGAAATTCTTTTCTGTTCCCGGCAAAAAGAAAGATTCAAACTGACGGGCAAACCCTTCTTAAAATTACTCGAAGAAAAAAAGAAACCAAAGATGGAGAATATTCTAATTATCTAATGTTTCGATAGAAATTTACGAAAGCGGTCGAAAACCCTATTTCATGAAACCGGAAGTTGTCTCCGGATAAATCTGGGAAGCCAGGATAAAAATAAAAACGCTCACTGCGATTCCCATTGAAGCCAACAGGACGTCTTTCCCAACTTTTCGAAACGTTTCCAAATACGGTAAATCGCGGAATGTCATAAAGTTAAGGATGATCTCCCGTCCTGCGAGCATTCCTAAAAAAACCCAGGTCGTCGACATCGGCATCTTGCTCCATTGATGAAAGACAATCAGGATCGTCCCGTAAACAAGGTCCACGATCGTTGCGGCTTTGGACCATTGAATATCCGATTTCTCCGTAACGATCTCTTGAATCGTACCACCGTTAGTATAAAGAATAATTCCGAGAGCCACGATCAGCATAGAGATCGCGAGTGCGAATTCTAAGATGGAAAGTTGTCTCGGAAGATAGATCACGATATTAGCCGCATCCTGACGGAGCCAAGCAATCCAAAGATAAATCGTAGATGCCCATTGAAACAGAGCCCAACGTTTTTCGCTTCTTGGATCGGGAACGTGATCTTCCTTGTATTCCCTTGGATCCACCTTTACGAGAATTCCCCAAACGAGAATCGCAACTCCGAAAGCGATCCCGTAACCGAAAAAAGATTTGGTAAGCATCTTTTCGATATTGCTTCCACCAAAAAGACCTAAGATCAAAAACGTCGTCGAGATCGGAGATTTCAGTCGAGTGATGATTACTAAGATCAGAGGCGCGAGGAGTTGAATGAGATTGAATTCTCTCACTTCCGGAAAACTTTCTAATCTTCCGAAATGAACCTGAGAATCGTTAAAGACCCAGGTTCCTAAAAATAAAATTGCAACGGTTCCGCCCAAAACGGCGAGTTTGGGAATCCAATGCACGGTTCTTTTACTTTCGATAAAAGTTCCGACCGTTTGTACTGCATCGTTTCCGGCGACGGAAAATGCGCTGATAAAAAAAGCGAACCAACCTAAGTAGTAAGACGGGGATCCAAGTTTATATGCCGTGACCATCAAGATTCCGGCAATCGCAACCAAAGAATAGAATCGGATTTGATCTCGAGTACTAGGATGCTGAAAATCTATTTCATTTTGTTTCATCGGAAAGATATCTTCAGGCAAACGCCTAAAAAGATACTAATAAAACGCCGGAACTCCCGTCAAGGGGGTTCCGGTTCAGTCTGAGAAGGGAATTTTAATCGAGAAAACGTTTTCCGTATTTGGATTCGATATCGCGAACATCAAAAAGAATAAAGAAATCAATGGTCTTAAAAACTTTATCCCAAGCAGGAATTCCACAGATGAGGGAACCCACTCGAACGTATCCTTTGATCAGAGCAGGAATCGTTTTTTGAACCGACTTCATGTCTTCCACAACGTAGTCCGGATCGAAACCGGGAATCTCGAATCCTGGAAGAGGCTTCACGTCGAACTCTTTTCCTGCGAGTGCGTTCTTTTCTTTCAAATAGGCATAGGCTTCATTCGCGGACTGAGCATCGGTTTGATGAATCGATCCGCATCCGAAGAGATAACGTACATCATTCTTCTTCATATACATTCCTAGGCCCGCCCAGAGCATAGAAATAACGGAACCGTCTCTATAGTCCGGATGAACACAGCTTCTTCCGATTTCAGCCGTTTCCGCATCCAACTCATAGATTTTGGTAATATCAAATTCGTTATCGGAATAAAAACCTATGTTCTTCTTTGCAACGCTTCTGCGAAGAATTCGATAGGTTCCAACGATCTTATCGTCGCGATTTTTATCCACAACGATCAGGTGATCGCAGAAGAGATCGTATTCGTCTCTGTCTTTGCGTGTGGCCGCGGATTGCGGAAGTCCTTCGCCTAACTCGAGATTAAAAACTTCATAACGAAGCGCTAAGGTTCTCTCAATCTCCAATTGGTTTTCGGCGATGCGAACTTCCAATTTTCTTTCTGTCTTGATCTTGTTATCTACGAAACCTGTTCCCATAGAAGCATCCTTCGGTTTTAGATTGTCCCCTATCATATTCGTTCTCGTTACGTACAGATTACATAGGAAATAAATTCCGGTGACTCAAAGGATGAAAAATTCAAAGTTTGATTTCAACGCATATTCAAGGAATTCTTATAAAAACATACGAAAAATGAGATTTCTGCAAGATCTTTATTTCTACTTTGGAAGCGGATTTCAATGGGAATCCTATGGATCGATGTCGATTTTCTCGAAAGAATAGAATTCAGATGAGATAGGATTTTTTCTATCTTCTAAAAGCGAAATCGAAAGGAAGAAAATGAATCAGGAAAAAAGAAGAATCGAATGGGTCTTTCTATTTCAAAACGAACGTTCTAAGAAAACAAAATTTGAGAAAATCAAGAAGCCATTTGAACGCGGGATTGAATATAGGATTCGATCAAATATTTAGCCTTTGGATCCAAAGAACCAAATTCGACTCCAAAGATCGAGGCTTCGGAGGTCGTAACTTTTCGCTTCACTTTCCCGGAAAGTTTCAACGGGTTTCTGCCTGGAAGCGTAAGAATCATCTGAATGGGGGAATTCAAGTCGCAACCTTCAAAAAGGTGCGGAACTTCAACGGCAACACCGCCGATGCTAATATCCTTTGCATTCAAAATATCTATAAAGTTGAGCCCCATCAGTTGAACCTCGATGACCTCATTCGCCGCAGGAAAAACTCTCGAAAACTTTCTGTGATCCATACTGACTCTCTCTTCCATTCTTGAATTCGACGAAGCCAGATTTTGAAATCAACAGAATTGAATTACAAGTTTTTTTTGAAGCTTTTTATAAAACGAAAGCTTTTAAAAAAAAGAAAGGGAGGAAATTTCGAGATTTATTCGCGAATTCTTTCTAAAAAAATCCGTAACAATGGATTCTTAGAACAGAAAATAGGCAAAAAGGATTAATGAGAATTCTTCCGAATCGAAGCGGAGTACATCCGAAGAAGGGAATTGCCGTTGTTCCGACCTAGCGAGATCTTCGGTCCGTCACCGATTTGCAAAAAAGATTTAGGACGAGTCATTCTCCGCATTTCGAATTGGAGTTAACTCCTGGTTCTCATTTTCGGAATTTCAAATCGAGGACAAAACGATGAGGAAGAGATTTTCGGAATCGAATGATTTCTTTCTTAAAATTTTCGGGGAAAAATTCAGATCAAGATTCGACAATGCTCAGTTTGATAGAATCCAAAATCTTACTTACTTTTTTATCAAACTTCTTGTTAAAAACAAAAGGGTTCAAAGTTTTTTCGAGAAAAAGAATCATCTCGACGGCTTTCCATTGAACGACGGTTTTGTGATCCTGAATTTTTCCGGAATGAAGATAAGTTGAAATACCACGAATCGATTCATTCCTAAAATCCCTTCTGAGTGCAAGAAACAAGGCTTGGGCTTCGGGAGTCAAAAAATGAAACTTCTTAGAGAATAAAACCGCGTCGTGAAAATACTCGGGACGAATCACGGCGCCGTTTAATCGGAGTGAAAGAATGAGGAACCCTATAAAATCCGAAATCTGATGAAAGATTCCCAAGCCAGGAACGTCTTGTCCGGGATACAACCTAAGTTTATCCGTGGTAGGCGATTTCGGATGACGTGTCTGTAACCAATTGATGATCAAGTATTTTTCCTTAAAGAAGTAATCGTTGATCTCCAATCTGTATTCTTGGATGCTCAATCTAAGATGAAGAAGAATCTCCTTCTCGGAAGTCAAAACGAGTCTTTGAAAATCCTGACCCGTTCCCGATATTTCCAACTGAACCTTCTCATATCCTTTCTTATGGATCTCGGGAAGAATACCTGTTATATCTAATAATTCTAATATATTTTCGCTGGTTAAAGAATGAAAAAGGATTCCTTCATGAAAAGAAACAGAAGGATCGTCCACTGCCGCGGCTAAAAATTCATCGTAAACAAAATCAAAAAAACGGGGATTATTATAACTTGATTTAGCCATGAAGAGAATAGGAGAATCTTTCGAAATCGATCTCCTTTTTTCCTGATTCCATCACGATCTTTTAGAACCGCTTTTTTTCAAGGAGAATCCCTGAAATGAAAAAGAATGATTCTCATTCTTACGAATGAACGAACGCTGCTTTCATTTTAAAATCGCCTTCAATACCTCATCGGGGGCTTCCACTTGAGGATAATGCCCAATATCTTTCAATTCAATGATATCTGCCTTCGGTGAAAGTTCTCTGTAACGTTCTACCAAATGAGCTCCGCTGACAGGGTCAGCGATACCGTTGATCATCCGAATCGGAACGGGAGAATTGAGAATCGCTCCGACCCATCGATCTCGGTAAAGTTTTCTCTCTTGTATGTAACGAATGAGAAGATGGGCGATTTTTGTTCCTCCTTCCGAGGAAACCAAATTCCAAAATTGATCCAATTCATCCTGAGACGGCTTCGTATTGTTTCCAAAGACTGCGGAAAAACTTTTTTGAAAGGATTTGCGATTCATAAGTTTGGAAAGAATCCAACCGATCGGGCTATGCAGAAGTTTTTGAATCAATCGTGGTCGATGCGATTCGGGAAAAATTCCACCGTTGAGTAGGATCATTCGTTTGATTATGACGCCCTTTTTTTGGGACTTCTTTCGTTCGATAAATCGAGCCAAAAGTTCCTGGGCAACCGTATCGCCCAAATCATGTGCCAGGATATTGACTTCTTTTATTCCTCGTTCAACTAACAATGATTCAATGATATTCGCCTGTAAGAAAATGCTATATTCTATCGAGGGTTTGGAGGAAAATCCGAAACCGAGCAAATCCGAAGCGATTAATTTGTATTTTTTAGTTAGAGGTTTCCAAATTTTTTCCCAGTCAAAAGAAGCCGTCGGAAATCCGTGGATGAGAAGGAGAAATTCTCCTTTTCCTTCTTCTTTAAAGAATATCTTCCAGTCCTGATAGGAAAAATACGATCCGGTTTGTTTCCATTCTTGAAGAGTCATAAAATACCCATTGATTCAGTTAACGACTGTTATAGATCGTTTGGATTTGTGAAGCCGAAAGCGCGACGGGATAATAAATTCTTAATTCGTCGATCGCTCCTACAAATAGTTGCGTCGCGTCTCTTCGAAACCTTCCAATATTTGCCGCCGCAGAATTGGCCGGCGCCGTCGTTGTGGAAACGATGTTTCCTGTTTGAACGGAAATTCCGTCGAGATACAAAATCGAATTCGGATTCGATGCAGGATCGTAGACACAAGCCACGTGATGCCATCCTGCCGGAATCGAACCGGTCCAAGTCACCGCTTCCGAAAGTGCGGTTTCTTGCCAAGATCCCAAACGAAGTCCCGAATTGCTCACGGAGAAATCGAAGATCACATTCGGGTTGGCGTCATTGTCTTGCGATTTATCAAAGATCGTGCCGAAATTTCCCGTATCCGGTTGAACCCAAGCGGTAATGGAAATCGCCTGCGTTCCTGAAAAGTGAAAATTTTGCGGAATCGAATCCGGTATCGAAATGTATTCAAATGTGGGAAAGGCCCCGTATCCGAGTCGAATCGCATTTCCACGAACACCCGTTACAAAAGGAGAACCGAAATTTCCTGTAACGAAACCTTGGTTCCCTCTTCCGGAAGAATCGAGAAAAGCAAGAGATTCGAATTGAGAAAATAAAGACATTCCGGAAGGATTTCCGACCGCTGTTCCTTGTAGATTTATCGAGATCGGAGAAAGACTTTCTCCCGGTTGTAAAGTAAGAATCGCGGTTCTCACTCCAAGCGAAGAACTAGTAAAGTAGATTCCGGTTGTGATCGACGAGCCGTTCGCTATAGTACCGTTAGGCGATCCGGTAAGAATAAAGTCCGAAGCGTTTGCCCCTGAAAGAGTTAAAAAATTCGTGGAGGAAATATCGATCGAACTGCCGGAAGAATTGGTAACTGTGATCGTCGCGTTCGGTGATTTGAATCCGCTCAGAACGGATTGAAAGTCGTAAGAAGAACCGCTCGTAACATCAGTCTGATTGATGGAGATCCCGATCGGTCCAGAGCCCGAAATAACGCGAGACAATCCGATCAATGAAAACTCGGGTGCGGATGTAGATTCCGGATTATACTGGCAAAACGTAACAGTCAAGAGAACCGATAAGAATCTCGATGAGTGACGAATCCCATTTGCGATTTTCAATTTCATAAGTACGCATCAAATCCGAAATCCGATTCCTTTCATCCAAGCGAATCGCAAGTGGAATTTTACGGAACAAGAATGAAAATGACAATCATTATATAATTCGATTCTTCTTTAATTTTCTGTTTCTCCTGAGACGAAACTTCGTTCCAGGCAAAAGATTCCATTCTTTGATTTTGAAAACTCGCTTGGTAAGAATGATTTTTCGAGCCGATCCGTTTCCGTGAAAAAAAAGATCAGAGTACGAATCGATCCGTAATTCTTCTTAGATTTTCGGCGGAAACTTCCAGACCTTTTGCCGAAGCCGAGATCTCTTCCGAACCGGAAGCCGTAGAGATCGTATGATCATTGATCTGAACGATTACCTGCGTGATTTCATGAAACGCCTGCTTTTGTTCATCCATTGCTCGTTTGACAAATTCAGCGTCCTGCCCGACTTTCTCCGCTCTTTCAGCGACTTGAATGTTGATTCCTTCTTGGGAAGTTGTGATCCCGTGTAATTTTTGCATCGCCTTGGATACGATATCCGTGCTCAAAATGATTTCATGAATCACTTCGGAAGAAGATTGAATACCGCTCGCTCCCGAATCCAACTCTTGATTGTTTCTTAAAATCATCGCACTGATCGATTTGATGGAAGACGCCGTTTTTTCGGATAACTTCGAGATCTCTTCCGCAACGACGGCGAATCCTTTTCCTGCTTCTCCGGCGCGGGCCGCTTCGATCGCGGCATTCAAGGCCAAAAGCGAAGTTTGGTCCGATATATCATTGATGATTCCGATAATGGCCGACATCTCCCCCGAAGATTTAATGATATTCTGGACCATCGTCTTCATCTGACCTAAAGATTCTTCGCCTTTTACTGCTTGAGTGGAAATACCCTGGGTCAATTCGAGCGCGTGATTTATTTCGGTTCCGATCTCTCTTACACTGGAAGAAAGAGTTCTTATATTATTATGAAATTCTACTATATTCTTATACTGACGATCGGTACCCGATGAAATATTATCCATACCCGCGGACAATTCTTCCACTGTGGCCGACATCTCTTCCGTGGAAGCCGCTGTAGACTGAGCGCCGGTAGCGAAAGAATCGGAAGAAGCGGTCAACTCTTCCGAGGACGCGGCTAATTCTCCTGCGACGTTTTGTATATCTTTGAGTGAATTCCGCAGACTTTTGATAAACGAATTCATATCTCGACTCATAGAACCGATTTCGTCGTCATAAACGATCTGAATATCGGAAGTCAAATCACCCTCGGCCATGTTCTTAAAAAGTTTGCTCGCATTCTCGAGCGGATTCAAACGTTTCTTTAGAAGGACAAAAAGAAGATAAGCGGATAAGGATGCCGTTACAACCCCGGCAAGAATGATAAGAATCAGAAGACCGATCAAGGCTTCGCGAACTTCCGATTTCGGCTGAATCGCTACGATGGAAATTCCCCAATGATCCAATCGAAAAACCGTGGAGAAACGATCCTCGCCTCGAAAATTGAATTCCATCACCTCTCCGGTTTTCATATCCAACATTTGTTTTCCGTAAGGTTCTTTCGAAACCTCCAAACTTAGAATCAATTCTTTCTTCGGATGTGCGATGATCATTCCGTCCTGACTCATCACGGAAGCATAACCTTGTTCGCCGATCTTAATTTCTTTGAGTATTTTTTCGGAAATAGAATCGAAGGAAAGAGCGATCCCCAGGAGTCCGATCACGCGGCCCCCTTCCAAGATCGGAACAGAAAGTAAGGCGACCGGTTGGCCGGTAATAGGAGATTTTGTAGCCTTTGCGAGATAGGATTTACCTTCCTTTGTCGCGTTCAAACTTTTTTCGATGCCAGAACTTGCGATTTTAATACCGATACTTTTTCCTCCAATCCCGTCCACGATCACCTTCGCATCGGAATCCAATCCGCAGACGAATATATTCTCATACATTGCAAATCGTTTCATTATATTTTTATAATATTCAGAAGCGATCGGTTTACCGGATTTAAGGGATTCGATCGTCCTTGGGTCTTCCGCAAGCGTCCAAGCCAAATTTTCATGAGAGGTTAAGAATGAATCAAATTCAAGACCTACAATTGCGATAACGCCTCTCATTTGGCTGAGAAACGTTTCCGTAATTTTTTTCTTACCAATCCAATATGCGACCCCGGATATGATTCCAGTCAGCGTGAATAAGATGGAAATTCCGGAAATCAATAGGATAAACTTAAGACTACTACGACTCATGAGGACTCCCTAAACAGTTCTTTTACCAACTTTGAATCATTCTGAATTCTGAATACTTAGAATGAAATCTTTCTCCATTTTTGAGCCAGGAAAGAAATATTTTCAGTTTAAAATTAAATCGTTCTCCTTACGGAATCGGGCGCAATTAGTTAGAACGGGGTATCATTCTAAACTAGAATGTTGGATTCGTAAACATGCTCTTTCTTGAATATTTGAAAAAGTGAGAAAATCTTCCGGAGTTCCGACCTAAACAAGGAAGCCTTGCTTCGTCCTCTCAATCGTTTAAAAGGGAATATCTCCGTAAAAAGACGGAAAAAAACCATCAAAGAGAGAAAAGAAGGACCTGAACTAGGATGAGTTTTATCCGGAGTTCCGACTTTTAAAAAATTGTTTCGACAAAACGTTTCTCGAAACGACCGGAAACGAATCGGTTCTTTTCTTTGATTATATAAAATCGTAGTTCGACAAAAAAGAATATGTATGAATCGCAGAGGAGAAGGTTTCGACGAAATTTCGGATTACAAAACTTGCAAAAGTCTCTTCCTGAATTCTTCGCGATCCTTTCCCGAAGGAAGCTTTCCTTGACCCGCTCTGATGTTATCCTTTAAATGTGCGAGTTTGGAAGTTGCAGGAATCGCGCAAGTGACTGCGGAATTGGAAAGAATAAATTTTAGAAACGCCTGCCCAAACGATTCACAATCCCATTCTCGAAAGTAATCCGGAAGAATTTTTCCGCGAACTCTTCGAAAGAGTTCTCCTTCCTCGAATGGACGATTGATCAAGACGGATATTCCGTTCGATTCTGCAAAAGGAAGAATTCTCTCTTCCGCTTCGCGAGAAACAATCGAATATGGAATCTGTAAAAACTCTATATTCTCCGATTTTGCGATTCTCTCCATCTCGGAAAATGCGGAAGATACGTAATGTGTCAAACCGATATAACGAATTTTTCCTTTTTCTTTGAGAGAACGTAGCGTCTTCAGATGTATTTGAGTATCAAGTAAATTATGAATTTGGAATAGATCGATTCGATCCGTTTTGAATTTCCGAAACGAAGCTTCGATTTGCGCTTTTCCGGCGCTTTCGCCTCTGGTCCACACCTTAGTCGCAAAGAATATTTTTTTCTTAAATTCTTCCGCCGTTTCGGAGGCGAGGATCCCTACGATCTCCTCCGATTTTCCGTACATAGGAGACGAATCCACGACCGTTCCACCTTGATAAAGAAATTCTTTCCAAACCTCCTTTAAGGTATTGAGTTCGGAAGAATCGGGTGAAATATCCATGGTCTGCCAAGTTCCAAGTCCGATCGCCGGAATCTTTTCACCGGTTTTTTGAATCGTTCTCAATAACATATCGGAACCTTCTTTGGATACTATTTTTTTTAGTGGAAATACGAGGCCGGTAGAAAATAAAAACGCGGCCGTCTTTTTTAGGAAAAGAGAACGAGAAATCGATTTCATGGCTCGATTTTTCTAGAAAGGATCGAGCCATAAATCAGAAAAAGAAATTTAAAAATAGAATTCTTATCAGTGGCGGATGTATTCTATTTTCCGAATCTTATTTTTTTGAATCTCCTGAACTTCTCCGTTTCTTTCAAATTGAATTGAATTGGCGGTTTGATTAACTACGTTGCCTTTTAGCATTTTACCGTCTCGAAAGATGATCCGCGTAGAATATTTTTTATCCGAGTCTTCTTCCTCCGGCTCGATTCGCTTATTAGCGACGTCTTCGTCTCTTTCCTTCAAAACTTGAATTTCTATTCTTCTGTTGAGCGCGGATGCCCGTTCATCCAGACTTCGAAGCATCGGCCTTTTCGATCCGAATCCTTTGATTTCCATTCGGGGAGGATCGATTCCCCTCGAAATTAAAAAGTTCTTCGTCGCCGAGGCTCGTTCTAAGGATAATGCATCGTTCCGTTTTTGATTTCCGTTCAGATCCGTATGCCCGACGATCAAGATTCTTAGTTTAGAATTTTCTTTTAGATATCTTGACAATCCTTCTAAAATGACGTAGGACTCGTTCAGAATCTGATCCGAGTTCGAATTAAAATGAACTCCTTTGAGTATCATCGAACCCGACTTTTGAATCGTCGCAAAATCCAACTTAGGGCGAATACATTCTATTTCAATACTTCGTGTATTGTAAATTCCTCCGATAAATATATGGATGATAAAATCGGTGACGCTTCTAAAAATTCTAAAATTCTCGATTCCCTCGGAGCATTCTGCCTTCGAGTGACTTCCCTCAAAGTATCCGAGAACATAACTCCTGGAAGTGGCGTGTACACCTTTGATCGATTCTCCGAGTCGCGGAGATTTCGACGGAATTATAATCGTCTGATGACAATTCAGGATTAAGGAGAAGAATCCAAGGCAGATTCCCAGGATAAAAAGTTCGTTTCGTTTTTTTTGAAATGTTCTCATCGTTGTCTCAGTAGCAATAAATTTCCAAGGAACGCGGAGAATAAATTCCCAAAGTCATTTGCTCAAACAAAACGTTCATAAAAGAAGAATACTGATGGATTTCTTTGATTCCTCTTTCAGGACAAATACTCGATTCTTCATATTCTATTTTTCTTGGAAGCAAGCCCATTAAGTAATAATTTTGTTTTACGAGAATCCGTTCTTTTTTCGAATCGGTCTTCTTTTTCTGTTCTGCGATCGGCGAAACTTCCACTCTTGCGTGTTGACAATAAAACAAAGGAAGCGCCGTTAAACTCGAAATCAAAGTAAGAATTTTTAAACGAAAGAAAATAGAACGCATAAAACTATCTTTGTACACAATAAATGCTGTAGATATAGTCGCAGGCAATTCCCCCACCGCTATCGATATAACTGTTAGCAATATCCGTAGTGCCCACCAAACCATAATTAGGCGCTCCAGTTCCGACTGTCCAGGAAGAACATGTGTATCCCGGAAAAGGCGCCCAAGGAGGTCCTTTGGAAATTCCGGTGAAAACCGTGAACGACCCTCCAGTTAGGCTATTATCAGACACACCCGGCAACTCAGCATTCGCATTCGTAATTCCGACTCTTAGGTTGGAATTTTCGAGCGAATAGTAAATGGTATTCGGATAGAGAATCCAATTTGATGCTAAATTTCTCGTTCCATTTTCGGACATGATCAGAGCCTTATACGTAGATCCCGATGAAACACCCGGCGCGTTTCTCCCAATGGCATCATTCGCACATTGTGCATCCGCTCCGGCAACTCCGCCAAAGTTTCCACCGTTAGCCATCGGTGTGGACAAAAACAAGGCACATCCTATCCCGCTCGTTGCACAAGGTGCAACTCCTGGATTTGTTTCGCTGGAAACCGTATTCTGGATGATACTTACGGTACCCGCGGAAAGGAGTAAAAGGAATGAGCTATTTTGGTCCGCCTTTTTCGACTCAGTCGTTGCCAAAGTTGTAATTGCTGGCCACACTGTACACGAAGAATGGAAAAACGGTAAAACGGAAAATACGAGAAGGTATTTCCCTATTTGAATTTGCATTTTCCTAAAACGAAACTTCCAAATTATAACTTTGCTCTCTTTTGGCATTGAAGATCCTCAAAACGTATTACAACCCCAACTCTTATTACATTTTAGAACATTTGGTAAGACAAAATTAGGAAACAATTTATTGTTTTTTATTCCTGATTTATAAATTGAAAATAAAACCAAGACAATTCCCGTCCAAAAGACGTTTTTACTAACCCCTGAGACCTTCGCCCACTCCTTGAGGCCTGCAAAAAGATCGACAATTCGGTCAATTTGCGGGAAGATTGAATACTCCAGAAACATCGGTGCGCTTTCCTATCAAGTTCAATCTCGTAAAAAAACTTTTTTCGAAGCTGAATTTTCGCTTATTTTTTGCGAATATATTCTATTTTCCTAATCTTGTCCTTCGCGATTTCCTGAACCTCTCCCTTCCTTTCCAACTGGATCGATTGCGCCGTTTGACTGATAACATTTCCGTTTAAAGTAGTGCCGTTTCTAAAGATAATCTTCGTTGTGTAACCTTCCGTCGAATCGTCCTCGGTTTCGATTTTCTTTTTTGAAATCGCATCGTATTCTTTCCCATTCAAGACCTGGATTTCAATTCTTCGGTTAAGCGAAGAAGCTCGATCATCCAAACTGCGGATCATAGGCCTCTTAGATCCCAAACCTTTTATTTCCATACGAGGAGATTCGATTCCTTTTGAAATCAAAAATAATTTTGTTGCGGAAGCTCTTTCTAAAGAAAGTGAATCGTTTCTTTTTTGGTTTCCATTGAGATCCGTATGACATAAAATTAATATTCTAATATTTGAATGTTCTTTCAGATATTTTGAAAATTCCTCAAGAATGATATATGACTCCTTTAAAATCTTATCCGAGTTCGAATCGAAATGAACGCCATTTAAAATCATAGAACTGGATTTTTGAATCGAAGTAAAATCCAATTTCGGACGAGAACATTCCACTTCTACACTTCTGGTCTCATAAATTCCTCCGAAAAATATATGGATCGCGAAGTCCGAAATACTTCTAAAAATTCTAAAATTTTCGATTCCCTCTGAACATTCCGCCTTTGAATAACTTCCTTCAAAGTATCCGAGAATGTAACTTCTGGAAATGGAGTTTACTCCCTTAATCGACTCCCCAAGACGCGGCGATTTGGAAGGAATGACGACGGTCTGATGACAATTCAAAATTAAAGTAAAGAATCCGACGAATAATCCCCACAAATAGAGATCGTTTCCATTTTTTTGGTTCATTCTTAACATCGTATCAATGACAAAAAATTTCCAGTGAACGTGGTGAATAGATACCAAGCGTCAACTGCTCGTAAATAATATTAGAAAAAGAAGAATATTGATGAATCTCTTTGATTCCTCGTTCCGGGCAGACGCTTGCTTCCTCATATTCGATTTTCCGAGGAAGCAAGCCCATTAAGTAATAATTTTGTTTTAAGAGAATCCGCTCTCTTTTCGATTCGGTTTTCTTTTTCTGATTTGCGATCGGCGAAACTTCCACTCTTGCGTGTTGACAAAAGGTTATCGAGACACAAAAGAATATCAGAATTATATAATTTACTTTTAACACAGACAACCTCACCCTTTTTCATCACCTTTGAACGCAATAAATCGACGCGGCAGTGGCGCACGTGAGAGTTCCGGCCCCTCCTATTTCTATGCCGGGCGAATTAGGATTCGCCACCCAACCGGTAACTCCTGCGCTTGTGCTCGTCCAAGAAGCGCCCGCGTTAACACAACTTTGTCCAGTCCTTGGTATCCAGGTGACCCCGCTCGTATCTATGCCCGTATAGGCTAACCCTGCAGAAGGCGTAATTTCATTTGTTAAAGTCGCCGCAAATTGTCCGTTCGCATCTGTGGTTGATATCAATAGATTACTGTTCTCGATACTATAGTAATTCGCATTGGGATACAGGACCCAAGACGTCGTTAGACTTCTCGTACCATCCTCAGCCATGAGAAACGCTTTGTAACCGGTTGTGTTACCCGGCGCTCCGATCACGGCGGCTTGAGCCGCGCAACTTGTATCGGCACCGGAAACTCCGCCAAAATTTCCATTCGAGACGGGAGTTAGAAAAAGAGAACATCCGGTCGCCGCGCAGGTTACCTGTCCTGGACTAGAAGTGGAAGTTCCATTTGTAGAATCTGAGGAACTACTGCCTTGCGCCAAGAGAAGTAAAAAAAGAGAAGAAGAATTTTCGGATTCTGGTTTCGAAACAACAACGGTAGTGAGAATCGGCCACAAGGTACAGGAAGTCAATGAGAATATAACGACTAACGTCGCAGAAACGAACCGAGCCAGGAATCCTCGATTGCTTCGCGATAAAAAATTGCGGATACAATTCATAATATCCAACAGTTAGTCGCTCATTCCTACATCAAGGTTGATTCCGAAAAAGGGAATGAACGACCAATAAATAGGAATTTGTAAATTGATATTATGAATTATAAATGTAAAGTATAAGAGATTTGATTCGTCCCCACAAAAGGAACACATCGCCTTAGCAAACCGAAATGTTCCAAAGAAAATTCGCTTTCATCCCTTCCAATTCCATATTTTTTTCTTCCGCTATGAAATCCTTTTAGAACGGGAAAAATTCTTTGTCCAATCGATTGGAAATAAATTTTTTCCTTTTTCGCGAACGGAAGAGCGTTTATCTTTGTACACAATATAAAACGAGGGATTGATCGCACGTAAAAGAACCTCCCGAATCGAGTTCCTGATTGGGTGCATTGCTTATTCCAATCCAACCCGATACAAGATTTGTATTATCGGTCCAATTCAAACAATTTACCCCGGTCTTTGGAAGCCAGCTCGCTCCCGTCGTATCGATGCCTGTATAGACAGCATTTCCGCCGGGGCTCGTAATTCCTGCAGAGAGAGGAAATTGAAATTGTCCGTTCGCGTCCGTCGTAGTGATCACCAAGTTGCCATTGTTCATACTTCGGTAGACAGTGTTTGGATAGAGCACCCAAGACGAGGCCAAGTTTCTGGACCCATTGTCAGTCATGATAAGAGCTTTATAACTGGCTGTATTTCCGGGAGCGCCTTGTGCCACAGCGCTGGTCACACAATGTGTGTCCGCACCGGTTATCCCTCCTAAGTTCCCGTTGATTCCCATTGATAAAAAAATCGTACATCCGGAAGATCCACAGGTAAAAGTTTGAGCGCCAGAACCGTTCGCTGTGGTTGAGTTACCGTCCTCTGACGTGGGAGCTCCAACCAATAACATTAAAAGTAGAATGGAGGAAGAATCGGAATCGCTCCGTTTAGTAAGAGCCGTCGCCGTCAAAATGGGCCAGAGGGTACAGGAACTAAAACAAATCAGACAAACAAATATTGAAAATACGTTCTTCGCAAAAAAAAGTCCTTTATTTCTCTGCGGAAAGAAATTGCAGATACCTTTCATAAGGCAGAACCGCCAGACGCAGACGTTTGGATCAAGGTTGAATCAAGGAACTGGAATGAACTGCAAGAAAACGGTAATTTTCAATCAAGATTCTATTCATGACTCTCCGCAGAATTCTTCGATTCAACTGCGTATTCTTTTTAAAAATTCTTTTAGAATCGATCGAACACGAACATTGCATTCCTTAGGGAACGAAGGGGCCTCGATCGAAAGCGAGTTTCAAAATCGCTTCCTCGGATGGCTTTCCTCAAAAAGCTGTATGGGTCGAAACGACTGGGACCTTACGAATTTTTTCCGGAGCCAAATCTCAATATTAGTCAAATGCAAAGGCGCTTAGTGAGCCTCGTCCCAATTGACTCCGAACTTTCCCTCCACAAGAATCGGAACGTCCAAAGGCATCGCTCTTTCCATGTGCTTTTTCATGGAAGCCTTGAATTCATCCTTTTCCTTTTTGTGAACTTCAAAAACCAATTCGTCGTGAACTTGCAAGAGCAGTTTCGATTTTAATTTCTGGCTTTGTATCTCCTTATGGATCGAGATCATCGCGATCTTGATCATATCGGCGCTCGTTCCTTGAATCGGACTGTTGATCGCTATTCTTTTGGCCGCTTCTTTCGCGGACTTATGCGTGCTATGAATATCAGTCACGGGACGACGCCTTCCCGTAAGAGTCTGAACATAACCGTTTGCTTCCGCAAAGGCGACCATCTCGTCCATATAACTTTTTACGCCAGGGTACTGTGTCATATAACGTTCAATAAAAGACTTTGCTTCGTCTCGAGAAATTCTAAGATTGCGACTCAGACCGTAAGGAGTGACTCCGTAGATTACGGAGAAGTTGACGACCTTGGCTTTGTCCCTCATTTCGGGGCTGACTTCTTTTTCCGGAACTCCGTAAAGCGCAGACGCGGTTCTTCTGTGAATGTCAAGACCGTGATTGTATGCGTCGAGCATCGCTGGGTCTTTGGAAACATGGGCCATGATTCTTAGCTCGATCTGAGAATAATCCAAGCTGAGAATTTCAAAGTCACTGGAACCCGCGATAAATCCTTTCCGAAGCAAACGTCCTTCTCGATCTCGAATCGGAATGTTCTGCAAGTTCGGATCCGTGGAAGACAATCTTCCCGTGGCCGCGATCGTCTGATTGTAGCTCGTATGAATTCTTCCCGTCTTGGGATTGACCATCTTCGGAAGCGCGTCTACATACGTGGACTTGAGCTTCGTATATTTTCTGTATTCCAAAAGTTTTTCTATGATCGGATGTTCCCCGACTAATTCTTCCAAAACTTCGTGATCGGTGGAATAACCGGTCTGAGTTTTTTTTACGGTTCGAAGTTTAAGTTGATCGAAAAGAATTTTTTGAAGTTCCTTCGTAGAAGCGATGTTAAACGGAGCGCCCGCTTGTTTGTGAATTTCACTTTCCAAGTGGCGAATCTCGCGATCAAAATCCCTTGCAAGTTCTTCAAAGTAAGGAACGTCCAACGCGATCCCGTGTTTTTCCATCTCTGCCAAAACCGGAACCAGAGGTAGCTCAATGTCCCGAAGAATCGGTTCCACGCCGGAATCCTTGATCGATTTTCTGAGAACCTGATAAAGTCGAAATGTAATGTCTGCGTCTTCGGCGGCGTATTCCGCGACTTGTTCCGGATCGATATCGGTCAGTTCTTTCTTTTTTTTGCCGGTCCCGACGAGATCGTCGTACGTGATCGTATCGTAGTTCAAAAGATCCTTTGCGAGAGCGTCCATGTTGTGACGTCTTCCTTCCGGCTGAAGAACGTAAGAAGCCAACATCGTATCAAACTGAATGTTGTTTAACACAAAACCATGATTTTCTAATACGATCAAATCATACTTTATATTCTGTCCTACCTTCGGGACCTCGCTCGCAAGAACCGGTCCGAGGTGTTCTTTGACTTCTTCCAAAGTCAAAGATTTTTCCTGAAACAAAGATGCGGAATTCTTAACCGAAACATAGAATCCGGTTTTTTCCTGATTGGAAAAAGAAATTCCCAAAAGTTGAGCCATCGCCGGATTGGGAGAAGTTGTCTCGGTATCAACCGCGAGAATTCTGGATTTCAAAAGTCCTCTGCAAACTTTCGAAAGTTCGTCCACGCTTGTGATGAACTTATAATTTCCTTTCTCTCCCGCAGGAACAACGGAAGTTTCGTCTTTTGTTTCGGACACTTCCGTGTCCTTAGGAACTTCTTTTCCCGCGGACTTCGCGAGGTCCTTGGAAAGCGCGTTGTATCCCTGCGATTTAAAATAAAGAATCGCCTGGTCCGATTTGTAATCCGGGGTCTCGATATCTTTTTCGGTGATTTCTAAATCAAGGTCTCGTTTGATCGTCGCGAGCGCTTTGGAAAGATATGCGTTCTCTTTTTGTTCGGAGAGTTTGGTTTTCATCGAAGGATTTTTGATCTTATCGAGATTCTTATAAATCCCGTCCAAGGTTTTATAATCCTGAAGAAGTTTCGAAGCGCCTTTGTCTCCGATTCCTTTGACTCCGGGAATGTTGTCCGAAGTGTCTCCGACGATTCCCATATAATCCGGAATTTGTTTTACATCGACTCCCAATTCTTCCTTGACCCAACCCGCGTCGATTTCTACGAATTCGGTGACTCCCTTTTTGCCTCGAAGCATCTTTATATTCTTCTTTTCTAATAGTTGATAGAGATCCTTATCGCCCGAGAAAATCAGAATCTCTTTTGCGGTGGCCTTGTAGTTTTCACAAAGAGTTCCGATGATATCGTCGGCTTCGTGTCCGTCCATTTTGAGGACTCTAAATCCAATATTGGAAAGGGTTTCCATCACTTCTTTGATTTGAGGACGGAGATCTTCCGGCATCGGCTTTCGATTAGCTTTGTATTCTTCGAAGGTTTTTCCTCTTTCGAGAGGTCCGCCCGGATCGAAGGTCATCGCTACGTGAGTCGGCGCGTAATCTTGAAGAAGTTTAAAAAGCATTTTAAAAAAACCGAATGTAGCCCCGCTGGGTTTTCCGGTTTTGGAATTGGTAAGATTGGAGGCGCCAAACGCGTAATAGGCGCGAAATACGAAGGCGTGTCCGTCGATGATGAGAAGACGTTTCATTCTGTTGCTCCGAAAAGTTCTTCCCCTAAGAAAGAATAGTATGCGAGTTCCGTTTTACGGATCGTATTTTTGATGGAGAATCTTTTTACGGATTCTTTGTTGAAGGTTCCGAAATTTTTTCTGAGTTTCAAATCATCTATAAGAATTTCATAATATCTTGCAAGAGCATCGGAATCTCCGACTTCGGCGAGAAAAGCTCCTTTTTCGTGAGTAAGCATTTCCCCGATTCCTCCACCTTTGGTTGCAACGACCGGAAGACCCACCGCCATCGCGTCGAGAATCGAAGTTCCGAGCCCTTCTTCTTTGGATGTCAGAGTAAAAATATCAAAAAGGGAAAGAATGTCCGGAACGTCCTGTCTATATCCGGTAAAAATAACTCTATCAGAAATTCCTAATGAACTAGTAAGGTCTTCCAATTCTTTCCTGAGTTCTCCTTCTCCAAGAATGAGAAGTTTGAAATTTTTAGAAGGATCGATCTTTGCGACCGCATGAAGAAGAGTTTTTTGATCTTTGTGATCTACGAGCGCGGCTACGTTCCCGATTACGATAGTATCTTTTTTAATCGAGAATTCTTTTTTATAACGCGCCGGGTCCGGTAATTTTTTTGTAAAAGAGAAATCGATTCCACTGTGAACGGTAACCGTCTTTGCAGGATCGACTCCGTCTCTCAGAAGAATTTCCCGAATCTTATTGGAAACCGTGAGAAAGAGATCGTTGCGTTTGGATTTGTATTTCCAGATGGAGAATAGATTCTTCCGGATACTAAAATCAACGCGTCTGGAAACGACAAGCTTTGTTGTCGGAAGTTTTGATTTTGCAAAGAGGGCGAGTGTGTGTGCCTTTGCTGTGTGAGTGTGGATGAGTCGAATTTTTCTTTCTTCGACGATCGCTCGAATCGCCTTCACGGAGGCGAGGTCCCATTCTCCTTTCATCGCGAGGGCTTCGAACGGAAGTCCATGGTCGGAACAACGGCTTTCCAGGGCGGATCCCGGTTTACCCAGGATGAGTTGAGGGATCTTTCTTTTCTTGAGGCCTTCCGCCAAAAGGAGAAGTTGTCTTTCTCCTCCTCTCCAGCCGGTTTCTGTATCTATATGCAAAATCACCCGCTCAGTTTCCAGTTGCGTGCTCATTTCTGCAAGGAATCCTTGAAAAAATCGCTGGACGGCACAAATCCGTTTTAACGAATACTAATCTAATATATTAGAAGCTGACAAAAAAAAGGAAGAAGAATGTGTGAACTCCTCGGTATGAGCGCGAATGTCCCAACGGACATCAGCTTCAGTCTCACGGGTCTTGTCCAGAGGGGCGGGAAGACCGGCCCTCACAAAGACGGTTGGGGAATCGCCTTCTACGAAGGAAGCGGACTTCGTGTCTTCCACGACCCCGCGCCCGGGGTAGAATCCAAAATTGCCGAGTTCGTACGGAAACTCCCGATCAAAAGCGAAACCGTCATCAGTCATATCCGAAAGGCAAACCGGGGAAAAGTGGAACTGAAAAATACCCACCCCTTTGTCCGGGAATTTTGGGGTTCCTACTGGACCTTTGCCCACAATGGACAATTTAAGAAGATCAAAGAAGAATCCCTCGGTGATTTTAAGCCGGTCGGAACTACGGACTCCGAATACGCGTTCTGCTGGCTCCTGGGAAAACTCAAGAAGATGTTCCAGGAACGCCCCGGAAACGAAGCCGAACTTTTTCGTGCCGTCCTAAAACTTGTGACGGAACTCCGGTCAAAAGGAGTCTCCAATCTTCTCTTTAGCGATTCCAAACACCTCTACGCATTCTGTTCCACAAAACTTTCTTGGATCACGAGAAAATCTCCTTTTGGAAGGGCCCGACTTCTGGACGCGGATCTCAGCGTGGACTTTCGAAAAGTGACCCGACCGGGCGACAGAGTCACGGTCATCGCGACGCAACCGCTCACTTCCAACGAAGAATGGAATCATTTCTCTCCTGGAGAATTTCAAGTTTGGAGAAAGGGAAGGATTGTATTCTCCAACGCTTGAGAATGGATTTGTCGGAATCCCGCGCCATTCTATACTGACCGTAATTCTTAGATTCTTTGTCTAAACAAGGGTGATGTATGAAAATCCAATTTGACGCTATGGACTATCGTTCGGACGATTCTTTCGAAACTGCAAAGTATCAGTTCGAAGGAAGCCTCGAAACGGGCTGGGACATTTCCAGAAACGGAAAGGAATACCTTCATCTTGGACCGGGATACAAACTTCTGAAATCCAAACTCTGCGGAGTTTGTTCCACCGATCTCTCCAGACGTTTTCTTCCTTTTCCCTTACCCCAAGTGATCGGACATGAGGTCATCGCAGAAGACTTAGAACAACAGAACGGAATCAAACAAAAATACGTTGTCGAGATCAACGACACCTTCGAAGCCAGAGGCGACGATCCCGTAGACGAATTCTGCGAAGAAGGAATTCCAACACACAGCCCGGAAAGAAAGGTTCTTGGTATCGACAGACTCCCCGGCGGATTCGGTCCTTATATCTTAGCTCCGCAGAATGCGGCGATACCGTTCACAAATATTCCCGATAAGACCGCGGTTCTCATCGAACCCTTTGCCGCTTCTCTGCAAGCGGTCATCGCTTCTCCACCAAAGAAAGGAGATAACGTAGCGGTCTTAGGTCCGAGAAGATTGGGAAGTCTCGTCATCGCCGCGTTAGCCGCTTATCGCACTTCTTCCAAAATCGATTTTAAAATTTCAGCACTCGCAAGACACGATCATCTCTTAAAACTTTCCCTCAATCTTGGAGCGGACGAAGCGATCGATCTCAGAAAGGAAAGTTTAGAATCTCTGAAAGAACGTTTTGCGATCGTCTACGACACGACGAGCACGACTTCCGGATTTGAAAGTGCGATCCGACTTTCCAAACGAGAATTGCATCTGAAAACCACGAACGGACAGGAAGTGTTCGGAGTCAAAAAACTCACCGAACTCGTGGTAGACGAACTTTCCCTTTTGCCCTTCAGCGAGGAGAATCTAAACTTTCACTGGGAAAAGGAAAATCGTTCCAATCAAACCGTCTACGTCGCTCCGAGTGTGGGAAAAATTTCTCTTCCCTCTCATTTCAAAGTATATTACGGAAGTATTGAAGAAGCCGAAACCATTCTTCTTTCGAAAGATTTCCAAGGACACGTCCCTCGATTCGATCTTGGAATCGCGGGAACTGCGGAAGAAATCGATCTTTTGATCCGACCCAATTCCAAACACGAGAATTCTTTGATTCGTCCTCGAAGCGCGATCCTTTTCAAAGGAGAATCCAATGGGAATCCTCTATTAGAATTTTTGAATTTAGGAAAATCGATCCACACTTCCCGTTGTGGAGATTTTCACCTCGCGATCAAACTTCTTCAGGAAGATAAAAAAGTAACCGAAGCGCTCGAAAAGAACATGATCACACATTCCTTTTCACCGGAAAAACTGTCCGAAGCCTTTACGACCGCACATACTCCCGAAGCGATCAAAGTAGTCATTTCACATGCCTAATTCTTCCAAACTCAGAGAATCGGAAACGTCTCTCGGCGCCGTCCTCAAAGAAGGAAAGGACGGAATCTGGGATTTGGATCTTCGCAATCTTAGAATTTTTACGGGCCTTTCCATTCTTTCCCGAACTCTCGGAGAAGAAGTTTTCGAACAAGTGCAAAATGGAATCGGAGACGTAACGATCTTTTACAAAATCAATCCGAACATCAACAGCGAACTCCTGAAGATGAACATCGGCTACATTCAGATCTACGCGCGAGCCGGAGTATTAAAGGACATTCTCCTTTTTAAAGAAGAATTTCAGGATCACTTAAGAACGGTCTTTGGAACGTTTCAGAGACAGGTCTGGGCGAAAAAGATTCATCCTGAGTTTTACGGAGAAGATCTAAAAAGCTCCGGAATCTTTGCGCTTGTCTTTCCGTTTCATCACGCAAGCCCGAACGAAAACATAGACTATCAATTCATTCTCGAAAGAGTTCCCAATCAAAAAGAACCGGGAGAATTTTTCTTTCGACTTACGGTGGAGAATTACGATCGAGCCAACATCGATTTAACCGCGGTCCCGCACGTCATCGTAGACGATATCGGTTCGAGAATTTTTATCGCAGGAAGCACAAAGATCGCGGAAGCGATCAACAATGGAATTCTCTCCGCCGCGCAAAGAGGGGAAAAGTCCTATGTGGAAGAAAATCGTTCTTTTTCTCGAGTCTTCGAGCAGATCGAAAAAACCCCTCTCGGCAAATTGGATCAAATCAGTCTTTTTTGGGACAAGGCCTTTTCGGAATCGATCGTAAAAACGGATCCGAACGAAACACTGCCCTTATTTAAAAAGATTTTTCTAATATTAGAAGATCATGAAATTACAAAACACCTCAAAGAAGGTTTTATCGTAAAGGTTCAACTTTCCGAAGAAACCAACGTTTATATCGATCTTTCTCGATTGGATCGGGTCTTGAACTTCAGCTTCAACGCAAAAAGAACCACCTTGGATCTGAATCACTATCTGAAGCGGATGCCGATTTTAGAAAGGATCGCGAATAGCGAAAATCATAATTTTGATCTGAGCGGATTTAACGTTTTTCTGATTCACCATATCACATCCGAGATCGTCGCATTGATCGAAGCGTTTCGAAGACTCGGAGCGCAGAATCTGACGGTATCTTTCGTAAAATACGGTGGAGTTGTTCCCGCGGCGTATCTAGACGTTTTACTGGACGTTCCCACCGATCATTTTTATATGTCCGGCCTGCAACTCAAAGTGGGAGCGAAGAATAAAATCTACTACTCCATTTCACCTCTCTACAGCGATTCATCCAGACTCAAACCTCTCTTCGATCGTCTGGAAGAAGAAAAACTCGGATTTTTCGACGCGATGAAACTGCTCTCGGGACATCTCTTTCTTAGTCTTCTTTTGGATTCTTATAGGAAAAAAGAAAAAGTAATTCTGGTGGAAGACGGAGGTTACGTCGCACCCTTCTTCAATGATTTCGCATTAAACGGAAAAGACGTTTCGTTTCTCTGCAAAGAATATTCCGTTCCCACCGAAGCGCCTAAAATCTCTGTCGCGGAACTTTTGACTCAAACGTTAGTCGGCACCGTCGAACATACGAGAAACGGATACGATCGTCTTAAGAACGTTCAGGACAAAAATAAAAAACTCTTTTTACCCGCCTTCTCCATCGCGATCTCCAATCAAAAGGTAAAAGAGGAATCCAAAGAAGTCGCGTATTCCATTCTAAACGCGATCGAAACGATCTTGAACGGACAAGGAATGATTCTTTCTTCCCGAAAAATTTTGATTCTCGGCGCCAAGGGAAACATCGGAACTTTCTTGTGCAAATATCTCGAATCCAGATTGCACGAAACCAATCAAGAATTGATTCAAGTAGATCTCAAAGTCGAAAAGCCCGGAAGTCGAAACTACAGAACGATAGACGAAATTCCTAAGGAAGAATTCTATTCCAGAGATTTAATCTTGGGAGTGATTGGAAACTCCATTCTCAAAAAAGAACATTTCGAAGATCTGATTCTCAACGGAACAAAATCGAAGATTCTCATTTCTTCCGGATCCACAAAGACCGCCGAATACACGGACTTGATCCAGTGGATCAACGACCTTTCTTTTTCAGATGAAAAGAAGATCGGAGGTTATCCGGTAAGATTAGAATTTGATCGTATTCTGGATCCTCAATCCGGAATCGATCAAGGCGGGAAGGTAACATTCTGCGTAGACAAAAACGGACAAGAAATCGAAAAAACCTTCTTTTTGTTAAGCGACTTGAGTCCGATCAACTTTCTTTTCTACGGCGTTCCAACCGAAGGAATGGACGCGATCATAGGACAACTCGCATCTGCCGCTTTAGGTATGGCGGATCAAAGTAAAAAAGGGAAACGTTTAGGCCCGGGATTGTATGCGGTGGATCATCAAATCGATGCTTGGGGAAATTTAATTTAAGAATTTCTTAAAAAATAATCTTCCGAGAAGATCATTTTCCATTCGCATCGGAATCCAAGACAACATTCATCCTATAAGAAAGGATTTAGAGCTTGATCTGAAAAGGAAAACCTTTCATTTTATTCTCAATGATGAGAAAATTAATTCCTTCTTTGATTATTCTTTTCTTTCAATCTTGTTCCACATTTCTCATCGGCGATCCGCCCGTTGTTTCAAAATTGGAAACCAATGGGGAAAAGGAAGTCACTTACGAATTGATCGGATGGAAAGAAGATTCCAGTAAAAAACTCGCCTCGGAAATTTTAAGAACGTTTTATCTTTCCGGAAAATTCAAAAAACTTTCGGTGCACACAAAAAAGGATTCCGAAATCAAGATCCAAATCATTTTGGAGAAAGCTCCTCGTTTTTCTCTATTCTTCGGAGAACATTCACAACCTCTTTCTTGGATGCTCGAAAAAGAACCCGGAAAATTTTCTCTCTATCTCCTCAATCGGATCGCCGCTTACAGAACTTTTCTTATTTTTCCCATCATTCAAAAATCATCGGATCGCGTTCTGTTCAAAGTATGGAAACGAAATCAGAAAGTCGCAGAATATTCTTATCCCATTGAAAACGTTTTCGCAATCGGTTGGATACCCCTTTTGTTAATGCCCTTCGATGACAAAGATGAAATCGAATTCGTCTACGCTAGTTATGCGAAAAAATTTCTTTCAGATTCGAGGTCGATATATTAGATGAAACGGAATATTATTCTATTCACCGCTGTTCTTTTCATTTCTTCCTGTATCGGAATCGTTCATCCTCCGGCAATCATACGTGATTCCATTTCTATTCCTAAAGGAAAACCTCTTCGACTGGAATTTACCGGATTTACATTTTATACCTCGGAGATGAATCATATCAAAAAGAATCTTCAAGAAAAAGGATATCGAGAAGATGAACGATCGGACATTCTTCTTGAAATCATTCTTCAAGAAAAGGAAGCAGAGTATGAATATAGAGGATTTCACTTTCTCAATCTGATCGCAAGTTTTCTAACTCTCGGGATCGTTCCGTTTCATATCAAAAGCGAACACATTCTAACCTATCGAATATCCGAATCGGGAAAAACTCCGAAAGAATCCGTTCACGAATTACTTTTGGATCAATGGAGGGGTTGGGTCCTGATTCCATTCTCTCCTTTCTATTGGCCTTCCACTTCGTTCGAAAAGTCTTTAATCAACTCTCTCGAGGAATTCGAAAAACAAAAATGAAACGAAAAACATATTTTATATCCTTAATATTCTTTTTATCTCTTCTATCCTTCCTAACGGAATGCAGATTGTTAAGATATCTTAGAACGGAAACAAAAGACGGTTCCCGATTGGAAAAAATAACCGTAGATGGAATCGAAAGAACGTATTGGATCCATTTACCGGAAAATAAATATTCAGGAACGGAGAAACTTCCCTTAGTTCTGGGACTTCATGGACGACTCGGGAGCGGAAGAAACATCATGGAAGATTCCAAACTCAATCGGATCTCCGATCGGGAAGGATTTATAGTAGTTTATCCCGATGGAATTGATCGAAGCTGGGCCGATGGGCGAGGAGCGACCCCTGCCGACAAACAAAAAGTAGACGACGTTCACTTTTTAGAAAAACTCATAGATCGTATCTCAGAATCTCATCCGGTTGATAAGGACAAGATCTTTATTTTTGGTCATTCCAACGGCGGCTTTATGACTCAAAGAATGTTGATCGAAAAAACGAAACGATTCCGCGCGGGAGTAAGTGTTTCCTCACAGATTTCGGAATTCATACTCAGAAATTTCGAACCTTCAGGGAACGTATCGGTAGCCTTTATCAACGGAACGAAGGATTCCACTGTTCCGTATTACGGTGGTTATGTGAGGGACGGAGGGGAAATTCTAAGCGTAGAAGATTCGATAGATCGATGGCTCCAGTGGAATTCCTGTCTCAAACAACCCGAAATTAAAAAGAAAGACGAGAAAGAAGACGGAACAAGCGTAGAGATTTATTCTTACAATCAATGCAAAGGAAAAACGTCCGTTCTTCATTATAAGATCGTGGACGGTGGCCATAATTGGCCCGGGGTGAATCGAAAAGTTCCTTTTATCAAAATGGGAACCCCTACCTATGAGCTGGACCCGGGCGAAGAGATTTGGACCTTTTTTAAATCGAAATTAGAATCCACATCCGGAAATTAGATTGCTGAAGGAGAATTGTATATGCAAATTTTTGAATTCTTTTTTGAGTTTGCGAGCACATATTCCTATCTCTCTGTAATGAGAATCGAAAGAGTGATTCAAGATCCAGAAATTAAAATTGTATGGAGACCTTTTTTACTCGGACCGATTTTCAAAGAGCAAGGTTGGAATGATTCTCCATTCAATCTTTATCCCGCAAAAGGAAAGTATATGTGGAAGGATATGCAAAGAAGAACTCGCAAGTACGGGATTAACTTTTTGATTCCGAGTATTTTTCCGAGAAACGGTCTTTTGGCATCCAGAATCGTCGTTGCGAATGAGGGACAACCTTGGATTCCATCTTTCATACGGGAAACTTTTCAGGCAAACTTTGCAAAAGACCAAGACATCTCCTCACCTGAAATCATTGGCCCTATTCTAAAAAACATTGGCGTCAATGCAGAAGAAATTCTAAAAAATGCATCCGATGAAGATGTGAAGGATCGTCTCCGAAAACAAACCGAACATGCCACTGAGATCGGAATTTTCGGAGCACCCAGCTTTATCGCAAATGGAGAACTTTTTTGGGGCGATGATCGACTCGAAGACGCTCTGGAAGAATTGAGAGAGTGAAAGCTTAAATTTTTTAACTTGAAAAGACGGAAGCTTTTTTTCAAATCGTATTCGTCTTGAATTCCATTCCTTCTTGAAATTTTAGTAATAACTTTGAAGAATAAATATGAAAAATTTTTTCTCATCTTATCTTATCCTTTTATTTCTTTTCGTAAATAACTCTTTTGCGGATTCGAAAAGCACTTTCTTACCATCCGAGTTTTATCTTGGGCCGAATTTTTTGGTTCAAACACCTAACGGAGATTCGATTCCAGTGATCGATAAGCCGGCAATTCAAACCTTTGACGAAAAAACGAGGGAAAAACCTAATACCGAAAAAAAAGGACCAAAGTGGTTCTCGATCAATCCGGGGGTAACGTTAGAAAGTGTTACCGTGGATATTCGAGGCAAGGGCAACGATGCTACAATGACGCAGGAAGGACCGGGAAAAACAACTTGGATGTTGGATGTAAAATCAAGAGACTTTCAAATTTCTGAATATATCGGAGTACATTTCCTTCTACACAACTCTAGTTTTTTTCTAAACAATCAATTTATGCCGAAGCCAATCAATGCGCCTTCCGGATCGTCTTCCTCCGGATCCTCATCCGGGAACGGCTCCTCTTCTTCGGCTTCCTCCGATGATCGCACAAAACAAGACGTTAATACTCGAGTAGAGGGAATTTATTCCATGGCAATTCCGATTGTCTATCTTGGAAAGGAAGGATCGGATTCTTTTCGTTTAGGTGTGGGAGTGGGACCGGCGAACGTGAAAATGACCGGCTCGGTCGACTTTCAAGATCCTGCGCTGAGTTTAGGTTATTTATTTTTAGATACGACGAATCGTACTACCTTCTTAAACAATCTTTCCACCTTACAATTCTTAACCGGAAATATTAATCCTGCTAGCGGAGATCCGCTGGTAAGTTATCTCCTCGGTAACCTTTCCACCGGGAAGAATTTAGAGATGCTCGGCTATTACTATGCATCCAAAGGATTGCTTCGTCCTGATCCGATTGCAATGTACGCTTATTTCGCTCATCCAGGAACGTATACTCCACTAGAGGCTATTACCTTGGGAAGTCTCGCCAGATCTCAAGTGAGTTTCAGTAAACAGCAAGTTTTTTCCTTTATGTTTTACTTTGAAACTCCGAAAATCGGTTATTTTAAATTTCGACTCGCTTTCGGAGGTCCCTTGTTCAAGGACAACGGATACACGTACGAATTTAGAACTTTTCATTTTGCACTCTTTACTCCGATAGAGTTTTAAAATCCAAAAATTCATTTTCAAAAAAAGTGAATCCGATCTAAGTTTGGAATGATCTAATGTTCATCGCTTTTAAATTCGAAAGAATGGAAATAAATCGTAAAGAATCAATTTTAGGACAAGGAAGATGAAAAAGAAAAGCATTTGGTTATTCGTTTTGCTCTCCTTCATTTCAATCGGAGCGGAAGAATCTTCCGAATTTCAGAAAGATTTGAATTTATTGATGAACTCGCTGGAATCCTGCGAATGTAAATTTGTTCGCAACGGTGCGGAACACGACCCGAAAGAAGCAAGAGAACACATGGAACGCAAATTAAAGGCGACAGACGGCAAAATTCAAACGATCGCACAGTTTATCGAATATATCGGTACTAAATCCAGCGTTTCCGGAAAACCTTATTTAGTAAAATTCTCAGACGGTAAAACGTTGGAATCTTCCGTCTGGTTGAATGCGAAATGGGAAGAAATTTCCAAGAAAAAAAATACTCCCTCTAACACCCAAATCAAAAAAAAGAAATAGCGGATTCGATATTCCTTTGCGAGTCCGAAAGGGCTCGGTTCCTTCCCTACTTCTTTTTTATTTCTAAGAATCCGTTCTGTAACGGAAATTTAATCATTCCTTAATGGAATCCCAACCTCATCCCAGTACCATACTGGATATGAGATCCAATTCTAAATCGGTCGAAGTTTGCCATTCTCTGATCGCTCCCAAAAGAAACTTTCGAATCGTGATCGTAACGGAAACGTATTACCCTGAAATCAATGGAGTTGCAAAGACACTTCATAAAATGGTAAACGACCTCGTTGAGAGAGGAAACGAAATTCTTCTTTTTCGTCCGAGACAAGGTCTCCGCGATAATGAGAATTCGAGAGAAGGATATCGTGAAGTTTTGATGGCGGGTTGTAGAATTCCGATGTATTCCGATATGCGTTTTGGATTTCCTGCGAAGAGGATATTAAAGCGACATTTTAAAAAAGAAAAACCGGACATAGTCCACGTCGTAACCGAAGGCCCTCTCGGTTGGTCCGCGGTGAGAGCGGCAAAAGATTTAGGAATTCCAGTTGTCAGTGATTTCCGAACCAATTTTCATTCTTATACCCAATTCTATAAAGTGGGTTTTGCCGGGAAACTCGTAGAGAGGTATCTTCGCAATCTTCACAATAAAACTGAAATCACTCTCACACCTTCAAACGATATCGTTGAAAAGTTGGTTAGCCAAGGATACGAAAATGTCCGAGTTGTTTCCAGAGGAATCGACGCAAAACTTTTTCATCCTTCAAAAAGAGATCCGATTCTCAGAAAGGAATGGGAAGTCTCCGAGGATCAGCTCGTTGTTTTGTATGTTGGCCGAATTGCGGCGGAAAAAAATATCGAACTGAGTATTCAAACTTTTCGTAAAATCCAGGAAACCAACCCCAACGCAAAGATGGTTTTGGTTGGAGAAGGACCACTCAAAGATTCATTAGAAAAAAAGAATCCGGATTTGATTTTCGCAGGTTTGAAGAAAGGAGAAGAATTGGCGAGGCACTTTGCCTCGGGTGATCTTTTTCTTTTTCCGAGTATGACGGAAACTTTCGGGAACGTGGTCCTGGAAGCGATGGCGAGCGGAATCGCCTTGGTCGCTTATCAATATGCCGCCGCTGGTTCTTATTTACGACACGGCTCTTCCGGGTTTTTACCGGGTTTCGGACAAAAACAGGAATTCGTGGAGATGTCTTGTTTTCTTGCGAATCAAACCGATTTACGTAAAAGAATGGCAGTTAGAGCTCGAAAAAAAGCTCTCGAATGCACATGGGAAAAAGTGGCGGAATCTCTCGAAAGTATCTATTCCGAATATTCAATTTCCTTAATTCGTAATTCGGAAAAGACCAAACCGAATCTTTCTTCGCTTCGTATTGCGGAATCAAGAAGCTGAGTCCTGGGGAATGACAAGGGATTCTTTTAGAATATCCCTCGTAGTAACGATTCCCGCTATCTCACCTAGATTATCCATAACCGGTAGACAGGATATTTTATAGCGTATCATAAGTTCGATTGCATATCGTATCGTCTGATCTTCGGAAGCGGTAATTAGAAACGGACTCATCAACTGAGAAGCGGTTTTTTTCCGCGTGAGATCGTCTTGAACCCTTTCCAATCTCGTTCCGATAAAAGGACTGATTGCCTTTAAATAATCGCGATCGGAAATCACACCGATGAGTTTCTTTTGATCGTCGATTACGAGCAGATGATGAAACTCCAAATTATCGAAAATCTTCCCGATTCGGGAAACCGGATCGTCCAAGTTGACGGTAACGATTCTTGTGGTCATCACCCGTTTAAGAGGCTTGTTTAAATCCATAACTTATAACCTGATTTGACGAAAATACACGCAAAGAAGATTTCAAACGGTTCGCCTAACCTGAGTAATAAAATCGAAAAAAAAATGTTCAGGATTCTTTTTTTTCTTGTACTTTATCGAATTTTCCCATAATGGCCGAGTAATTCCAGGGCAAGGAGAGTTTTGCCTATGAATTTAAAATCAAATCGGTTCCTTCAAAAGAAAGACGCTTATCGTAAGGAAGAATTTCGCCAGAAACAAATCAGTTCTCTCAGAATCGGAAGTTTTCAAATAAGAATGCGAAAACAAAGAAACCGATATCGAGGCAGAGAAAAAAGGACGATTTGATTTTTTTTAAAATCCGGTTTTAACCGATTCTCGTATAACCTTTTACTCTTTTAAAAGGAAAGGTTTATGCCCGACACAATCGTTTTCAGCCTTTATTCGATGGCGGTTCTCTATATCCTCGCGGGAATTCTTCATTTTGTAATTCCGAAGTTTTATTTGAGAATCATGCCTCCGTACATTCCTTATCCGAAATTCGTTGTTTGGATTAGCGGGCTTATCGAAATTGGACTCGGCTTACTTCTCTTCTTTCCGGAAACAAGATCTATCGGAGCTTGGGGAATCATTCTCCTCTTAATCGCAGTTTTTCCTGCAAATCTCTACCACTATCAATCCAGAAGAAAAACCGATCCTCCAAAATGGACCCTTCTCCTTCGACTTCCATTGCAACTCGTCTTGATTTATTGGGCCTATACTTTTTTATAGAATTATATTTTTATAATATATCAATTCGAATACTTCTTTAACTCTTCCATTCCAGGAAGATTGGAAAGATCCGGTACGATTACGATCTCGATTCTTCGATTTGCCGATCTGTTTTCGGGAGATGTATTCGGAAGTGCGGGCCTCGAGGCTCCCATCGAAGCCGCGCTGATTCTTATCTCGGGCATTCCGGCTTTTACCATGGTATGGAGTACATTCAATGCCCTGGAAGAAGCTAATTCCCAATTCGTATAACCTTTGATTCCCGTTGGAGTATCGTCCGTGTGGCCTTCGATTTGAAAACGTTTTCCGTCTAAAGAGGCAAGAAGAGTTGTCACTTCTCGGATCGCCGCCGTACCGGAAGGGGAAAGAAAAGCCGATCCAACCGGGAAAAGAATATCCGATGAAAGAACGACCACCATTCTTCCGTCGATAATCTTGATCTTTAGTTTTCCGGAATCGATCATGGATTGAAAAGTCGCCATGAGGCCTTTGTATTCGCGAATACGTTTGTCCGATTCTTCTTGAATTCGTTTTAATTCTTCTAAGGAATTAAAGAGACCTTCTTTTTCGCCTATAATTCTCTGATTTTCAAGTTTGGAATCCTCATAGGCCTTCAAAAGAGAATCGTATTTCGAATTCGAGACACAGTTCCCGAGAGAAGCAAGAAAAATGAACAGAAGAAGAGTCTTAGATTGCATAGAATTCCATCCCAATAGTATCTTTTAAGAATGTCGGCCGAATCGAAAAAAACAAAAGAGGGATATGAATGGATAAAAAAATCTTTTCATCGTGTATATCCTCGACTAAACTACATAAGAAGAGAACAAAATGAACGGATCCATTTCTAAAATACGCACAATTCTCCCTTTATTATCGCTTTTAGCCGTCTTTTACGCACCGTATTTTCTCCTTTCTCAAGATAGAACTCCAGCGGGAACCTCCGTCACCGGTAAACCGAGCGAAGAAAAAAGAGAATTGAGAGTTTTTCTAGAGGAAGTCAGAAGAAATCTGAGGGACTCGGGATACAATGTAGAAAAAAAGCACCAGTTCAATGGCGCAGTTTTTAAAGGGAACTCGGTGATTTATAAGATTCATCTTCCTTCCATCCAAGAAGACGGAACTCAAAAATACAAATTAGGAATCGGCCTTGCGCACGATGATGCCGCTCATTCTTTCCTTGTTCAGATTTATAGAAGTGATAAAAAAGATAAGAAGATCGCTCCGATTTTTTCAGCTTACGCGGATCCCGTCTTTTTTTACGAGTTCGATTACACGAGTTCAGGGAATCATTTTCTCGTAGAAATCACTTTAGAAGATTCCACTTTGAATGTTGCGAATTTTGAGCTATTGTTTAGCACTCTCATAAGTTATCAAGGAAATGAAAATAAGAAAGAGAGTAAAGGTCAATATAATCCGAATCAAAACAATCCCGGATTCGGACCTTCGCCTTCGATTTTGCCTAACGATACTAGGAATTATTTCGAGGTTTTTAAAAAAGAATTTTGACGTTTGAGTGTGCGAATATTAAGATATTTGAAAAAACGTTTTAGAATCAATATATAAAAAAAGATCTCTAAGACCGGAGATACAAAGCAAGTGTTAAGAAAAGACGGAAGTCCCCTTTATCCGTTAAATAGGGACTATAAAAATTCTCGAGAAAGAATTTTAGAGGGAGCGGCAATCGCCTTCTCTAAAAAAGGATTTCATGGAACGTCCTTACGAGAAATCAGCAAAGAATGTGGTTTAGAACAACCTAGTATCTATCATCATTTCCATTCCAAAGAAAATCTTTTTAGGAAGGCGCTCATCGCGACGCATCTTCTCATTCTCAATGAAATTAGAAGAAGGGTCGTTCGTGACAAAGGACTTCACAAAGAAGTAATTTCCATTTTTAGAGCAATCGCGTTAACAGCCAAAGAATACCCCGATAAAGCCAGACTTCCTTTTAGTTTAATCTATTCTGCACCCGTAAATTTGCAAAATGAATACACGGAACGATACGGAAGTCAGTATAGGAGATTGCTTGAAGTAGCTTTTGAAAGAAACGAATTGATTCAGAGGAAGGAAGAGAAACTTTCCCTCTGTGTGGACCTTCTCCATAGTTTGGTTTTAGCATGTTCCGTGGAGGCTTTGTATCTGGACCGAGTTCGTGGTCTTGAGGAACGGATCGAGTTGATCTTGGGGATTTAGGGTCGGAACTCCGGACTATGATTTACCGGACGAGGACGGGGTAAAAGGGGATTTCGCTGTGGAAAAAAGTCGGAACTCCGTGTAATTTTTACAAAAAAACCTTCATCGCCGTGCTCTCCGCGAGAACTTCTCGGAACCGTTTCCGGTATGAGCGGACAAAATAAAAAGACAAATAGGTTCTTCCATGAAAAGCAATTAAAAGGCTCAAGAAGAGCGAATTATTTTACTGCAGATTTTTATGTTCCTTTGCAACTTTACCCTTATGCTTTAGAAAAAATCAAAAAGCATAAAAGTCTCAGTGCCTACCTTGAGATTCTCTTAAACGAGTATAAAGAAGAAGCAATTCAAACGCAGAAACCGAATTCCTTAGAAAGAATCTCTTATCAGAAGAAATCGCAAGATCTAAAAAGAATCTGATTTCGCCCTAAAGCAAAAGACTGGGCGGAACTCCGAACAATAGCGAGGTATTTAGGAATTTCAATGTGCAAAACCTTCGTTCTTCTTTTAGAAATGGAAAGAAGAGAAGAAAAAGGAATTTCTTTCAAAATATCCGAGAGAGCAAAATATAGAATTCAGAGCCTAATTCAAAAATTCTCCCATAAAAGAGATCAAATAACATTTGAATTGATTGTAGATTGGTAAAAGAATAACTTCCACAACGTAAAAGAAGGAAATATCTTGATAAAATCGGGTTTAAGCATCTATAATAGAAACTCTGAATCAAAAGATACAAATTCCATCGTTTCGTTTAAAGAGAATGAGCAACCATGCCGCTAAAAGACCCAAAACCTGAACTTATAAAGTTATATTCTTCGATCGGAAAAATCATCACTTCTTCTTTGGAGCAACAGGAAATCCTGGATGCAGTCATGGAAGAAGTGCGATTGTTTTTCAGCCCTGAAAACTGGAGCCTCATGAGATATGACGAGAGTTCGGAAGAATTATTCTTTCTTATCGCCGAAGGTCTTGATCTAGAAAGAATTAAAAATATCCGACTGAAATTCGGAGAAGGAATCGCAGGATCCGTCGTAGAAACGAAAAGTCCTGTCTTTGTGGAAAACGCGAAAAACGATCCACGATTCTCCTCAAAAGTGGATGAGAGAACCGGTTTCGAAACAAAGACGATCATCGCTGTTCCAATGATTTTTAGAGGCCAAGTTCACGGAGTAATCGAGCTTATCAATCGGTTCGACGGTTCCTCATTTACTCAGGAAGACTTAGTGATTCTTCAGACGATAGCTGACTTTACCGCGATCTCATTAGTCCATTCGAATCAATATGAAGAAACAAAGACACTTGCTTTTCGAGATGCTCTGACCGGCGTTTTTAATAGAAACAAACTGAATCATCTCAAAGAAGAATGGTCTGGAAGAAGAATGGAAGACCAACTTGCTCTTGTAGCTCTACTCGATCTCAATGATTTTAAGATTATCAATGACACCTATGGGCACAAAACAGGAGATCAAGTTCTTTGCCGTTTCGCAAATATTCTTCGATACGTAATTCGAGGGACGGATAAGATTTTTAGAATCGGGGGAGATGAATTCTTAGTCCTTGTTCAACATGAGAATCGGGAAAAGATTCTCCAAACTCAGGAAAGATTTCATGAAGCTATGTCAATTCTCTTGAGAAAATGTAAGGAAAACAATCCTCCTTTTCACTTTACTTGGGGAATGTCGGTCGGTTCTCTCCAGAAATTAGAAGATCTTATTCATGAGGCCGATCTCTCTATGTATGCTTCAAAGGACTAAGATTTTTTTTGTGTCGGAATTCCGGAGAAGAGACTCTTCACGAAATATCGCCGAAATATTCGATTTCTCTCTTTAAGAGAACACCGCTTTGCCGAAAAACCCTATCAAGGACGAGTTCAATCAAATAATTCACGTCTGAGGCGGTTGCAGTTCCAAGATTTACAATAAAATTGCAGTGTTCAGGAGAGATTTGGGCTCCTCCTTTGACGGCGCCTCTTAGACCGGCTTGATCGATGAGTTCCCAAGCTTTGATTTCCTTTCCGTCTTCCTTAAAAATTTTAGGATTCTTAAAGACCGAACCCGCGCTTTTCTTATTCTCAGGTTGAGAAGAATTCCTTCTTTCTCTCTTTTCTTTTAAAGATTCTTCGATTTCTTCTAAATCTCCTTCCTTCAAGAGAATCTCAATTCCAAGAATAATAGAATCCTTTCTATTTAAGAATTCAGTAAAACGATAGCCGTGTTCCACCTCGCTAGGCTTTCTCTTTAACACTTCTCCATTTCTTAAGAATTCAACATTTCGGATGAGATCAAAAAGTTCTCCGCCGTAACAACCCGCATTTTGAATGACTGCGCCTCCGGTCCAACCGGGAATCGTGCTTAAAAACTCTGCCCCTGTAAAACCGGCTTGGGAAATCTGCCGAAACGTCGGAGTCGTGTTGGTTGCGGCTCCAATCTGAAACGCCCCTCCTCCTAACGAATCGTATTCTTTAAATTTTCCGGAAAGCCGAAGAGTGACAAAATTGTCCGGATGATCGGAAATTAGGAGGTTCGAACCTCCTCCAAGAATTTTCCAGGGAAGTTCCATCTTTTTAAAAATCGAGAGAACTTCTAAGACCTGCTCTGAACTTTCCGGTTCTACGATGACAGGACAAATTCCGCCGATTTTAAACGAGGATAGGATGGAGAGCCGGACTTCCGACCTAAATGGAATTTTAGAAGCCTCTAATGACTCTTTTAGAAGGCGGAGCCGAGATTCGGAAAGAGCTGGGGACATATTCTTATACTCAAAAGATCCTCCCCTGCTCTCTCCTGCAAGAAAAAGAACTCAAGGAGTTTGGAGGTTTGATTCGATCCTTATAAAGAGAGGTGACTTATGTTTTTTCTCTTACTTGAATCCATTTATCTAGATTTTGCTTCCGGAAGAACCGACTGGGAAACCTACTGCGAATCCGTGATCCTTCTTGCTCAAGACCAAGAAAAGCTAGCGGGTTTGGTTTAGAGACCATTCCGAAAACGGATTTGTACCGGTTTTCCGACCACTAGCTTTAACGGAGGACAGACTTAGAAACGTCCTCTTTTAGGAATTCCACAATTCTTCCGGAAAGTGTCTCCTTCGAAAGAGGGCCGATCTCCGCGACTTTCCCGGAGGGGGCGTAAATTACAACGCTTGTCTCGACCTCTCCAAAACCCTTCTCATTTTTACCGACGTAATTTCCAACGATGTAATTGAGATTCTTTGCTCTTAATTTTCCGATCGCGTGTTCTTCTAAGAAATCGGTTTCGGCCGCAAAGCCAACCAAACAGCAACCAGAAAGTTTTTTTTCCGAAATCTGAAAACCGACCGCCTTTAGAATATCTGGATTCTTCACTAACTCCAAGAGAAGGACTTCGCTCCCATCTTCCTTCTTGATCTTCGACTCCTTACTCTCTGCAGGTCGGAAGTCCGCCGGAGCCGCCGCCATGATCAAGAGCGTATCTTTCTGAATCTCGGAAAGAACTGCGTCTCTCATTTCTAAAGTCGTTTCAACACGTATCTTCTTAGAACCTTTGGGATTCTTATATTCTTCCATCACTTGACCATGGACATAGGTTACATCCTTGATCCAGTTTCCGATGGCTTCCGCGATATGAAATCCCATCTTTCCGGAAGATGCATTGGAAATATAACGAACCGGATCGATCCATTCTCTAGTAGGACCGGAGGTTATGATGGCTTTAGAAAATCCCAATTCTTTCGCGTCTCTTTTAATTATTTAAGAATTCTTTCTATACACATCGATGATCATCTTTTGAATCACCGAAATTTCGGCTAACTTTCCATATCCTTCGTCACCGCAAACAACGACTCCGTTCGTCGGATCTGCCAAAATAACTCCGTCATCGGAAAGACGTTTTAAGTTTCTCTGAACGGAAGGATGAGAATACATAAAAGGATTCATCGCAGGAGCAACGATCACAGGACAATTCGCGGCGAGATACGTTGAGGTTACAAGATCGTCCGCAATTCCGTTGGCCATTTTTCCGATAATATTCGCGGTTGCCGGAACTACGACCATAACCGAAGCGGAATTCTTCGCATCGATATGGGCCATCCCTTCTTCGTATTCGTTGACTCGAACCTTCTTACCGGTCAGAGCTTCGAAGGTAATCGGACCGATAAATTCAGTTGCGTGAGAAGTCATAATTACGGTTACGGGAAAACCTTCTTTCGTAAGGTTCCTCACGAGTTCACAAGTTTTGTAAGCCGCGATACTTCCTGAAACCGCAATTAATATTTCTTTTCCAGGATTGGCCATTTCGGTTTTCCACTTCTACTTAGATTTAGACTGCGCCTTGTTATTGAGGCTTCCTCTTGTAAAACGAACGGAAAGAATCTTATTTCCTTCCATTTTTTCCACGGTGAGAGTTCCGGACTGAAGAGAAATGGTGGAACCTTCCTGAGGCATATCCTCCAATCTCCCGAGAATAAAACCCGCGATCGTGCGAATATCGCTGATCTCCTCGTCTTGAACACCGATAAGAATTTCCTTGAGATCATCCAACTCAGCTTCTCCGTCGATCGCAAAGCTATCCGAATGTTGTGCCGGAAACGGATCGGTCTCATGATCGTCGGTTTCGTCCCGGATCTGACCGAAAATCTCTTCTATGATATCTTCTAAAGTCAGGAGACCGGAAACACCGCCGTATTCATCGATGACGATCGCCATATGTTGTTTGTTTTCTCTCAGCTTCTGCATCACTTTTTCAATCGAAAGGCCTTCCGGAACGAAGATCGGGGGTTGCATGATCGCGGTAACTTTTTCCTTTCTTCCCTTTTTGGAATTGGAAAGCCAAGTGAGATAAGTTTGCACGTGAATAATCCCAATGATCTTATCCGTGTTTCCTTCATAAATTGGATATCTTGAGAAATGATGTTCCGCAATGATTGAAATCAAAGAATCCATCGTAGTTTCGTGTGGAATCCCGATGATACTCAGACGATGAGTCATTACGTCCTTCGCCTGATGTTCGGAAAATTGAAACGTATTTTGAATGATCTGAAATTCTTCCTGATCGATTTTTCCCTGTTTATTCTGTTCTTCGATGATGATCATTAATTCTTCGGGAGAATGCATCATTCTACTTTTATTTTCCTGAATTCCCATCAACTTGAGAAGCAAGGAAGTAAGCGCGTTTAAAAAGAAAGTAATCGGGTAAAACGTATAATAAAAGAAGAATAGAGGAATGCTGATAAAGAGGGCGATTTTTTCCGTATTCTGAATCGCGATCGTCTTAGGGAGAAGTTCTCCGAGAAGAATGTGCAAGAAGGTGATGATCGTAAACGAAACCGTGATCGCCAAACCGTGAATAGTCGCTTCGCTCGTGGAATAACCGAACATTTCCAGGAAAAATGTCAGCCATCTTGAAACGTATCCTTCGCCGACCCAACCTAACAAAAGACTTGCGACCGTAATTCCGACCTGACAAACGGACAACATATCGTTGAGCTTTTGAGCGGCTCTTTTGGTAATCAACGCGAGGGGACGATTTTCCTTGATCAATTCTTCCAAACGAGACGGGCGAATCGAAACCAAAGCGAATTCTGCGGAAACGAAAAATCCGTTCGCAAATATTAAGAGAACGATGATGAAAAAGCCGATTAGTTCCATGTTTGGAGGATAGAGATTAGAGCGGATCTAAGTTTATTTGATTTTAGAATGAGCCGTGTTTCGGAAGAAAAAGAACGGAAAGCTGATATCGTTGGAGTGTAGAACTGACTACCTTCGGGGTCCATGTGAGTTTACTGGATAGAGTCCTTAAATTGGCGAAAAATGTCGATCGTTTAAAAGAAAAAAAACCGTACATTTTTTTATAATCAACGTTTATAAAAAGAGATAAAGTAAGTATGATTTGGCCTATTCGATGTGTTTTCGAATCCGAATTCCTCGAAAAGAAGATTCCGGCTCGCTCGTCTCTTGCGAAAGTTTTTCCAAAAGGTTTATGTCCGATTCTGAATTCAAGTCCAAGGATTTGATATAATACATACGATGAACGCCGGAATTAATCCAAAAGGAAACCCAATCTAAAAAATCTTCCGACCGCCCCTTCCAACCGTTTCCACTCAAAGAATCTCTCGTAAAAATCAATCTCTGAGGAGTGTTTCTAAAATCGTAACGCCGGTGTAACCTCGAAAAACGAATCGGATCTTCCCCGCAGGTCCAGGCGTATTCGTTCAAACTTTCCGGAGAATTATTCTCCACTTTTAGATTCCAGACCATCATCGAGTGACTTCCTGTTAAAAGTTTGTTTCCTTCGAAATAGGCAGAACCGATCTTCTCGAAGTTCGGTTTAACGGGAGAATCTGCGCTCTTACAATCACCGATGTACACTCTTTCTATCTTCGTCTGATCTTCTTTCTTGCTGAATTTGGTAAACAGTCGGAAGTCGATGTCCGGAAATTCTTTCTTGAGATAATCGAAAGATTCCATTCCAGCTACGTTCAAATAAATTTGAACGCTATCGCTTTTGGAAGATGATTCCACCAAAGCCTTGAGCATCGTCTGCACGGTAAATGAGGAAGCAGACTCGGAAGGGATTTCTTTCAAATCCAATTCTTGCGAATCCGCGGGTTTCCAGAAGATGTAAGTTCTTTTGTCTCTTACAAAAACGCTTAGGACCGGGATATGCGATTTTTTGATCTCTTGGTTTCGAAACGGATCGAATTCTTCCAATAACCGAGTCACTTCGGCTTTTCGAATTTCGGATCGACTTGAAGTTAAGTGTTCCTTTGGTCCCGGATAAAATCCTCTAAAGGAAGAAATTCTCCTGCTCGTATCGATGATGGAAACTAACGTGTTCGGATAAGCGTTATTTCCCATCACATCTTTTTGTTCGAGTCTTGATAAGAATCCGAGAAGTTCGATCGTATGACCGTGTGTGATGTAGTAGTTGATCGCGGCGTCCGTGAATTCCCTCAAACCGTAAACCGCCGGAAGATAATTTTTCAACTGCAGAAGCATATCGTCCGGTCTTCTCTGAATCGTAATCGCGATCGCCTGATCCAAAGCGCCCTTCACCGTTTTTAAGGATCTCGATTCTTTATGAGAATAAAAAAGACCCGTCAATCGAATCCATTCTTCCGTATAAACCGGATCCGCGGATTTTAGAATCCCGTACGCTTTCGTAAATTCGATGATCGCTTTTCGAAGATCATTCTTCTTATAATGAATAAATCCGTTCAAAAGCGTGGAAGAATATTCCACCCTCTTCCATCCTTTACTCTGAGCGAGGAACGTAATTTCCGTCGCCATTTTTCCGGCGACTTCCGGCTCGTCGTTCATAAGAATCTGAATGATTCTCAAACGGGTAAACAGATCGTCTTCGGTTAAATTCTTCGGAGTCGAAACGGACTTCAGTGCATCGACTGCCTTGAAAGAACTTTTCGTTCTCCAAATCGCCATCGAAATCAAATCCCGCGCGCTGTTGATCGAAATCGGCTCTCCCAAAAACGGATTGAGAATCGTAGAAGACCATTCTAAAAAATCCAAATTGAGATAATAATCCAGAGACTTTTTATAATCCTGATTGAGATAAGCAATGGTGCCTAACTTTAAATAAAGATGATTTTTATAAGGAGTTCTCAAGTCGGGATGATATTTAAGAATATAATCCAATACTTTTTCGGCGGAAACGAGATCTCCTCCGATCAGATAGTAGTAAGCGAGCTTTTCATAGGAATAACCGATGATTCTTCCGCTTAAATTTTCGGAGATGATAAGAATTTTCTGAAAATGAACCGCTTCTCTGGACAGGCCTAATTCAGCGAGTTGGTCCGCGATATTGAAGATAAAATTACTTAAGAAAGGAATGTATTTCAGTTCCGGATCTTCCAAAAACGGAGCGAGGGTTCTGTTTAAATTTAGATATTCCCTTTCGTGGGACTTGGCTTCGACTTTAAAATCTTCGAGATATTTTTTTAGACGCAGAGTCTTACAAAGCGAATAGAATACGTTCTTTCGGGAACACTTTAGATTTTCCGGCGATTTTTTCTCGAATACGGAAGAATCAAATCCTTCCGCAAGTTCCTTTAAATACGGATTTTTTTCGTTCTTTGCGAATTGTGAAAGAAGATTTCGAGAAGAATCTTTTGAATTAAAGTTTATCTCTTTTAGAATTCTTAATAAGATTCCTCCAAGAGCCAACTCCGGTTCCGCGTTCGCAGTAAGTTTTAAAATGGCTTCATAACGTCTAACGTCTTTGTTGAGAATATAGTATTCTCCTGCGTAAAAAAGAAAATCAGATTTTTCTAATAGACTTAGACTTTCCGGAAAGGAAACGACCTCTGCATTCGATTGAAAAACGGTTCTTCCGTTGAGATTGAAAGAAAAACCGTCCGAACTTTTAGCCCATCCGAATTCTTGCTTTGTTTGAGCCGCTATCGAATGAAAAGCGCCAAGACTCAAAACGAAACAAATACAGAATTTAGAAGAAAAGAACTTCAATTTAAATCAGACGGAAACGCCTTCTCTTTTTAAATCGCGCTTCATAAGGTCTTTCACAACTTCTTTCGGATTCTTACCTTCGTAAAGCATTTTATAGACTTCGTTTGTGATCGCCATTTCTATGCCCAACTTTTGAGAAAGTTCGTAAGCGCTTTGTGTGGTCTTCACACCTTCGGCGACTTCATTCATGCTCGAAAGAATTTGTTCGAGTGTTTCTCCTTTCCCTAAACGAAATCCCACCGTACGATTTCGAGATTGTTCCCCGCAACAAGTAAGAATCAAATCTCCCATTCCCGAAGGTCCGAGAAAGGTCATCGGATCCGCTCCCAATTTCAAGCCGATCTTTGTGATTTCGTTCAAACCTCTCGTGATCAAAGCGGCTCGAGTATTTTGTCCGAACCCAAGACCGTCGCTCACTCCCGCGGCAAGCGCGATGACGTTTTTCAAAGAACCTCCGACCTCAACACCGACGACGTCCGGAGTCCAATACGTTCTAAAATATAAGAAGCTAAAGATTTCCTGAACTTTCCGAGCGGTTGCTTCATTCTTGGAAGCGATACTCACGATCGTGGGAACTTTTTGAATGATTTCTTTCGCGAAAGAAGGTCCTGAAAGATAAGAAAGATAAGCGTGATATTTTCCCGGAAGTTCCGATTCGAAGATTTCGGAAACAAGGCGTAAGGTTCCGTTTTCAATTCCCTTACTCGCAGAAACAATCGGAACTTTTTCCGGAAGATATTCTTTGATCTCTCGAAGAATTTCGGTAAGCGCATGGGAAGGAGGAGAAGATACGATCATATCTTTTCCTTGAACGACCGTTTTAAGATCCTTACTTGCCACCAGTTTTTCAGGAAGAATAAAAGTGGGAAGGTGTTTGTTGTTGATATGATCTCGGTTGATACTTTCCACCTGAGAATCGCTTCTACACCAGAGCGTAACATCGTACCCTTTATCGGCCAATAAACTTCCTAAGGCGGTACCAAAACTTCCCGATCCGATGACTCCGATTTTCATACAAACTCCTCAATCGCAATATCCGGTCGAAAAAAATTCTTTCCCCGATTGGTTCTTAAGAATCATTCCCGACTTGGAATCAATAATTTAGTTTACTCTTCTTTACCCGCAAACTATTTTTGATCTCCCATGCTCAATTTGAGGAAACTCATAGGCTTCAACCCTCTTGATCTTTTTACCGGATTTTCTTTGGAAAAAGAAAGCCAGAAGAGCAATTATAAAATTACTCTCAAACTCCATTCTTTGAATAAAATTTTAAAAAAGAAAATTTTAGAATCACAAGATCAACTGGAATCCCTTGAATTCGATTCGGGAAACGGAGTCCTCATTCTAACCGGACATTTTTCTATCAAGGGTTTGTTCTGGTCTAAATTCTTAAAAACGGATTCGGTGGATTACAACGTTACTCTCACACCGGTTCGAGTCGTTCAGAATCAAGTCCGTCTTCAAATTCAATCGTTTCGTCTTTTCAGCCATACGCCCAGAAAGATCGATCCGATTCGAATCTTTTCGAAAATCTTTCAGTTTCATAGAAGACTGATTTTAGAAACCATCGTGGAAGAAATTCCGGAGATTCTTAGACTAACGGGTGTTCGTAACGTGATCACGGTCAACATGGACACTTTTCTTTCGGAGATTCCTGACCTCGCGGGGAAAATTACGATCCAAAAAGTTATTCCGGAAAAAGGAAACGTCTTCTTGTTTGTGAAGTCGGGAACGATTCTCAAACCGCTTTTGGATTTTTTTGGTCCCGAATATATACGAATCGAACCGATTTCCGAAAATGAGGATTCTCTTCTTCTTCTGTGGAGAGACTAATGATTAGAAAGGTTGGACATTTCACAACCCGTTCCTAAACTGAGTGTACCGGGTTCTCTTTTTGTTAAGAGACTGTAGCGAAAAAGAGACGGTACAATCTCTGGATCGATAGAAATGAAAATCATTTACCTGACAGATATCCACGACGGTCTTCGAGGCTTGAAGGAAATTCTTCAGCAAACCACTGCCGATCTATATCTCTTCTCCGGAGACATTATCTACAAAGCGTTCTTCAGTACGGATCGAATCATAGAATTCTGTACGATCCAAGAAGAGATGTATCGAATCTCCAAGGATCAAAAAGAAGAAATCAACGCGTATGATTATGCGACACGGGCGATTCGATTTCCGGAAAAATATCCTGCCGATATCGTGGAAAAATCCAAAGAATACAGAACTCTCTTTCATCAAGCCGCAAAGACGATGAAGGAAAAATACGAGCTCATAGAAATCATCATTCAAAAATATGCGACGGCTCCCGTGAGAGTTCTTCCGGGCAACTACGATATCGATCTGCAATACAGCGCTCTTTATGAAAGAGACATTCATAGAAAGACCTTTGAACAAGACGGTTATAAATTTGCCGGCTATGGAGGTGCTCCGATTCTTACTTCCGGAATTCCCGAAAAGTTAGCGGTCAAATTCCACGAATACAATCGGAATGGAAAAAGTTATAGCGAACCGGAAGATTTTTTCAAAGAAGAACAACCGGACGTAGTCGTGATTCACAATCCTCCCTACGGTTTTTTAGATAAGATTCCGAACTACGGAAACGTAGGTTCTCAAGGAATCCGAAGATACTTGGACGATTATTCTCCATCTCTCGTCGTTTCCGGTCACGTTCACGAAGATCAAGGAATCGTAAAAAAAGGAAAAACCGTATTCTTAAATCCTTCCAACTTCGGCGCCGTAGATTCGATTTTCGGTTTTCAACCAGGCGGCTTCTTCTCTGAAATATTTTTAGAAAATGGGCTTGTAGAAACCGTAAAATTGAATAGACTGGTGGACCACAAAATTCGCCTGTTAATGGAAGTAGATTGCAAAGGGAATTCTCCCGCGATTAAATTTGTAAGTCAGGATTCGGAGGTGTCGGCGGAAGATTTTGTGAGAATCTAACATGACAATTCCAGCATTTAAAAACTATCCCACCATTCAAAAATTTACCGGACTCAAGCGGTATTTCCGATCACACGAAACGCATATCTCCAGAGAAAGAATCGAAGACTTTAAAAAATTCTCCAAGCTAATCAATTTTGGAGGAGACATCGTCGCATTTGATATCTTAGGTTCCCTTAACTTCGGACAAGCTACCGCGGAATCGGATACGGATATTGTGATGTACACCCGATGCGAAAACGAGAAACTGGGCGAGTGCGGAATGGAAGATTGTTATAAGATCGCCTTGTTCAAACACCTTTTTATGAATTTAGTTACGTACGAACACAGTACCAACGCTTATAAATTGGAAATTGTGGACTGCATCAATCTCAATCAATTGGAAGAGGACATCCAAACGGGAAAATCGGATTCGGAATTAGTAATACGATTTTGTTTTTATCGTTCGATTTGCCGGGGAGTAAATCGAAAACTTCTTCGAAAGTATGAAAAGGAAATCGGAGAAAACATTCCTCTTAGCGAATCTCTTGCGGAATCGATCGAAAACTGTTTTAAAGGAATCGTACAGACTTCCCAACACACATACTCTTTTCATAAATATTCGCATCGATTACAGGACAAAGGAATCGGACTTCCTCCGGGAATGGCGGCGAAAATTAAGGATTACTTGAATCAATGATTGGCTTTTTAACCGTTATGCTCTGTTTGGGAGTCGCCGCGATTTTTTTCCATCTTCTTTATTCCGTGGATACAAAACGAATCGACAAAGCGGAGAAAAAAAGAGACCAAGAAAACGGAGTTTCAAAAGAATACGGCGATCCGAAAAAAGTCTACGGGAACAATTGGGATCCGAATCTTCCCAAACCGAGAATTTGTCCGGTCTGCGGAAAGTATTTGCAGAAAACGGAATATTTATACGCGATCATTTCGGAACCTCCTTCTCCAGGAATCAAAAGACACGCAAGAATCTACGGTTGTAGATATTGTTATCTCGGTTTAGGCGAAGAAACAACCGAAGAAAAACAAAAAGCGGATTCTCAGATTCAAGATCCGGAATGGACTCCGACACAAGTAAAAGATGAAGAACTCGGTCTCTAAATCGGAAAACACAAACGCAAACTCGACGCTTCTTTCTCCGGTTACCTTGATCAAAGGAATCGGACCTTCGAAAGCCGTAGCCCTCGCGTCCATAGGAATTCACACTCTTCAGGATCTTCTCAATTTTTTTCCGAGAAGATATCTGGATCGGAATCTTACGGACAACGTCCTTTTAAAAACGGGAGAAAGTGTTACTCTCATTTTGGAAGTTGTAGACGCCTATCTCGCGCACGGAAAAAAATCAAGGCTCGTCGTGGGAGCTAAAACCAGGAACAACGAGAGAATCTCTTTGGTCTTTTTTCGCGGAGTCAATTTCTTTCAAAGAATTTTTCAACCCGGAACGACGCTCGTTGCGACAGGAAAATTGGAATTCTTTCGCGGCTTCCAACTCATTCACCCGGATTACGAAATTCTAACAAGCGCGATCAAACCAACTTATACGGTAAGTTCTGCTCCATCCAAAAAAAAAGAAACTCCTAAGGAAGCGGAAGAAGAACCGGAAGAACTTCCGGAAATGATTCACGCGGGAAGAATCATTCCTCTTTATCCCTCCGGGGAATCCTTAAAATCGGAAGGTTTGGATTCTCGTGGATTTCGGAAAATTCTTTATCTCGGGTTGGAAAAATTAAAGGGAAGAATTCCGGAAATTCTTCCCAAACAAATCATTCAGAAAAGGGAACTCGTTCCAAGAGAAGAATCCTATCGCGAAATTCATTTTCCAACGGATGAAAACGCTTTGGAAAAGGCCAGATATCGGCTCAAATACGAAGAATTGTTTTACTTCAATCTTCTCATAGAGCACAAAAAGAAAGAAAGAGAAAAGATCAGACGGGTGCTCTGGCCTTTGCCCGATTCGAAAACCGCATCGGTGATTCGAAAAAATCTTCCGTTTCAACTCACGGAAGATCAAGAATCCGCGATCCGAAAAATCCAAGAGTTGACCGCAAAAGAACAACCGGCCGCGGTCTTGTTACAAGGTGACGTGGGTTCCGGAAAAACGTTAGTCGCCCTTTTAACTGCTCTTCGTTATTTGGACAACCAAATTCAAGTCTGTATGGTCGCGCCCACGGAAATTCTCGCGAGACAACACTACCAAACCATTCTCGGTTTTTTGGGAAACATGCCTTTTTTGGGAATCGAACTCCTTGTCGGAAAGGAACCGAAAAAGAATCGATATGAAAAACTTTATCGAATCAAAAAAGGAGATACATTATTCGTCATCGGAACTCACAGCGTATTCCAAGAAGACGTTGAGTTTTTAGATCTCGGTCTTGTTATTATAGACGAACAACACAAGTTCGGAGTGGATCAAAGAGAAGCGCTTCGCTCCAAAGGAAAGAATCCGGATATTCTCGCCATGACGGCGACTCCGATTCCGAGAACTCTTTGTCTCACACTCTACGGAGATTTGGATTTACTAACGATCAAATCCAAACCCAAGGGAAGAATGCCAATTCAAACCAAATGGTTTCAGGAAGATAGAAGAGACGGAGTTTACAAATCCATTCGTAAATACGTTTCATCCGGAAGACAATGTTATATCGTTTATCCATTGGTGGAAGAATCGGAAAAGGTCGATCTCAAATCCTGTATCGAAGCCTATGAACAACTCAAACATGAAATTTTTCCAGATTTCCAAGTCGGACTCGTTCACGGTAAAATGGACACCGCGGAAAAAGATAGAGTAATGAAAGAATTTTCGAAGAATAGGATCCAAATTCTCGTATCGACGACCGTCATTGAAGTCGGAATCGACGTTCCGAATTCTACCGTAATGGTGATCGAACACGCGGATCGATTTGGGATCTCGCAACTTCATCAGCTCCGAGGTCGTGTGGGCCGAGGTGATCAGGAAAGTTTTTGTATTCTGATGACGGATTCTAAAGTTACGGACGATGCGAAAGTGAGACTCGAGGCGATGGTGAATCTATCGGACGGCTTTGCGTTATCCGAAATCGATCTTCAACTTCGCGGACCTGGAGAATTACTGGGCGTTCGTCAGAGTGGTCTTCCCGATTTCAGAATCGCAGATCTGAGAGAGGATTCTAAGTTGATTGAATTAACGAGGGAAGACGCGACGTTGTTCGGAAATCCCGGAGATTTAGAAAAGGAAGAAATTCGCGGAAGGTTTAGCGAAGGAAGATTATTATTTTCAAATTGATCTTAATACAGACGATCTGAAAGATCGCCTGTATTAAAAAACTTTTTAATAAACGTACCAGAGAACATATTCTCTCGGTTCTAAGTTACAGTTAAATCCGCCTACATTGATCGTAAGAACGTTTATCAAAAGCGCAGAGCTCGCGCAATTGTCCACATCCACTTTTTTGTAGTAACGATCTTCCTCCACTTTTGCCAACTGCGGAGAAATGATCGCAATGACTGCCGTAGAATCCGGCACAGCCACCGCTCCGATCAGTGCGCTCGTAAGAATCTGATTCTTCGCTTCACTTCCAGAGACCGTATCTGGAATGGAAAGGCCGATCGAATCAAAAAGGTAACAATTTGTAAGCAAGAGAAAAGGAATCAAGGAAGTGATGAACCACTTTTTCATTGGAAAGAATCTCCCTGAAATTTTTTTTCCTAAAAAACATGTCTTAATTTATAAGCATAGCGTTTTCCAGAATGAACACCCGACAAAAAGAAAAGAAGAACGAGTGGCAATTTCGGTTTTGGACGGAACTCCGTTTTTTTTCAGGGTACAAGGCTTGAAAGAGTCGAATCAGATTCTCCTTTTATCGAAGTTCCTACAGAAAATCGCGTAAGTATCCTTAGAATTCGAGAATCTACCGTTTCAATTTGGACGGAACTCCGGTGTATTCCCCTCTTGCTAATTTCTTAAAATAACAAATCATCAAAGTGAAACCTCAATTCATAGGAGTTCCCACAGAAATTACGAGCGAGAACCCATCCGAATCTTTTCAATGCGTCAGACACAACCTACCCCGTTGGAAATTTGGACGGAACTCCGAACACAACCCGTCTTCAAAGCTGAATTTTCCCTTTTTCTCCCATAGAAAAAACCCATTGCAGAGAAGTCCGAATTTTCCATCCTGACAACTAACTATGAAAATTCTAATTTCCATCTTTGCGATCTTAGTTATACAAAGTTCTCTCTTTTCTCAGACAGTAAATCCTCCCGGCGTTCCAAACGAATCCTATCTTCTCGGGGACTTTAAACAGGAAACGGCTTTCGTCCCCTATTCCAATCCAGGAGAATCAAGAGTTCATTATCTAAGAAAGGATGTTTTAGAAAAACTTTTAGAACTCTTTCAATCGTATCAAAGAGAGAATCCGGAAGAAAAACAAAAACCGTTTATCGTATCCGCATTCCGTTCCTTCAAAGTTCAAAAAGGAATTTGGGAGGAAAAATATACGGGGAAAAGAAAAATGAGAGCACCGATCCAAGGGAAAACTCCAGAGGAAATCATTTCCTTAATCTTAGAATTTTCCAGCGCACCGGGGACTTCCAGACATCACTGGGGAACCGATGTCGATCTAAACGCATTAGAAAATTCTTATTTTGAAAAAGGGGGAAAAGGGGAAAAATTTTATCTCTGGATGCGGGCGAACGCAAAAAGATTCGGATTTTGCCAACCTTACTCCCCGAAGAATTCGAGAGCCAATAAAGGTTATAACGAAGAAAAATGGCATTGGTCCTATGCACCCGTAGCTAACAAATTGCAAGACGAATGGGTGCGTCTCTTCAGAGAAGGAAAAATACAGTTTAAAGGAAAGTTTTCCGGGGGGGAATTCCTGCAAACTCTCCCTTTGGAATACGTAACTTCCGTGAACCCTGAGTGTAAAACAATCCGTTAATCAGGCTGGATTTTGATACACATCCCACATCGTTTTGAGAAGGGTTTTCGCGTCGCTGTATTCGGGAGACCACTTTAACAGTTGTTTTGCGAGGTTCGAAGAAGCAAGTAACTCAGCCGGATCCCCCGCTCTTCTGCCCGAAATCCTATGAGGGATCGGTTTTCCGACAACCTCTTCCGAAAGGCGAATCATTTCCAAAACAGAATAGCCGTTCTCGGATCCCAAATTAACCGTGAGAGATTTTTTCTCCGAATCCAAATATTCCAGACTCAAAATATGGGCCTTAGCAAGATCATTTACGTGAATATAATCTCGAATACAACTTCCATCCGGAGTCTCATAATCGGTTCCAAAAACTTCGAAATCCTTTCTCATTCCGGAAGCGGCTTCCATAATGATCGGAAGAAGATTTGCGGGAGTTCTTTCCAATCCCCGGATTCTTCCCTTCGGATCATAGCCGGCCGCATTAAAATAACGTAATGCCGCAAAACGAAAACCTTTTAGAGTATCGAACCACTTGAGATTTTCTTCGATCGCCAACTTCGTATGACCGTAATAATTTTCCGGTTGAAGCGGATGTTTTTCATCGATAGGAAGATATTTCGGAGCTCCGTAAACGGCGGCCGAGGAAGAAAAAATAATTTTTTTCGTTCCTGCCTTTTCCATAAAGGTAAGAAGTTTTAGAGTTCCGTTGATATTGTTCAAAGCGTATTTGGAAGGATCGGTCATGGATTCTCCCGCGGCCTTCCAAGCCGCGAAATGAAAAACCGCATCGACGGGTTTCGAAAACGCTTTTTCCAAAATCCTTTCTTCTTGGATGTTTCCCTGGATGAGTTCCACGCCCGGAAACAAATTCGCTTTGTTTCCTTTTTCTAAATTATCAACGATCAAAAGATCATGCTTCTTTTCGAGGAGAAGCGCAACTATGTGGCTCCCTATGTAACCGGCGCCCCCTGTGATTAAAATTCTCACCTGTGATCCGTAACTCCTCGATCGCTATCCCTAAAGAATTTTATAATATACTGAACCGGTTCGATAAGATTTCCTGAAGCTTCCAATTCTTCCAGAGCCTTCTTTGTTGTCAGCTTAGAATGATAAATCACTTTGTATGCGTGTTTGATCGCGTTTCTAACTTCGGGTGAGAATCCGGCGCGCTTCATTCCCACGCTGTTTAACCCGACGACCGTACTCGGATTTCCATCGACCGTGGAATACGGAGGAACGTCCTGAACGACTTTTGCGAGACCCGCGACCATCGCGTAATCTCCTACAAAGCAAAACTGGTGAACGGCGGCCAAACCGGAAATAAACGCAAAATTTCCGAGTGTCACGTGTCCTGCCAAAACACAGCCGTGCGTGAGAATATTACTGTTTCCTAAGATACAGTCGTGACCGACGTGCGAATTTCCCATAAAGTAATTTTTATTTCCGATTACGGTTGGAGAATCCTCTTTTGTTCCCTTATGAATGTTTGCGTATTCTCTGAAGATATTATGATCGCCGATAATCGTTTTTGTCAAAAGTTGCTGATTGAAACCCAGATCCTGGGGCATCACTCCGATCACTGCTCCTTGATGAAAACGGTTGAATTTTCCGATTTCGGTCCCGGCACAAATTTTAACGTGATTCTCGATCACGGTTCCTTCTTGAATGGAAACGTGTCCTTCTATGATGGAATAAGGACCGACCTCGACGGATTCGTGTAATTCCGCTCTTGAGTCGATAATCGCAGTCGGATGAATTTTCATTTAGACCTCACTTCGGTTCTAAAATACAAAAATCGACTCGGCTTTTTTGTTCAAGCTTTTAAAAGATGCCTTGAACTGATAGGTCTTTCATCGAAAAGTAGCTTGCCGAATCCTAAAAAAAAGGGATAGTTGGAACGAGGTTGTAACCATGCTTGTGGACTGGAACAGACTGGATTCTCTGAAACAGGGAGATGACGAAGAAGAAGCCGCTTGGCTCAAAGAAATGGTCGAATCTTTACTTTCCAATATGGAAATTCGTATCAAGAACATCGTTCGTTTTACGGAAGAAAAAAAAGAATCCGATCTTCAAGCCGAACTCCATCAAACCAAAGGTGTTTCTGCTAACTTCGGACTGGAAGATCTGAGAGCACTCGTGACGGACGCGGAACAGAAATTAAAATCCGGCGATTCCAACGCATCTTATGCCTTAAGTCTCAAAACACCGGCGACTTGGGAATCCACAAGAGAAGAATTGAAAAAGAAGTTCGAGATTGAATAAACGTTCTGAAAGTTTCGAATTTCTTTTCAAAAAAAATAATCTGCACACATTCTCTTAGGTTTATAGGAAAGAATTTAGGAACTCCCTTCGTTGAAACTCAACACAAAGGGAACAATCCTTCGGAAGCTAAGACAATTCCTCAAATTGTCTTAGCGCATAGAATATTAGAATTTCTTAAAGAATCAATCCCTCAGCCTTTCTATACTTTTTAAAAGTTTTCTTTGCACGATAACTTGTCGTAACAATTGAAACTCCTCATTCCTAGAAACTCAACTTACACCAAAATGTGTTCAAATAATCTTGTGAATAAAATAGAATATTTTCGAAAGCTTAATATTCTGTGATCGACTCAAAATCTGATGATTTTGGTTTGAGGAAATTGTAAGAGTTCCTACATTTTTTACGTTTAAAGTCGATTATGAACTTGAAAATTCAATTTGTGGTCGGAAGTCCGGACCCTATTTTCAAAACTCAACTTTGAAAAAAGCGGATTCATTTTCCAGGCCTCTTTATAAGAATTTCGACATCCGTTTTTCTTTTCTCCCATCAAAAATTGATGGAGTTCCCACACTTGTTTTAAAGACAAATCATAGGAAATTAGAAGGATTTTCTACAAACAAACCTCGTTGCCCGAAGATTTTCAAAACGGAGTTCCGACCTTCCCCAGCGTGAGCGGGTCGGAAGGCGCGTAAGCGTCCTCGAAGAGGACGAGCGGGAATCCGCGAGCCTGTAGACACGCGACTCGAGCGAAAGCGAAGAGGCACGCCCCAAAAGAAATCAATGAGAAAGTTCTTGTCGCTATAATCGAGGCAAAGCAAGTTCTCAATAAAAAAGGCGACTTGGAAAACTCCAAGATCGCCTTTCGGTTCAAGCTAAGGTCAAAAGTTTTTGACTTCAGATAATTTTTATTTTAGAAATTTTTCCGGGTTTTTAGTTCGAGTTTTTACTTTCCCGATTTCCGTTTCACAAAATAAGAATCCACGTCATCCGTAATCGGACGAATCGCCTCTTCGTATTTTAAAATCGACTGAACCGCTTTCTCATAGATGCTCATGAGAAGCGCCTGCGCCGCGTCGCACATCTGTTCTTTTCTAAATTCTTCTACGTGAAGGGTTTCCGTGATGGATCCATCCGGATTGAATGGAAGAGAAGCCAGAAGATTGGAGATCACGATCTTATCGTCTCCCGCAACGTGAGAAGGATCGTAAATGACCGGAAGAATCGTCTGATTTTTTACGTGAGTGATCACGTTCAAATCCGGAGTGTTTCTGCAATATCCTTCCTTGATAAAAAGAGTTTTGACTCCTCTTTCACAAAGAACTATATTCAAATTTCCTTGATTGGCGATGTATTCCGCGGCCGAGAACCATTCTACGGCTTCGTTTCCAAAGCCGCGTTTGAGAATCACAGGTTTTCCAGTTCTTCCCACCGCTTCCAAAAGTTCAAAATCCTGCGCGTTTCTCGTTCCGATCTGAATCATGTCCGCGTGTTTTGCAACTTCTTCGGCCATCGTATGATCCATCACTTCGGTTACGTAAGGAAGACCTGTTTCAGCCTTCACCTTATCCATCATCGCGATTCCTTCCCAACCAAGTCCTCTCCAGTCGGTCGGACGAGTGCGAGGTTTGAAAGCCCCGCCTCTAAAGATGATTCTATCTAAGATATTATATTTTTTACCAAGCTCTACGGCCTGTTTGGCGATCGTAAGAGTCTGTTCATAGGTTTGTGGAGAATCCGGTCCTACGATAAAGATATGTTTTCCTGTTCCGAACTTACGAACCAGTCCGTCCGGACCTTTGACTTCTACGATTCTTGTTTCTCTGTGAACCACTTCTCCGTTTTTACCGGCCGCGGTTTTTGCGATGTTTTTATATGGAATGGACACGTTCCAGATTTTTGCGACCCCGGGGAGTTCTTTGACATAGCCTTCTTTTTCGGAAACTTTGCGTGTGTCTCCTATGAAATGAATCGTATCCGATACCGCCGCGCCGCGGATGATTTCGGTTTGATTCCCGCATTCTTTTGCCAGTTCTTTGATGATGGCCTCCGTTTCTGGATGACCCTTTTCTAACTCAACTATGTCCACACTTCACTCCGAACGGGATCTTCTCCCTTTGTTATACAAGCTTCTATTGTTCCGATTATCGTCAAGAATTCATCAGAAACTATGATCTTTCCCCGGAAACTCTCCGGATTTTACTTCCCTGTGATAATTTCCCACCGCGTCCTTTACGATCGAATGCAGATTGGAAAACTTCTTTAAAAACTTAGGCTGAAAACTTGCGTCGGTTCCGAGCAAATCGTTCAAGACAAGTACTTGTCCGTCGCAGTCCGGCCCGGCTCCGATACCGATGGTCGGAACTCCGATGGTTTCACTGACTTTTTTTCCCAATTCGGCGGGAATCATTTCCAAGACCATGGAGAATGCACCGGACTCGGAAAGATTCTCCGCTTCCCGAAGAAGTTTCGCACTCGATTCTTCCCCCTTCCCTTGGATTTTATGACCTCCGAAAACGTGGACGCTCTGCGGGGTCAAACCAAGGTGACCCATCACTGGAACCCCGATTTGTTTGAGAATGGTCACTAACTCACAGATAAAGTCGGATCCACCTTCTATTTTGACTGCGTCACAGTCGGTTTCCTTCATCATTTTTCCTGCGGAGCGGATTCCGTCTTCGATCGAAGTCTGATAACTCAAGAATGGAAGATCGGCGATGATGAATTTCTCAGGCGCTCCTCTTCGAACGGCCTTGGTATGATAGATCATTTCTTCCAGAGTTACGGGAAGAGTGCTCGAATTGCCTTGAAAGACCATTCCCAAAGAATCTCCCACAAGAATGGAATCCACTTCCGTTTCATTGAGAATTTTCGCAAAACTATAATCGTAACAGGTCACAACGGAAATTTTTTCTTTCCCTTTTTTCTCAGGAGAAAAAATCTTAAGCACGTTTCTCATATTCGCCCCCCGTAAAGTGTTCGTACAAAGACGTTTCACCGATCGATTCTAAAATCTCCCGAATAAAAGGACGTGTATAAAGAGAATGGTGAGGAAGATGCAAACCTTTCGTGTGCATCGTAAGAATATCGTAAGTAAGAATGTCGATGTCGATTTCTCTCGGTCCCTTATCCTGCACTCGAACTCTTCCCATTTCTTTTTCTATCCGAAGAGTGACTTGCAACAATTCTTCCGGAGAAAAGCTGGTTTCGATTTTTATGATCTGATTTAAAAAGTCCGGTTGATCCGTGACTTCCAGCGCGACCGTGTTCAGAGGTTCCGATTCTTTGATGACTTCGATTCCGATCGTATTCTTCAATTTACGAATCGCGATTTTTAAAAACTCGGATCGATTCCCGAGATTGGATCCGAGAGAAAGAAATGCTTGTTTCAAAGTTTCCCTCCGGACTCGGAAATTTTCAATCTGTAATCGGCACATTCCAGATGAACCTCTTCGGTCATTTCTTTCAGTCTGGAATAAATTCTACCTTCCGCTTTGTCTTTCCATTCTGCCGGAGAAGTGTTCGAAGTAAGAATCGTGAGTTTTTCTTGTTCGTATCTCGCATCGATGAGATCGTATAACTTTGAATTGGACCAATCCGATTCTTTCTGAACTCCGAAGTCGTCTAACACCAATACTTCGACTTCGGCGAAAAGTGTTTCGATCGTTTTTTCCATCCCGTGAGTTTCGGAATCTTTTTGGTAAGTTTCTCTCAGAGTATTGAGAAAGTCTCTGTTGATCTTCGCATACTTGCAATTTGTCTTATATCGAAAAATGAGTTCGTTCAAGATGATACAGGCTAAAAGCGTCTTTCCGGTCCCCGGCCCGCCCCAAAGATATAACCCGTGCGGTTTAAAGTCCGGATCGTTCCATTTCTGGACGAGATCGTTCGCCCAGCTGTGTGCGATCGTAAAAGAAATTCCAACGCTTGGACCGTGATCCGTCTGATCAAGGGTTCGATATCGATACTTCGGGGGAATTCCAGATTTTTTGAATATAGTTTCTAAGTGTCCCAACTCCATTCTTGCGTTGTGACAGACACAAGGAACCATTTTGCCCAGACTTTCGTCATAGACTCTCCAAGGTGGTTTACCTTGGCAGGGACAATTCTCGGAAATACAATGACAGATCGAGAGGACCCCGGAATGAGTCCCCGGAACATGTTCGGTAAGGGAGAAACCAACACCGCCGCACTGCGGACAATTGGGGGCGCCTTCCTGAATGGGTGTGTAATTCTTAAGAATCATACTGTAGTTTCCAGTTTTTTCATCAAAAGGAGGAAGGAAAACCTTTTCTGAAAACAGAATCTGCTGGAAAAATGAAACGAATGTAGGAAAGTAGGAAACGGCTAATTCCTGTAAAATGAAAGAAAACTTTAAAAGATTCTTATTAAATTCCGGAAATGAGCCAATTATGTCCCTAACCGGGAAGAAAGCGTAAAAAAAATTCGTTCTTAGTTTATATCCATGAAACGAAGTCCGATAGATATAGAGGAGAGAAGGCGCAGGATGTTCCTTTTCCCTAATACCATTGAAAGAGAAGTAAAAGGTGTGAGCATTATGAAGGTGATGAAAAGCATATTCATTCTTCTGGCCGTGCTGGGACTCAACCTGTCTGTTTTAGCTCAGCAAAACAATCAGGGCGGTAATCAGCAAGCCAATGAAGCTGTAGAAAAAATTGACGAGCTGCTAAAAGGCGAGTTGGTTCCCGAAGACGATGACAAGAACCTCACGGAAGAGCAGAAACGTCGTAAAAAAGCAATCCAGGAACAAGAAGCTCTGTGGAAAAACCCTGACTTTAAGGGCTATGACAAAAATTTCCAAGAACTCCACCAGCTCTCCAAGGCATTCGCTAACAACAAATTTAGGCTGGCATTATCCAACTACCAATCGGGAGTAAACACAGTTCTCAAGATGAGAGAGTCTGTGGAACAATACCGCAAAGAAGAAGCTGAAAAAAAGCGTCTCGATGAGAAGTGGTACTGGCAAAAAGTCGACCGCAAAGCAAGAGAAGACCGTGTCGTATCACGTGAGAAACTCGTTGCTAAACAACAAGCTCTGAACTATTTCACTAAGGCGATCAATCACTTAGATGAAATCAAAAACCCGGACTTGAGAGAAAGACCAGAGTTTAAGAGACTTCTTTCCGATACTTACAGATCATGGATCCTCACTGAGTATGATTTACAAAATCTTCCACAGTGTATCCCCATTCTCGAACTCTACATCGAGATCGACGAGAATGAAAAGGAATATCCTGCTCACAAGTATCTGGCAAGTTGCTACGCTTTCGAAGAGAACATGATCAAGAAATACGGTGGAGCTTCTGAAGACCAGATGTTCAAATACCGTTACAAGAAAAACGTTCACCTCTTAAGAGCAACCGAGCTGAAATACGGAAAAGATTCTCCTGAATACAAACACATCGTAAACCTTGTTAACAAGGACGAAGTGATTTCAGTAAGACCTTAACTCTTTCTTTCAATCGAAATGGAACAAAGGACCCTGTCGGAAACGACGGGGTTTTTTTATGTGATGAGAACCCCGCCGATTCCTTTTCGAAAACTAACCTCCTCTACCGATCTCAAACTTCGCTTTAAGGTTTTTTTAAACTTACTGATTCTACTCGAAAACAAAGGGAGCCGTTCCTGTTTTCATCCCCGGACCCTTTGGTAGGAACCTAATTCAAGATGTATCTCATAACGAAGCGGGTTCCTTTTCAAATGTAAGTGCGACTTCCGTTTCAATTTTGAAAAACGGCTCGAATAATTCGAATGCTCTTAAAAATTTATGAATAGACGAAATCTCCGTTCTTCTCTATTTTCTTTCGATAAAAGAGGTCTCCCCATGCTCCTTTCTGAAAAGATTCTCATCGTTGCCGGAGTTTTGAATTTAGCTTACGGAAGTCTTACCGGTTTTCCGTATGCGCTCGCAAGGAAGAAGGCGGAATTTCCATCCCGCTATTTGCAAGCCGCGCATATCGGTTCTCTGATGCAAGGTGCGATGCTTTTAGGATTGGTCATTGCGTTTCGTTACGCGAATTTATCCGAAAACCTAGGGTTGATTGGAGCGGCCTTGTTCGCCATTTCATCGCTCTTCCTCGCACTCAAAGACACCGCAAACTGGCTCCAAGGAATTAAGGATGAATTTCAAGATAATCCGATTTTAGGAAAAACTTTAGGCGCGATCGGAGTTACGACCAACCTGATAGGAATTCTAATTATCATCTATGGCGTTCTCTTGGCTTAACATTCAAAACAGACGCAATCAGCCTGCAGAATGAAACCTTCGACCGAATTTCAAAGAATCTCCTTTTCGAAAGAATCTAAATTGATACTTTAGATTTTCTGCATTTGTTTTATCTGATAATTTTTTGAACCTCGAAAAAGGAGGATTTTTATTCTTAGAGTCAATATCAAATCTATTGTCGAATTGAATTTTCAGGGCGCCAAAAGATTATTTTGGTAATTCCTCTTCAAAGAAATTCTCCGCGAACCATTCTATAGTCAACCAATCACCTGAAATTCAATCTTCGCCTTCTCCTCTCCATTGATATAAATTTCTAAAGTATGTTTTCCCGGAACGTGAACTCGAGTTGTCATTTGTTTAAAGGATTGTTTTCTTTCATAGGAAACGGATTCTTTCGGATCAAAAAATCTTTCTTCAATTTGAAAAACTTTCTTGGAAGTTTTCCCGGAGTCCTTTGCGTATTCTATCTTATATTCCATTCTAAGATTCGTTTTCTTTTTTTCTTCCAAGACTACACTAAAACGAAACAAAAGCTCGCCTCCGATCTTCACTTTCTTTGATTTCAAGTTTAGATTTAGAATTTTCGCATTTACCTTGGAACCGAATCCGAATATCTTTAGCGCCCTTTGATTTCCATTTTTCAAAAGGCCTCGAAGTGCGTGTTTTAAAAGTGCATCTCTTTCTTTCGTAGTTCCGACCCAACTCTCCGCGATCTCCAATACAATTTCCGGATGATCTTTGGAGATATCATTCAGGTGATTGGCGACACTTCTTCGGACAACCTCGTCCGGATCGTCTTTCAAATTTTGAAGAATGGGAATCGTTCTCTTCGGATCTTTTTTTAAACCGGGAATTCCCATGCCCCAAGGAAGTCTGGGCCGACTTCCCTCCGAAGACAATCTTCGCACGTTCGGATCCGAATGAAGAGACCATTCCAACATCCGAGACCAAGCAACTTCGGGATGTCGAATTAAAAAAGGGCGGATGGAGAATTCGCAAGAGATGAGTTTTGTAATTCTTTCAAAGGCGATCATCGATTCTTCCGGATATTCGATGCCGAGAATTTCAACGACATCTCCGAGAAAAATCGAAAGAAAAATTTCCTTTCCGGAAAATCGTTTTTCGATCGAATCCGTTATCGCAAGAAGCGGCTTGATCGATTTAGGAAACGGTTTCGGAAGTTCCTCGGCAATGACTTCCGCGATTCTTCGAATTCTTTGTTTCAATTCGAGTCGATTCCAATCTTTTTGTTTGAATCTTCGAATCCATTCTTCTTCCGAAACCGATTTTATTTCCTTTGAAAAGGAGGACGCAATTTTTTGTAGGACTTCTTTCGTATAAAGGTCTTTGAGTAACTCGGCCATGATTCAATCATAAATATCTTTAGGAAGAAAAATCGTCCATGGATTTTTTAAGTTATCAAACGATGTTGTGCACGATTTCAAAAGGAGAAAGGAAAATCGTTCTAAGAAAAAGAATCCGATTCTTACATTCCTCTTTTCAAAACTCTTTTTTTTACCTCAATTCCGAAAGAAAGGAATCAATAATTCCAAATCCGAAGAAGAATTGAAAGAAGAATCATTTGAAAATTCTATAACGTCCAATACAGAAGCACTTCCTTGTTCCCTTCTCTCCCTTCGATCGGAGACCATTCCAAACCTAAGATGGAAGCTCCGATTTCCACTTTGAGAAATGTACACAAGGATCGAACGACCTTCCAGCGAATTTTCGAATTTCTAAGAACACCCTTCACAAGATCTTTCGGATCGGCCTCGAACTGAGGTTTAATCAGAGTAACACATTCAATTTTAGGAATATTCTTTTCCTGCCTGAATCTTTTTAGAACGGGAAAAACGGAGCGAAGCGAAATAAAACTCAAGTCCATCACTATTAAAATGGAATTCGGATTCGGAACGTGATTCTTTTCGTTTTCCCAATCGATTTCGGACGAGGAGAGATTCTTAAGATGAAAACGATCCTTTACGACTACCGCAGGATGATTTCTCACTCTTTCTGCCAATTGCCCATAACCGACGTCGCACGCAAAAACCTTCCAAGCTCCTTTTTCGAGAAGAACTTCCGTAAATCCGCCCGTCGACGCACCGAGATCGATACAGACCTTTCCTTCTGCCTTTACTGAAAAACTTTCAAATGCCTTTAAGAGTTTGTACGCGCCTCGGCTTACATACTGAGGGATCACGTTCAATATTCGAATTTCAGAATTTTCCGAAAATTGAAGTCCGGCCTTGGTTATTTTTTGTTCGTTTATCAAAACGGAACCCGAAAGAATCAGACTTCTCGCTTTCTCCAACGTGTCCGCGTATCCTTTCTTTAAGAGTAGCGAATCGAGTCTAATTTTTTCTTTGGCCAATGTAGATCGGTAGTTCCTGGAAAAAAATTGTTTCTTCGGGAGTAGAAACGAATTCTGAAGAGAGAGAAATTAAATTCTTCTGTAAATCCAGAACCATTTCTTTACAACGATCCAAGCCGAATAACGCGGGATAGGTGATCTTTCCGGCTTTCACGTCTTTTCCCGGCGTTTTCCCGAGCGATTCTTGCGTTCCTTCCACGTCGAGAATGTCATCCGTAATTTGAAAGAGCAATCCGAGGTCCTCTCCGTATTTTGAAAGAGAAGTGGCTCGTTCTCTCCAATCCCTTCGCAAACGGTTACCGATCAAAAGAGACGCTTTGATCAGAGAACCCGTTTTCAATCGATGAGTCAACTGAACGAGCCCGACTCGATCTTCCGAGTTCCCGTTTCGGGAATAGATCGAATTCTCCCTTTCCATTTGTAAGTCGTAAATCTGTCCTGAAACCATCCCGGGTGCCCCGGCGCCTGTATGCAAAATTTCTAATAGATCTCTATAAAGGGAAACATCCCCATTCTCCATCTCGACGAATGAGAGAAAATAAAATGCAAAAGAGTTCAGCGCGTCCCCGGCTAATACGGCGGTCGATTCGGAGAATTTTTTATGGAGAGTCGGCATCCCTCGTCTAAAATCGTCGTTATCCATACTCGGGAGGTCGTCGTGAATCAATGAATACGTATGAATACATTCCAGAGAAGAGCCTAAAAAAAGAGCGTTCTTAGAATCGACTTGAAATCCACCCGAAGCCGCGAGCGCCAAAACCGGGCGTAACCTTTTTCCGCCGGCCATAAGGCTGTATTTCATCGCCTCAAAGAGTTCCGGTGCGGAATTTTTGGACAAGAGAAAGAGTGTTTGAGTATCTAAAAAATTCTCAAATGCCGCTCGATAAGAATGGAATATTTCGGAAAACGCAGATTGGCTCACTCTACCTCCAAATTGAAAGAATTCGGATAATTGTAAAGCAAAGTCCAAACAAAGAATAAGCCATTCTTCAATGAATCGAAGTTTTACAAAAAGGGAAGGCTTCGAAAAACCGATTGGATGCCGACTCAGTCCTTCACTTTTAAAACGACCTTCCCGACTGAAGTTCCAGTTTGAAAGAATTTAAGGGCGTCTTCAATTTTTTCAAATGGAAACGTTTTGCCAACGAGTGGCGGTTCCAGGTTGAGTTTTACTAAACCGTTGAGATTCTTCGTAAGTTTTTCGACTCGATCATAGAGCCAGATCAGATTGAAACCCATGACCGATTTATTATCAGAAACCATTTTCATAGGATCCAACTTCGGACGGGAAAGATATTTATAAGCCAATCTCGCCCAATTCACGGAACTTCCCGATCCCATCATTTCAGCGGCTCCGTATACGATCATTCTTCCCATCGGTGCCATAATATCGTAACTTTCCTGAAAGATTTTTCCACCGATACATTCCAAAACCAGATCCAATTCTTTTCCTGAAAGTGATTCTTGAAGATCCTTCGCGAATCGATTCGAACGAACGATCTGACGATCGTAACCTTCTTTTTTAAGAAGTTCTATCTTGGACGGAGTCCCGATCGTTCCAATCGTAAATGCCCCGAGTTTTTTTGCGATTCTGTTCGCAAGAATTCCAACTCCGCCGGCGGCGCTATGGATCAAAACTGTTTGTCCTTTTTGAAGATCTCCAAGAGCGACTAATGCGTAATAGGCGGTCAATCCCTGGACTAAAAAACCGGCGCCCTGATCGAAATTCCATTTTGAGGGAAGTTTGAAAACGTATCGAGAATCGATATTCAAGTGAGAAGTGTACCCTCCGAAACGAGTCACTCCCATGATCTTATCTTTTTTCTTTACGTTCTTAACTTTTTTTCCCGTCGCTAAGACGATCCCGGAATATTCAAGACCGGGAATAAAGGCTCCTTCCGGAGTCGCGCTATAAAGCCCTTGAATCGCGAAAAGATCGGCGAAATTCAATCCGATCGAATGAATTTCGACTTGAACTTCGTTTTCAGAAGGTTCCGCGAGAACTTCGTTTATCAATTCAATGTTTTCCAGAGATCCCTTTTTACGAACCAAAGCTATCGTTCTTTGCATGAGACGAAGTTATAAGAATTCGGACATTCCGCGCAAGAAAATTTTCTATTTTAAAAATGAGAACAATGCCGACTCGAATACAATCCGAAAAGTCAACTCATTCTTAAAATCGATTTTTTTATACAATACGACAGATTCAAGTTCAAAGGGATAAATGCGGAATCCATTATAAAAAGGACCGACTTCCCTTTAGCTCCGGGAAGTTCATTAGAAAAATGGATTCTTATGTTCCAACAAACGGATCCATAGAAAAAAAGATTGAAACCGGACTTTAAGTCCGTCCGAAAAAAATATTTAGGTTGATCTCAATCTTTTACAAGGCCGGAGAAAACGTTCTTAGGAGGAAAGAAAACGTTTCGTTTTCAATTTTACGTTTCTTTAAAATGAAATTCTCTCATCTAAAAGTGGGAGACAATAATCTCCCGCGATCGATTCAAAATTCCGGAGAATAAAATTCTTTTTCTTTTCCGCGAGGCGCGATTGTAAAACGATACTTTCTCTTGGAATGAAATTCAGGATTGAACCAACGAACTTCATAGATCGCCATCCCTTCAGAAGATTCTCCTTGAAGACGAACATCGATCTCGGTTCCTGAGTCGTTTATCAATTTTCCGTCTTGCACTAAATTCTTCCATTCTCCTTTTTCATCCCGATATTGAAGCGAAATCAATGGTTGATGAAATTGAATCAAAGAAGGATTCACGTCCTTATAACGAAAGATCCAATGTTTTTCTAAATTCTCTTCGGCGAGAACCAAACGCGGCGCTTCTTTTAATTCACGACTTCCCTGAGCTTCCTTTTTATCCGGCATATACCGTTTTGTATCGAGTTGAAATTCCCAAGAATCCGGAAAACTTTCTTTGCCTCCTTCCGCAGGCATTTGTTTTACAAGATCGGCGAGATGAGCTTGCAGAAAGGGTTGAGTTCCCGGTCCAAAGATCGTATGTCCGCCTTCATAGTGTTGTTTGGAATATTCTTCCGGAGTTGTCGCATAACCGAAATAACCGTTTGTACAAGACAAGACCGAAGTTTGTGTAATATTCTCCTTACTCTTAGAAGTTCTTTGTTTTTCTGCATCGAAAGCCGCGTTTGAAAATCTTCTTCCGGATTCATTTGTGACTTCAAAAGGAACGGCGAGCAAGGCGGTGTCTCCGATTCTTGCGGTCTGAAGAATCATTCTGTGAGGAAAATTCTTCTTTGGTAAGACCAAATACTGAAAGACGGATCCTGCGGTTCTTTTATGACCCTGACATCCTCCCGTAAATATATAACGAGGCCAACCCTCTCCCCAAAAAGGAAGCCAAAATAAAACGGGTGTCATTCCATCCTCGGCTCCTCCGGTCAAGGCGGTTCCGGCGACGGGCCGACTACAAAGTTCCGCATCTCCCATCTTCGGACTTTCATACACGTCCACTTCCTTCGAGTTATACGAATAGGTTACATCCGCATTCAATTTTTTACCGAGGGTTTGGAATAGTTCATAAGACTTTCGTGATATTTCAAGACCAAGCCTTTTTGATTCTATAAAGCCTTGCATATCCTCCCTATAATCGGGTGAATTGTCTCCGTGTGTAGCGTTAGACACCGCGTGCAAAGGTTCCCAGTCGGACTTATATTCTTCTTTGATTTTTAATTCCAGTTCTCTTTCCGGATAGGCGAACACATCCGCATTGACTACCTTGTTCCAAGACGGTATCGAAGTCCCGTGAATCGAATACGTCGAATAAACTGCGAGAGGTTTGAACGAACCGTCTTTATCTTTCGCATCGATTCGGATCATCGTCATCTCCGGATTGACCGCGTCGTAGATTTGTTCGGTTTTGATTTCTTGAATTCCTGAATTACGATTGGCCGCATAGGCTTCGATAGAACGATTTCTTGTAAGCCCCCAGACATTCGACTTTCCCGTTGCAATCTTTGCCGGTCGAGCGGATTGAAAAGCTTTCAACGTAGCCTCATAAATTCTATCTTCTAAAAATTCATACCATTCCTTCTCAAAGCCCGGTTTATTTCCGGCAAACTCATTGTAGAAATTATTCTCATAAAAATTTCCAGGTGCGGAATGTGTGTGTGTTCCCGAAAGAACGATTCCTCCCAAGCTGATATCCGTTGTTTCAGAAAGTCTTTCCGCTAATCTATGATGCAGAAGTAAAGAACCGGAAAGTAAATCGGTCTGGATTAAAACTAAGGGCGCGTGTTGATCCTTCCTAATATAGATGACCCTCGCATAAATTTTAGTTCTAAATCCTTTCTCCGTATTTGCGAGCATCGAGTAACCGGCAAGAGGAAGACCGGGCGGAGGAGTTATATCCACCTTTGATGCGCCCGCAAAAAGACCTTTTGTATTCGGAGATACAAAAGGTTTTTTATTTTTAATCACATACGTTGTAGAATCGCTACAACCCAGAAATATCGGAAATAAAAGAAAGAAAAAGAGAATCCATAGGATATCTCGAAATTTAAGAAGCTTCAAATTTAATCTCCTCCGGGGAAGTTGTTTTTACGATGAACGCTTCGAAAAAGCAAGAGCTTTCAATCGAAACAAAGCATTTTACATGCATTTCATTACAAATGACTTATTTTCTGATTTTAAAATCGGGGGTATCTTTAACAAAGGGAGAATAAACAGAAGGTTTGGTATCAAACTACATGAATTTTTGGAAACGGCTACGGTTTTATTTTTTCAACTTCTATCCTCCCTACTTTGGGGCGGGGATTCGATACAAACGAATCGGTAAGGATCTGAATCACTTTCGTCTGAGCATGAAGCTTCACTGGTGGAATCGAAACTTAGTTGGAACCCATTTTGGCGGCTCCCTGTATTCTATGTGCGATCCGTTTTACATGTTGATTTTGATGGAGAATTTAGGAGAAGATTATCTTGTTTGGGACAAGGCGGCGACGATCCGATTCATTAGTCCGGGTTTAGGAAAGGTCTATGCGGAATTTCATATTCCTCACGAAGAGATAAAAAGAATTCGCAAAGAAGCGGATGAAAAAAGAAAATTAGACGCATTCTTCCAAACCAAAGTTTACGATGAAAAAACGGGGAAAGTCGTCGCCGAGCTGGACAAGGTCGTTTATGTTCGGAGAAAGGAACAAATCAAAAAGGAACGATTAAAATAAGAAATAGAGTTTCTTAATCTCTTTTTCGTCCAAACTCGGTAGAATCATTTCGACTCCGACAAAAATCGCGTAGGCAAGTTTAGCTTTCTGATCCGCCTGCCTACGGTCCTTGGAGAGTTCCCAATATGCATTTTTCAAAAAAGCGATTCTTTTTGAATCAACTCTCTCCTGAATTTTCTTTACCTTAGAATTTCGAAACGCCCAGGATCGGATCGCTCGCTCCGTATTCTTCGGCAACGCTAACGTAAGAGATCGTAAAACTTTCAACCTCGCTTGCGGAGTCGATTCTGCTCCCGCCTTCCGAATGATCTCGTCCGTAAAATGTTTTTCCCAGTAATTCAACAACCGTTGCGAAAAAGATTCTCGATTCTTAAAATGATGATAGAAAGAACCTTTTGTAAGTTTTAATTTTTTGCATAAGGATTCAATCGTAAGAGACTCTTCTCCTTCGTGATAAAGAAGATCCAAACCCGCCAATATCCAGTGTTCCGCCGAATGCATGCTTGAAAAATTAAAATACAAACAGAGGAATTAAATACAAAACCCCACCCAGAAAAAAAAGAGCGGAAAGAAAATGAACCATCGATTGATTGACTCGTAGAAAAATAAATTGCTCGATCAATCTCCCCCACCAAAAAAAGGAAAGGCCGATCAGAATCCAATTTCCCATTTGAGAATGGACGAGTTCGGTCCTAAAGAAGAAAGTGATAACCGCCATAAAAACGAAAAAGTAAATCAACCTCAAATTTGCTATCTGAAGAATCGCACGGTTCGCAAACGAAATCCGTTTTAAGTCCTCCTTCCAACGAAATAGTTTCCAAAAAAAAACGTGAAAAACTGCAAAACCAACGCTATGAATCGACCCTAAAATAAGAAAATCTTCCGGTTTCATAAAATTCTCCTTACTTGAAGAATACTTGAAATTTGAATCGAGTCAATCGACATACCATACCCTTGGGTATGTTTTTAAATAAATTCCACGCTCCTAAAAACGTAAAAATCCAATTCGAAACCACGGTTAAACTTCAATCGAACGTCAAGGAGGCTTCATTTGTGGGAACTCCTGCGTCTCATTTACGGATACAAAATTGTTCCGTTCCGGATAAAATTTTGGGGCGAGGTCTGATTCTTGAAATCGAATCCGGCCTTTTCGATTATTTCCGGATTCTAATTTGGGGATTTTTTTGAAAAAAGCCTTTCGACCGAAAAGCAAATTGAACGTAATTTTCAAAAATTCTACTTTATGACCTACTTTAAGCCCGAATAAAGACGGATCCCGGCCAATTCATTTGTCGGAACAAATGATAAACAGTAAAATGCGCTTGAAAAAAGATGGAAGCATATCCGGGAAAAGTTCTCTTCCCCCGAAAAATCATTCTATCCAGCCGAAAGTTTATTTCGTTTTTCCCGAATCCAAAGCGAAATGAGAATCAAAGAGGATACGAAGAACATGATAAAGCCCACGAAAAGAAAAAATAACTTAATCGCGGTCACAGCTCCCGTAATCGCCGCCAACGGTTCGGAAACAATCGGCCAAGAAGCTAAAAAATAAAACATCAAAGAATTTTCAACGAGATCAAAGACTAAGAATCCAAGAGAAAGAAGATTGAAGGAAATCGGTAAACCGGTCTTTAAAGCGACCCTTGTATAAATGCCAGCAAAGCACAAAGAAAGAGGAATCGGAAAAATCATATCCACGATATCAATCCAGAAATACAAATATCTCCCCTGCTCTCCATAGGTTCCAAAAACTTCTACAAAATCTTTGGCAGAGGAAAAAGGACGGAAGTCCATCTTTTTAGGAAGGATACCCGATGCAGATATTGGAATGGATTTTTCCAATATCTGCATCGTTTGAGAGAATAACATCCCTAAAACGAAAAAGATAAGAATGCTCTTAACGGAAGATATGCTCTCAAACCATCGGCTTATCTTTTGCAATGTTGAAGCAGATGGAGAACTCAATACAAAACCGGCCACAACGAAAAGTATCGGGAATAGTGGACCGTGTGGAATATAACGAAAAAATAATGTAGAACCGATCATCAAGAATGGAAGAGAAACAAAGACGGTTCCTTCCCATTTTTTTTCCATTCTCATTTTGAATCCTAGATATCCGATCGCAAACAAAAGGAGAAAAATCGAAGGCGCTTCCATCCAACGAAATCCTATTTTTCGAAACGATTCTCCGAAAAAACTTCCTCCCCAGTACGCGATAAGATCGCCGAAAGTCGCCAAAAGAAGAATGCCTGCGACAAATCTAAGAATTTTCGAAAGGGATTCCGGAAAAAAACCGTTCTTGTACAATTCTTTCAGCCCCAGTAAAATCCCGATATGAATGAAAATCGTCATCCGTCCGAAAAAATAGTAATCGGTCGTTTCCGGAAAAATCTCCTTTTTCATCTTTAGAAAAACCAAAATGAGTTCCTTCATTTTTAATAGATAAAAAGGAGTCGATTCTCCATTCCAAATGTAGGACTGAATCGGCGTTAGGATTAAGGTAAGAATCGCGGCGAAAAGGGTAAAGAATGCGATAAAATTCATAGCTCCTCCGAATTTTATTTTATCTTGATATCAAGATTCTCACTATCAAGACAATAAGAACTTTATCTTGACGTCAAGATATTTTCTACAAAATGGGAAATATGAAGTCCAAAAAAACGGAAGACCACGTCGATTTTATTCTAAAACAATGGGCACAAGAAAGACCCGACTTGGATATGAAGGCGATGGGAACAATCGGAAGAATTCATCGGTTGTCTTCCATTTTCTTTTACAACGTTCATAAGGAAGTTTTCGAAAGTCACGGGCTTGCCACTCAGGATTTCGACGTACTGGCCGCGCTTCTCCGAAGCGGTAAACCCTATAAAAAGGCACCTGGAGATCTTCTTGCTACATTAATGATTACTTCGGGAACGATGACAAATCGAATCGATCGATTGGAGTCTTTGGGATGGGTTCAAAGAGAGCCTGATCCGAAGGATCGACGCGGTGTTCTTATCTGCCTTACATCAGAAGGAAAATTCGTAATCACAAAAACACTTTTAGATCACGTAAAAAGCGGTCATGAATTGATGAGCTCACTTTCCGAGAAAGAACATTCGGAACTTTCCAAACTCTTAAGAAAATTGCTTTTGAATTTGGAACAGCGAAAGATCTGATCCAAAATCTAAAAGGCATTCGAACTCGAAAGCCTTTTAGATTCTGAATTGCGATTTAGATTAGTTTAAACTTGGGTAATCGGAATATCCCTTTGCGCCCGGAGTATAAAACGTACTTTGATCCGCGTCTACAATCGTTTTATCTTCTTTCAATCGAATTACAAAATCAGGGTTCGCGATGAAAGGTCTTCCGAAAGCGATGAGTTCACACTTTCCATCTTCCAAATCCGATTGCGCTCTCGATTTATCATAACCGCCGCTAAGTATTAGAGTATTCTTAAATTCTTTTCTAATTTTTTGTATCACGCTTTGAGGCACTTCAGGCGCACCCATAGCACTATGATTTACGATATGAACGTAAACGAGTCCGATAGAATTCAACTCTTTAGAAAGAATTTCATATTGTTCTTCGACTCCGTCGAAGGCACCGGTATCATTAAAGACCCCGTACGGAGACAATCGGATTCCAACTTTTTCTTTCCCGATTGCATCGACAACAGCGCGAGCCACTTCGACAACGAAACGATTTCGATTTTCGTTGGATCCGCCGTAAGAATCGGTTCTATGATTCGAGTTTGCGTTTAAGAATTGTTCCAAAAGATATCCGTTCGCGGCGTGAAGTTCGACACCGTCAAAACCGGCTTCGACCGCATTCTTTGCCGCTTGTGCAAACTCAGAGATTGCGTGTTTGATATCGTTTGAATTCATTTCGCGAGGCACTGTGTAAGGCTGTTGCCCTTTTGAGTCAGTCCAAATCTCGCCTTTGAGTTGAATCGGGGATGGAGCAATTACCTCTGCTCCTTCTGGAAGATTGATAGTATTCCCGGCACGTCCGGTGTGCATCAGCTGGACAAAAATTTTAGCGGCTTTTTCGTGAGCCGCTTTTGTAACCAGCTTCCAGCCTTCGACTTGTTCTTTGCTAAAAATTCCGGGAATTCGGCTATAACCCAGTCCATTTGCAGAGGGAGAAGTCCCCTCCGTTACGATCAAGCCTGCACTTCCTCTCTGGGAATAATAGTCAGCCATGATGGAATTAGGGATATTGTTGATCGCTCTGGATCTTGTCATCGGCGCCATTACGATCCGATTTTGAAGGGTAAGGTTTCCGAGTTTTGCGGATCCAAAGAGATCCACAGCCTGTTTCGATTCTACGTTCATCTTTATTTTTTACTCCGAAAGTTTAAGGTTTCCATTTCCTCTTTAGACTTCCTGTAATAAGAATGGTTACATCTTTTTCTTTTTAGGACGCTTTTTATAACCTGCTAGTCTAAAGATCTGGCGGAATTCTTGGGACGAAAGGAACCCGAAAAGGTGAACTTAAATAGCAGTCGAAGGCGGATTTTTCGGTGAATCAAACGAGATTCAAAACGGAACGCAAATTCCAATATCGATCTTTATTTCTGATCAAGCCGGCCACCAAAAAAGATTAGATCATCTACACAGTAATTTAAGAATTTATAATATGACTGAGTATTTCAGAAGAATTCAGATTCCCCTCATTCTATTAAAAACAAAGGTAAATTGAAATATTTATATTTCCAATAGATCCAAAATCATAAATAGGTTTATCATACTTAAAACGGAAATCCCAAAGGTCGGATCTATATCCACGGAAGGCCATTGGCGAAAAAGGATGAATCGGAAAAATTAAGAAAGTAAGACCGATCACTACTAACAATGAAATAAATTGCATTCTTTCGGTCTTTAGAAAGGGACGTGACTACCGGAAGAGCTCGCATCATTTGCGCTCTTGCAACCGAACGGCCTCATGATAAACAAAATATAAATACCTTTTCCAAAAATACCAAGGAATAAATAAGAATTTTTATCTTTCGTTAAAACAAAGCGTTCATCGAGAAATATTCGCACTCTTTCAAACATTGCCTAAGCCTACAGACGAAAAAGACGACAACCGTAACGATTTTAGCTTTCGAAGAATTCTTCTCCAATGTTTGCCGTTCATTCCCAAAGGTTTTTCAGAACAAATCCTTGAAATCGCAATTGATTGGAAAGAAACAAGGGGAACAAGAATTTTGACGAAAACAGTAGAATCGGATTTTCTTCCATTTTATGAAACGAAGATTTGAACGAAAGGCAGGAACGGATGGACTTTATAGAAACGTTCGAAGGTGATAGAGCGACACAATATGAAAATAAAATAGGAAAGATGATTCCGTTTTATTCCGGTGTGGCCGAATTAGTAGCGAGTTCTCTAATCGATTCGATTCCGCAGGGAAAAAAAATTCTGGCGGCGGGTTGCGGGACTGGCGCTGATTTCGGCGCACTCATGAAAGTCGCGCCCGATCGTTACCGAATCACAGGCGTCGATCCTTCTCCGGAAATGATAGAGCAGGCTAAAAAGAAATTTCCAAATGCCGAATTGATCTGTTCTCCGGTTTCTGGTCTCGAAAAAAGTTTCCTTTTTTCAGGCGCGACTCTTTTGTTTGTTCTTCATTTTCTACCGGACGATGGGGCAAAATTATCTCTTCTCAAAGATATTTCCTCTCGTTTGGAACCGGATGGGAAATTTATTCTTTTTGATATTTATGATTCGAACGAGGATATGGATTCCGTCTTTAAAGACGTCGCCGGGTATTTAAGAACTTTTCAGGGATGGGACGATAGCGCGCTGGAAACGTATTTGAATCGAGTCAAAACCTTGAACAAAATTCCTTCAAAACGATACGCCGAACTTTTTAAAGAAGCCGGTTTTATCAAATGGAAACAAATCTTTCAGGCGCATTATGTAGGAGGCTGGATTGCGTTTCGGTAAATTATAATATTCTTATTTTTCCGGAAATCTTCTGAGAACAGGGACGCCATAGGGATAGAATTCTTCTAAATGTTTTAAAAAGCCTTTATATGTAAACCAACCCTTAGTGCCGAATTTTTTCGGCGCCTTCTCTATATGCATTTCTTGCGCTGGCATAAAACTAAAACCGATTAGATAGAATTTTTCACCGTTTGGGTTTTCAGCTGAATCCAAAACCATTGATGCGTGTCCGATTCCCCCCGTTTCATTTTGAATAAAAATATCTCCGGGTCTTAGATCCGCTTCGGTAATACTCATCCCTCCTTTTTTGAGAGAATAAGAATTGGAAGATACGAATGACTTTCTCAAAAAGGAAACATAACTCAGTCCACTTTCCCGAAACGACTTCTTTCTTCCGTTATAATCAAAAAGATAAAAACGATTTAGTAAGTTTTTTTGTTTATGATATTCCGCCCAAATGCGCATTGCGAAATCAGCACATTGCTCCAGATCGTCCCGAAACAAAAGTGGAACATTCAAAACCGCAAGCACATCATAACGACGAATTATGTTTTCTTTTTGATAGGTCCAAAGCGTGGGTTCCGATTTGAGAGGAAGATTTCTTACAAAATTCGAAAAAGATTCTTTCGGATAAGAAATCCGGGAACTACCTTCCGGTGTTTCAATGTCGCTGATTTTTTCCCATTTCGACTCCGCCTCCAAACAACTTGCTAAGAATAAAAATCCACCGATCCAAAGTGTTCCTGTAAGAATTCCGGATTGAAAAAGGACGGATATAAATTTCATAGTTTTTCCCGATTTGAATTCAAATCTAAAAGTTTCAGATCTTTTTTCTAAGACCTGCGAGGTAGGAAATAGGATTCCGTCCTTTCGCCAAAAATGGTTGAATAACAGACTACCCTTTTAGTTAAGATTTTATAGAAGAGCTAAAAAAGAAAACCGGGCAATCGAAATTCTTCGCCTTTTCTGCTTGAAGTTTAGGAATCGAATTTTCATACTTTTCCTAAAAAGACAGTTAAAAGAGTTAGTTTCGTTATTCAATTCCAAATTTCAGGAGCCGAATTTTTAGCAAAAACCGTATTGAAAGATCCGATTCTCGAATCGAAAAGAAGGCACCTAAATAAATTAATATTTTATTATATTCGGTAATTATTATGAACTCAATTCTTTCAACATTAAGCGGGGTTTTTCTCGCTTTCTTCATCCTTTTTTTTCCTTGGTTTGCCCTGCGTATCGCCAAAAAAGTAAAGTTTCTCGGTCTTTTAGGTCCGGTGTCGCTTTGTTATATCGCTGGAATTTTTTTGGGAAACGTGATACCTTCCGGTTGGTTTCCCGGTTCCGTTCCGCAGACGTTCGCGGAAGTAACGATTCCTCTTGCAATTCCACTTTTACTGAGTTCTACCGATTTCAGAAAAGGATTTGGAGAAGCAAGATTGGCGCTCTTTTCCTTTTTTCTATCTGCCCTTTCCGTCGCGATCGCTTCCGGCGTTGCGGGGTATTATTTTTCATTCTTACATCCGGAATCCCCAAAGATCGCCGGAATGCTCGCAGGAATGTACACGGGTGGAACTCCGAATTTGAATGCAGTCGGACTCGCAATCGGAACGAATAAGGAAACGATCGCTTTGGTGAACACGATCGACGTGGTGCTCGGCGGAGTTTATCTTCTCTTCTTACTCACGATCGGAAAAAAATTCTTTTCCTTCTTTCTAAAGGAGGAAATTTCGATCGAATCGTCTGTGGATCATTCTGAATCCGAAGAACAAGATCATTCTTCGATTCCTTGGAAGAATTTAGTCTATTCAAACGGAATCGGACTTCTCTTAGCGATCCTAGGTTTCGGAGTTTCGATCGCGTTTACGTTTTTAATCTTTTCATCTTTATACGCACCTTCGATTCTTTTGGGAATTACTACTTGGGGAATCGGAACTTCCTTCCATTCCAAAGTGAGACAACTCAAAACCTATGAATTCGGTAGTTATTTGATTCTTGTCTTTTCCGTAGCGATCGGTTTTCTTGCGAATCTTGAAGAATTAAAGCGCGACTTCGGTCCCGTATTCTTAATCCTAACAACGATCCTTTTCGGAGCGATTCTTCTTCATTTGATCTTCGGAATTCTTTTTCGAATCCCGGTCGATACTTGGATGGTTACATCCGTTGCCAGCATCTATGGACCGGCTTTTGTTCCACCGATCACACAAGCGATTCGAAACAAAGGCGTTTTAGTTGTCGGAATTCTAACAGGTTTGATCGGCTATGCGATCGGAAATTATTTAGGAATCGGGATCTACTCGATCCTCGCCTCGATACGAGGTTAAATCTGATTCGTTTTTTCGCAGGTTGGATCAAAGGTTAAAAGCAGATTCTTAAAAAAAGAATTGAGAGTTTCCCTTCCTCTTACCTGCAAATCTCTTTTTGTGGGAGATATATCCGCTTGAATCTGTAATCCGTCGAAAACCGCAAGGATGGTTCTCGCGAGAAGTTCGGGAGACATCGAGTTTATTATACTCCCTGCCTTTTGACCTTCCCGAATCGTTTCGGAAAATATAGATTCCAGAGAATCGTAAAAAGAAACGATCTCCTTTTCCATAATTCCGCCGTTCGAAGTGGCTTCGGCAAACAAACGCGGAGAACAATTTCCCTCGATCGTAAGTCGGTTTGCTAATCTTTCTAAAAATTCTTTTAAACGAAGATGTGGCGGAAGCAGAACGACTTCCGGGTCTTTGAAACCTAATCGATCCAAATTCAGAAATTCACGAATCAAAGTATCACGAATTTCTTCCTTACTTTCAAAATGAAAGTAAATCCCACCTTTGGTGAGGCCCGCCGTATCGGCAATGTCCTGCACCGAGGTCTTTTCAAATCCCTTAGAGAAGAAACAACGCATCGCGGCCACAAGGATTGATTCCCTACGAACGTCTTCCGGTAGCTTTTTCCATCCAAGTGTTTTCGACATAGATTCTTCTCTTTTCATTCTGGTAGAATCGCTCGCATGGTCAAACGAATTCGGCTTCCAATGCTAAAATAAATACCGACTGGTAGGAATTAAAGTTTGACAGGATTTCCAAAATAAATACCGATGGGTAGGAATTGAATTCTTAAATCGGAGAAAATCCATGTCAACATCCGCCTCCCCTCTTTCACAACCTCTTCGTTTGCCGAATGGACAAGTTTTACCGAATCGGATTGCGAAAGCCTCGATGGAAGAAAGTTTAGCCGACGATCTGTTCCTCCCGGGAGAACAGATGATCCAACTTTATAAAAGATGGGGACAAGGGGGCGCTGGGTTACTCCTGACCGGAAATGCTATGGTAGATACTTATGCTCTCACCGGACCGGGGAACGTGATCGTTCGGGACAACGGAAGTTTGGATCGATTCAAACGATGGGCGGAAGTCGGCAAATCGGGAGGTTCAAAAATGTGGATGCAGATCAATCATCCGGGAAGACAAGTTTTCGGTTTTATCTCGGAAACTCCAGTCGCTCCATCCGCCGTAAAAGTTCATATTCCCGGAAGAATGTTCGCGAAGGTTTTTGGAACACCTCGCGCGCTCACTGAAGACGAAATTCGAAAAATCATAGAACGTTTTATTCAAGCGGCGCTGATTGCGGAAAAAGCGGGTTTTGACGGAGTCGAAGTTCACGCGGCACACGGCTATCTTCTCAATCAATTTCTTTCTCCATTGACCAATCTTCGAGAAGATCAGTGGGGAGGATCTTTGGAAAATCGTGCCAGAATTCTACTCGAAATCGTAAACGGAATCCAAGCTCAAACCAAAAAGGAATTTTCAATCGGAGTTAAACTCAATTCCGCGGATTTTCAAGGAGGTGGTTTTAAGGAAGAAGACGCGATTCGAGTCATTGAAATGTTAAATAAAACGAATATAGATCTTCTGGAAATCTCCGGGGGAAACTACGAATCCCCTGCAATGCAAGGAGGAGAATCCAACGGCACGAAAAAAAGAGAAGCTTACTTTTTGGAGTTCGCGAAAAAGGCCAGATCGATCGCTACGATGCCATTGATGTCGACTGGAGGCTTTCGTTCCAAAAACGTAATGGAAGACGCGATCAAAAGTGGTGCGTTAGACGTCATAGGAATCGCCGCCCCCTTTGCGTTCGAACCGGATTCTGCGTCAAAATTACTTTCCGGAAAAACAAATTCCGTCGATATCAAAATTCCGAATCTTTCCAATCCAACTTTCAACTCTCTTTCAAAAATGTCCGCCATTCGTCTTCAACTCCGAAGAATGGGACAAGGTAAAGAACCGAAACTTCCAAAGTCTTTGATAGGAAATTTAATTTTGGACCAAATTCGTTCCAGAAGAAACGCAAAAAGATATAAAAAATTTCTTAAGATTTTCGAATTTCAAAACGCGTTCAAAAAACCCGCTGAGACAAAAACTTCGTAAGAATCCAAAACGGAGAACCGGACTTTTCTTTGAAACGAAACGCCTTCCCCGTGAAATGAAGGCGCTTCTTGAAAGTGAATTTTATATTGGTTCTTATAAAGGGAAGGAATGTAATATCTTTTCTATCGCGAGTGCTAATCCTGCCGATCCCAGAATCGCTCCGAACATCCAGCGGGTTTGTACCGCAATTGCCTTGTGAATTTCTCCAATGGACTTAAAAATTTCCAATCGGGATTGATTCGTCTCTTCCCGAAGTTCCTTGATTTCTTTTCTGATTTCCGAATTAAAATCGGCGATATCCATTCGGATCTCGGATCGAAATTTAGCGTTCTCCGATTGGATAAGTATCTTGAACTCTAAAAAATCATTCTTCATGTCCGCTTTAAAGGCTGTAAGATCGATTTTAATTTTCGATATATCGGTGGATACGCGAAGTTCAAAGCGATCGGCAGAAGTCTCCAGAATTTGTGCTCGAGAAGCAACAAAGGCAGAGTTTAGAAAATCCACGAATTGATCGAGACCTTCCGTACCAAGAACGTCTTCCAATTTTCTGGGAAGTTTTTGAATGAAATCCATAACCATATTTTTAATCTCCAGACGTAAAATGACAAGCGCGAATCGCGCCCGCCTACTGGAAACAGTTACGGAAGAATGCAGAATTCATCTTTTTTTAGTTTGTTTTAAGAAGTAACTTTAAAGTTTTATTATATTTTTATTGTTTTACTACATTCTTCAAACGGTCCGGGTAATCCGTAATGATTCCGTCCACACCCGCTTCGATCAATCGTTGCATCTCAGTCCGCTCATTGACCGTCCAGGGAATCACCGAAATTTTATGGGAATGAGCTTCGTGTACGAATTCATTCGTTACATAGAGAAAGTAAGGAGAGATGATATCCGCTTTGACCTCGAGAGTTTTTTCTAAAACATTCTTCCTTGTAGAATTTCCAAAGCCGAAAGTCATCATCGCTCCTTGAAAATAAGTCAAAGAGAAAAGTGCGCTCGTTTTGATCTTAGGATTGATTTCTTTTACGATCGGAAGCGCTTTCAAATAAAACGATTGAATCGTCGTTCGATCCGTTACCTTTGCCTTCTCTACGGATTGAACCAAAAGGCTCACGTGTTCTTTCACGATTTCGATAGGCAACTGCGCCTTATCGTCGTTCGGGAATTTTGTTTCGATGTTAAACTTGAGCTTCCCTTTTCCGGCGGATTGTTTTTCGACTTTTGCGACGAGGGAAAAAAATTCTTCGATTGTTATCAATTCGGTTCCAGGAACAGGAGTTTGCTCAGGATACTTCGGATTTTTTTTGGTTCCACAATCGAGTTGTTTCAACTCCGCTAAAGTAAGCTCATATAAGGATTGAGAAAGAATTTCGGTTCCATCTTTTCTCTGACAGATGACAGGGTTTGTTTCGGAATCATGATGAATGACGATTTTTTTGTCTTTGGTAAGAACCGTATCCAACTCTAACGTAGTCATCCCTTGTCGAATCGCTTCTTCAAAAGCGGGCCATGTATTTTCCGGCCTTAGACCACGCGCTCCCCGATGTCCTTGCAGATCCAAGGTTCCATCCAACGGTTTGTTGACAATCGGAGCGCTCGAACATGCGCTGAAGGAATATAAAAAGAATACCGCTGAAAAAAGCGTAAATGAAAAGAATCGAACTTTTGTTTTGAATCCTAAGAACATGGTGAGAATCTTGATTGCCTTTCTCAAAAGTGCAAAGCCTTTTTTTTTGAGGTTCTAAATTCTTAAATAGATACCGGTGTTCCGATTTTCATTTTGCGGTTAATCGTAAGTAATAGATCAAATCCGTTATTCCCGGATCGATTCCGTTCTGAAATAACAGCGTTGTAATTTGTCCCCTATGATGCGTTTGGTGATTGAAAAGATGGGTCAACACCGAAAAGATCGGAGTCGACTGCGAGAGCCCTTTCGTGTTTTGGTATTCCAAATTCTTAAAGAAATCGGTTTCCGAAAAGCCATCCCGAATCCAACGAACCAAATCGTGATCCACTTTCATTCGTTCCTTTCTCAAGTGATCGAAGTTCGTTTCTATTTCGTGACGATGATTCGATGCCTGCCCTTCCACGCCTGAAATCGTATCTTCCGTGAGAATGCCGAAGGAGTAACCCCCTTTCAGAAATCGAGACAACCAAATCTTATCTCCCCAAAGAATATGATTGAGAGTTCCTTCTATGGATCCGAAGTACGCCTTTTGATCCAAGGTTCGGATCGACACAGGCAGTTTTTCCGTCGCTTCAAAGATCCGTTCATTCATCCAAAGATTATAACCGGCAAGGTTTTGAAAGTTTTGATGAAACACGTTATTCTCCTTTTAAAATCCGATTCACTTTTGATTCTTAATGACAAACAAGTTTAAAATCGGGATTCTAAAATTCTCAAACACAATTTCTTAAAATACTTGACAACGGCAAAATTAAACGTTTCAATCAAGTATATGTTTCTGCGAAGAACGGAAACATATACTTTTCTCAGCTCGCAAATTACCCGCCTCGATCGAGACGATTTCTTTGTCTTCGATCGAATTCAGTTTCAAATCCCAAAAGGTTAAACTAATCCCGAAATTTCTTCTTTCGATTCGTTTCGACGGAAAGGATTCTTCGGTTAACAAAATCCCAGCTCAGTTTTAAAGAAGGTAGTCTATGTACCAAAAATTTTTATTTTTCATCGCGGTTTGTATTCTTCTTACAAACTCAGGAAGTGTCATGAGCCAAAACCAACCTAATTTTCCGGATTACGGAAATCCGATTCGTCTCGAAGTAGCGAAAAAAATCGTTCTCAAAGCGGAAGCGGAAGCCAAAAAAAACGGATGGAAGATGGTCATCTCGATCGTGGATTCCGGCGGCAACTTGGTTTATCTTGAAAAAATCGACGGAACCCAATTCGGCTCGATAGACATCTCCCAAGGAAAGGCGAAGTGTGCGGTCAATTTTAGGAGGCCGACGAAGGCGATGGAAGACTCCGTGGTCGCAGGCGGAATGGGCCTTCGTCTGATCGGTATTCCGGGAGTTTATCCTTTGGAAGGAGGAGAGTTGATTCTTCAGGATGGAAAGATCATCGGTGCGATCGGAGTTTCCGGAGGCACTTCAGCCCAAGACGGTCAAGTCGCGAGAGCCGGATTGGAAGCCGTTAAAGAATAAGCGACTTCCCTTCACCAAACGCGTGCTTTGCGAATATTCGCCGTAACGAGAAAATGATCCGAGCAAATCGGATAGTACTAGGCTTGCTTGGATCATTCGATGGGAACGAAAATTCAATTCATTGATTCGAAATTTCAGAGATGTCGAATTTCTGCGGGTTGCGATCTCCAGTTGTTGTGACGACCGTCCGCGTACCAGAGCGGCGCTTCCACTAATTCGCCAGGCTCAAGGTCGTCCAATGTGGATAAACTCACACTGATAAAGTCTCCGCCGATTTCTTCGATATAACCTTCGGTACAGATTCGAACTCCGCAGTTCTTACAAAATTTATGATTTGCGCTCATTGTCCCGAATTGATAATTTCCCAAATCCTCTTTTCCGGAAAGAAGACGAAACGCGGAAGGTTTTATCATCGCGCTCCAATTTCTTACTTTACTGCAAAATGTGCAGTTACACTTGGAAGTACCCAGGGAAAGATCGATATCCACTTCGAATTTTATTCTTCCGCAGTGACAGCTACCGTTGTATTTTTTTAAACTCATACTGGATTCCTATTCGTTATTTTTCTATTTCGAAGTTTTAGTTTTTTCCTATTTGAGTTTCAACTTTTAAAGTTTTCAACGTTGCTATTTTTTTTAAACGATTTCTCCTTTCTTTTCGAATGTTGTCAAAAACTGTCATATATTTTCATTCTTCCTTTGTTCCTGCGATTTTTTTTCTCCGAGCGATTCAATACTCCTTATTATAGAATTCAAAAAACTCATTGAGCGTGATTCGATGATTGATTTAATAGATTTCAGAATGAGAGTAAAAGAAGACAAACCGCGGGGCGTTTTAAAAACGGAAAAGGATACGAACGATCTGATTCATGCTCGTTATTTGCCGAGTCCAAGTTTGGATTTTTTTATAGAACATCATTGGACAGTGGAATGGGATCTCCGAGGTAAAGAACCAAGACTCGCTGAAACATTACCTCATCCGAGTATTCATCTTGTTATCGATAAGAATCAATCAAGAATACAAGGAATCCTAGAAGGAAAATTCTCATACCTGTTAAAAGATTCCGGAAAAGTCTGGGGAGTAAAATTCAAACCCGGATCGTTTTTTCCATTCTATCAAAAACCGGTTCATACGATTCGGAATCGTTCTATTCCGATCGATTCCGTCTTCTCAGAGGATTTACTCAGTTTAGAAAAAGCCATTCTTTCCGCAAAGAACGATCAAGAAAGATTGGAAACAATGGAACAAATGCTGTTACGGAATCTTCCTCCCTTAGATGAAAACGTTCTTTGGATCCAAGAAGTCATCCAATACATTCTCAAAAATCCGAACGTGCATAAAGTCGATGATTTAGCAAATCGCCTCCGTATGAACAAGAGAACACTCCAACGCCAGTTTAGTCGCTACGTTGGAGTCACACCCAAATGGGTGATTCAAAGATATCGATTGCATGAGGCCGCGGAAAGATTGGAGAACGGTCAAGACGTAGACGGAATTCAACTCGCTTTGGATCTGGGCTATTTTGATCAGGCGCACTTTATCAAGGATTTCAAAACGATCGTCGGAAAATCACCCGAACAATATTCAAAATTACTAAAGCTTCGAAAAGAATTTTAAGAAATCGGATGCATAATTCTTAGAAGAATTCATATTCTACTCATAGAATCTTCTTTTCTCGTTTCGATCTTTTCGAACTCATCGTTACGAAACAATGTCTGTTTAGCAAACATCGGCTTTCTCCCTTCCGATTCAAAAAACGCAAAACTGAAATTGAAAAATCAGCGCACAGTCAAGAACGGAAGCTTCAATTTGTAGGATGCATGAAAAATATTCTATGTAAGAATTTCATTCGATTCCTTCGTTTTTAATTAGAATTCGAAAGAATAGGCCTCTTCTAAGCCGGAAAATGATAGTTAAAAAGGAATCAGCATCCGCCTTCGATGTCTTTTATTTCAAATCTGTGCTATCATTGTCTTCTTTCCTTCGCCTTAGCGATACACCGATTTTCAATCCGATTTTCTGTGAATCGAGTATCGATATTGAAATTCAATGCTAAAATAAAAGCGGGAAATCGTAATGAATTTCATTTTGTTAGAGCGAAATTTTCGAATTTAAAAGTTTATCGCGTCTGTTGAAAGAAGATCTTTCCTTCTTTTACCGAAACGAGAACGTATGCTTCAACATTCTATAAATTCAACCATGCTCGCAAAAAAAGAACCGGCCATGTCATTTTTAGAATCGTTCTTAATTAAGCTTTTCCGATCTCCTGTCGGTTTAATCAAATCATTATTCGGAAATCAAATCCGTTCGAAAGGTTGGCTCGCTCTTTCCGACTCCGAGGAGCAGAGAAAAATCGAACTTCTTCTAAATCATCTCTTTCAGGTTTTTGAAGAACTTTCTTCCGGCCAATCGCTTAAAGACATACTTCTTACCCTCACCTCAGCAATCGAAGAGTATCGTCCCGATATACATGCAAGCATTCTTTTGTTGGACAAGGATAGAATTACTCTTAGACACGGAGCCGCTCCGAGTTTGCCGAAAGAATACAACGAGAGCATTGATGGAATAAAGATCGGCCCGAAAGTCGGATCCTGCGGGACGGCCGCTTTCACAAAAAAACTGATCGTTGTTGAAAACATTCAAACGGATCCCCTCTGGGAAAATTATCGCGAACTAGCGGAAAGATTCCACTTGAGCTCCTGTTGGTCACATCCGATTCTTTCAACATCCAATCAGGTTTTAGGCACGTTCGCCCTCTATTACAACGAACCCAAAAAGCCTTCCGAGTTGGACTTGCGATTAATCCATTCACTTGCCCATATTGCCGGAATCGCGATCGAAAGAAAAAGAATCGAGGATCTCAAATCTGAAAGCGAAGCACGATATCGCTCGTTAGTCGAACAAGCATCGGATACAATTTTTCTCACGAACCAGGAAGGCAGATACGTTGAAATCAACCCGAGCGGCTGTGCGCTGTTAGGTTATACAAAGGAAGAATTCGAAAACCTTACGATTTGGGACGTAATCGAGCCGGAAGACCTTAAGAAAAATCCGCTTCGTCTGAAAGAACTTCGTACTGGAAAGCCGGTTTTGAGCGAAAGAAAATTAGTTCGTAAAGACGGAAGTATCGTTCCCGTTGAAATTAACGCAAAAATTTTGAAAAACGGTTTTTTACAGGGTATCGTTCGAAATATTTCAGAAAGAAAGACAGCGGAAGAAATCGTTCGCCAGGCTCAAAAGATGGAGAGTATAGGATTGTTGGCAGGCGGAGTCGCTCACGATTTTAACAATCTTCTTACGATGATCATGGGAAGCGCGGAAGTGATGAAGTTACGGATCGAAAACAATTCGGATTTGAACAAACAGATTCTCCGAATTATCGAGGCGGCGAAAAGAGGAGGATCGATTACAAAACAACTTCTTCTTTTTTCAAGACCGGGTTCTTCCGAACTCAAACCGATTTCAATTTCGCATATCATCCGGGAAGTCACGGATATACTTTCCTTTTCTCTTCCAAAAAATATTTCAATAGAAACAAAAATCGATCTTACAAACGGGATCATTCAAGGAGATAGCGGTCATCTTCATCAAGTCATTCTAAACTTGGCCTTAAACGCGAGAGACGCGATGCCCGACGGCGGAAAAATTACGATCCGAGAAACGACCGCAAGAGGGGAAGAAGTTCGCAAAAAATATCCTTCTGGAAAGGCGACTGACTATGTTTGTATCTTAGTTAGCGATACCGGGAAGGGAATGAGTCCCGAAACAAAGCAAAGAATCTTTGAACCCTTTTTCACAACGAAAGAAAGGGGAAAAGGAACTGGTCTAGGACTTTCCATCGTCGATACGATTACAAAAAATCATTTCGGCTTCATTGACGTCGAGTCGATTGCAAATAAAGGGACTACTTTTAAACTCTATTTTCCGGCAGTAAGTGCGACCGAATCCTCAAACTCGGAAAGTGGAAGACAAATAACAAATCTCCATGCAAACGTTTTGATTGTCGACGACGAGACAATGGTCTTGGAAGTTTTGAAGGATATTCTTGAAATATCCGGTTGCAAAGTTTTTACTGCGAATTCAGGAAAGGACGCTGTCGAAATATTTCAAAATCAAAGTCTTCAATTCGATCTTGTGATAACAGACTTAGGAATGCCTGAGATGAGCGGAGACGCTCTTTTCCAAAAATTGAAAGAATTAAAATCAGATATCAAAGTCATCTTAACTTCAGGACATATCGAAAGGGACAAAAAAGACAGGCTTCTCTTTCAAGGTGTACAAGCCATTTTAGACAAACCTTATAAAATCGAAGAAGTACAGTCTGTGATTCGAAAGATTCTCTAACGGTCCGTTACGAACCAAAGCTTTTTTAACTAAGAAGGTATTCTACTCAGATTAATTGTTGCCTAAGCAATAACTCTAAAAAAAATTGGCCAGTGAGATATGTATTCTTATAACACCGAAAATTATTTCTGGGACCACAATGCAGGATCGAATCCCGGTTTTTCATTAGGAGATGCGATCAGTGTTGCGATTGAAAAAAGGCAAGACGAAACGGCAGTTCGTTATAGAACCTTGGTCGAGCATTCAAAAGATATCGTTTTTTTTTCGGACGGTTTTGGAAAAATCTTAGAAATAAGCTCAAAGGCTCATCAACTACTGGGATATTATTCTGAAGAACTATTAACTCTTCGAATTTCGGACATAGTAGAAGAATCGGATAGAAAGCATCTATCTATTCTTACTGATCACCTATGCGGGAGCGATAACTCCACTCTAAAAATAAATCTTATCCATAAACTCGGAAATCCCATTCCGGTTGAAATCAATTTCAAACGATTCTCGTACAATCGACTTCAAGGAACCATCCAACCTTCTTCCGTTGCAGGTATCCCCTCCGATTTTTTAAAAAGAACGCAAAAGATGAATACTATTGGAGAGATCGTTGGAGGAATTTCCCACGACTTTAACAACGTTTTAACGATTATCCTAGCTTGCGCACAACTCATGAAACTGAACGTAGAAAAGGATTCCGAATCGGGAAAACATTTACAGAGGATTATTGAAGCCTCTGACCGCGGAAGCTCCATCGCAAAACAACTCCTTTCATTTTCTCGACCCAATAGAAACGTGCTTAATCCCGTCTTAATATCCGGAATCATAAAAGAATTGAGTCAATCAGTTCCGTATCTAATGGGAAAAGGAATCAAAGTTGAATATATCGATCTCGCTCCTAACTCACGCGTATATGGGGATAGTTGTCAAATATACCAAGCAATTTTGAACTTACTTTTGAATGCGAAAGATGCAATGAATTGTAACGGAAGAATTAAGATAACACAATCCGTTATTTCCCAAGAAACGATTTTAGAACGTTTCAAGTCGCCTAACTCAAAATACTATCTCCAATTGGAAATTTGGGATTCAGGCGAAGGTATGGACGAATTTACAAAAGAGAAAATCTTTCATCCGTTTTTCACCACAAAAGAGAACGGGAAAGGTACCGGACTCGGACTTGCTGTCGTGAAAACAATCATCGATGAACACTGCGGATTTATCGATTTTCAATCTACTCCCGGAAAAGGAACTAGCTTCTTTTTGTTCTTTCCATTGTTTGAAGAATCCGCATCCGTTGAATTCGATCCGAGAATTATCTAAAGAGTAATCCTATTTAAAAATGCGAAAGCAAAGCCTTCGTCTTCCCGCCTGAATTTCAAAACGCACAGCGGGAAAACGGAATATTCGACTTTCAGAATGGATGTTTTTTGTCGCAATCGGCTTCACAGGAAGCTTTCGCACCAATACAAGTAAGCGGACTAAAAAGCACGCTCAAAAAAGAATTCGATGAACTCGAGGAAGTGCTTGAAGTGGAAGAACTGCTACTTTGCAAAAGGCTGGATATCAACAAAGAACCTGCGATACAATCCGATTCAGCGCTTTTACAGTAATTATCCTCGTAGCACTTCTGCCGAGGCGAAATTTCCGAGCACTGAAACGAAATTGCAATTAACGGAATGACTAAGACCATTGATATGTATTTTTTCATTTTCACATGTTGAAATCGCACGCGGTCTTATTGCAATAAATTATTCAATTCTGATACAGATGACATTATAATTCAGTTATTTTTCATCAAAGAAAAGTCACCATTCTTCCTTTCATTTCTAAGTTTTTTTTATTTTTTTTGTCCGCATCAAGGTCGCCAGGGGATATGATTATTTCGTTTCTGAATTCCGACCCACATATTCAAATATTATTATATTTGGTTGCGTTTCGGGTATTTTTTTAAGAACAAACTTATTCAATCGATCGTTCACCTCTTCTTCATTCTATCAAATTAACTTCTCGTTTTCGATTTGAAAAAGAAACAAAAAAGGATCCGAGTCCTCCTAAGCCGATTTTATTTTCAAAAAGACAATATTCAATTCTGTAAATTCGGAATTCCGAAACTGGAGGCGTTCTAAATCCAGAACCTGGTAGGAATTTCTTAAAGATTTGAACTTATTTTCCTGAAAATCCATTTGTCCTAGTATGGAACTAGTAAAAACTGGTACCCGGAAAGCTTATGTCCCAAGATAAAAAAACCCCTCTTTATGAATCCCATCGCGCACTCGGTGCAAAAATGATTCCATTCGGCGGCTGGGACATGCCCGTGCAGTATTCGGGGATCATCGCAGAACACAACGCTACCCGAGAAGCCGCCGGACTTTTCGACGTTTCTCATATGGGTGAAATCTTCGTTACTGGCAAACCGGATGCCATTCTCAATTTTTTAGAATCCGTTACCTGCAATTCGGTCGCTTCACTTTCCGAATTTCAAGTTCAGTACAACGCGGTTCTCAATGAAAAGGGCGGCCTTGTCGACGACGTTACGATCTATAAATTTTCCCCTGAGAAATATATGATCTGCTCCAACGCCTCCAACTACGAAGCCGTAACCGCGCACTTACTCAAGTATCTTCCTGCAAAAGACGTTCAAGTCGAAGACCAAAGTTTACGTTGGCATCAAATTGCGCTCCAAGGTCCGAAGGCGAACGAGATCCTTTCCAAATTCTTAGGAAAAGAATTGGATTCGATTAAGTATTATCACTTCGCAATTCTTCCTTTTCAAGGAGAAGAGATCATCGTCTCTAGAACCGGTTACACGGGAGAAGACGGTTTTGAAATCTATTCTTCCATTCCGATCGGACTCAAACTCTGGAAAGAAATTTTAGACTTCGGAAAATCCTTCGGTCTTCTCCCTTGCGGTCTTGGAGCAAGAGACACACTTCGTATCGAAGCGAAGTATCCACTTTATGGTCACGAACTCAATGAGTCTTGGACTCCAATCGAGTCCGGAATCGGATGGATCGTTAAGGAAAAACAAATCCCTTTCTTTTCATCGGAAAAAATTCTTTCTCAAAAGAAGAATGGGGTTCCTTCGAAAATCGTCGCTTTTTCTCTTACGGAAGCCGGAGTTCCAAGAGAAAATTTCCGTGTATTGGATTCTCAAGGAAATGAAATCGGTAAAACAACTTCGGGAACATTTTCCCCTTCTTTGAAAAAGGGAATCGGCCTCGCTCTGATCTCCGCGGAAAAAATCAAAGACGGAGAACCGATTCAGATTGAAATCCGAGAACAACCGAAACAAGCTATCATTACTACAAAGCCTTTTATCCCAGGCAGTATCAGAAAAAATTAATTAGGAAACGGATCATGGCAGAAACGCAAGCGCCCGCAGGATATCTCTTCTCGGAAAAACACGAATGGGTCAAAGTAGAAGGAGACGTTGCTCTCATTGGAATTTCAGACTTCGCACAGTCCGCGTTAGGCGACATCGTCTTCGTTGATCTTCCGAAAGCCGGAAAAACGATCAAACAATTTGAAACCTTTGGAACCATCGAATCGGTAAAAGCGGCCGAAGATTTATACGCTCCGATCGGCGGAGAAGTCATCGAATCCAATCCGGCTCTTTCCAAAAGCCCGGGAGAAGTAAACGCAAAACCTTTCGATTCTTGGATGATTAAGGTAAAAGGTTTCTCTCCTTCCGAACTCGAAAAACTTCTCAGTTCCGAAAAATACAAAACGTTCGTAGCAGGACTCGAATAACAGCAAAGTCTAATCTTGAGAATTCAAAGCAGGTGAACATGAACTCCACTCTCCAGAACCAATCCAAACAAAATCTTATAAAGGTCGGCATCGATCCTCTGGATTCTTTTCCAAGAAGACATATCGGCCCGGATCCGGAACAGATCGGAGTTATGTTAAAAGAACTCGGACTTTCTTCTCTCGAGGAATTGATCGAAAAAGCGGTTCCCGCCGGGATTCGTCTAAAAAAGCCTTTGGATCTTCCCAAGGCTTCCACCGAGCACAAGATTCTTCAGGATCTGAAAACGATCGCTTCTCAGAACCAAGTCTTTCGTTCTTATATCGGAGCCGGATACAACTCCTGTGTGATTCCCGGAGTCATCCAAAGAAACATTCTGGAGAATCCGGGTTGGTACACGGCTTACACTCCGTATCAAGCTGAGATTTCTCAAGGCCGTCTCGAAGCCCTCCTCAATTTTCAAACGATGATCATCGATCTTACCGGACTTGAAATTTCCAACGCTTCACTTTTGGACGAAGGAACCGCCGCCGCAGAAGCGATGTTTCTTGCGTATTCGGTTCGTAAGAATGAAACTGCAAAAAAATTCTTCGTCTCCGAACTCTGTCATCCACAAACGATCGACGTGGTCGTTACGAGAGCCAATCCGCTCGGAATTGAAGTTCAAATTGGAAACCACGAAACTGTGGAACTCAACGAAGATTTTTTCGGAGTTCTCCTTCAGTATCCCGCGACAGACGGAAAGATCATAGATTATACTTCGTTCATCCAAAAGGCGCATAACGTAGGATCGATCGCGACAATCGCGGCGGACCTTCTTTCGCTCACGATTCTCAAATCCCCGGGAGAAATGGGAGCGGACATCGCAGTCGGTTCTTCTCAGAGATTCGGACTTCCTCTCGGTTACGGCGGACCGCACGCAGGCTTTTTCGCGACAAAAGACGAATTCAAACGGAGCATGCCCGGAAGATTGATCGGAGTTTCCAAAGATTCACAAGGGAATCCGGGACTCAGACTTTCTCTGCAAACGAGGGAACAACATATCCGAAGAGATAAGGCGACGAGCAATATCTGTACGGCTCAAGTGTTGCTCGCGGTAATCTCTTCCATGTATGCGATCTATCACGGACCGGAAGGACTGAAAAACATCGCCACAAGAATTCATAGATTCACTTCGATTCTTTCGAAAGGTTTGAAATCCGCGGGATTTGCGATCTCGGAACATTCCTCTTTTGATACGATTACGGTTCAGGCCGGAAACAAATCGAAGGAAATTCTACAGAAGGCGCTTTCCAAAAAAATCAACCTGAGACAATACAACGACGGAAGAATCGGAATTGCGTTAGACGAAACCGTTAATACGGAAGACCTTCAGGACCTTTTCGAAATTTTCGGAATTAAAAACGCGGAAATCGAAAAGAATTTTTCAAACTCGGATACGATTCCTGATTCTTTAAAAAGAACCTCTTCTTACCTCACACATCCGGTATTTCAGTCGCATCACACCGAAACCAAAATGCTTCGTTATATTCGAAAATTAGAATCAAGAGATCTTTCTCTAACGACTTCGATGATCCCTCTCGGTTCTTGTACGATGAAACTCAACGCGACCACGGAAATGTATCCTGTGACTTGGCCGGAATTCGGAGCGATCCATCCCTTCGCGCCTGCGGATCAAGCCAAGGGTTACAAAGTCATCTTTGAACAGTTGGAAAAATGGCTTTGTGAAATCACCGGTTTTGCCGGAGTTTCCTTACAACCGAACGCGGGTTCCCAAGGAGAATACGCGGGACTTCTCGCGATCCGAAGATATCACGAAAGCAGAAAAGAATCACATAAAAACGTTTGTTTGATCCCGATCTCGGCTCACGGAACCAATCCAGCGAGCGCGGCGATGGCCGGTTTTAAAGTGGTCGTCGTTTCTTGCGATCCAAACGGAAATATCGATTTAGAGGATCTCAAATCAAAAGCGGAAGAACACAAGGACGATCTCGCCGCTTTAATGATAACGTATCCTTCCACTCACGGAGTGTTTGAAGAATCCGTAAAAGAAATTTGTGCAATCGTTCACGCACACGGTGGACAAGTTTACATGGACGGAGCGAACATGAACGCGCAAGTCGGTTTAACAAGTCCCGGTGAAATCGGCGCCGACGTTTGCCATCTCAACTTACATAAGACTTTTTGCATACCTCACGGAGGAGGCGGTCCGGGTGTTGGTCCGATCGGAGTTGCAAAACATCTCGTTCCATTTTTACCGGGACACGTTTTAGTAGATAATACGACAGGGAACGAACACGGCGCCGTATCTGCGGCTCCTTGGGGAAGCGCGAGCATCGTTCTGATCTCTTGGACTTACATCATTCTGATGGGGGCCGAGGGACTTGCTAATGCGACCAAGACTTCCATCCTAAACGCGAACTACATTGCAAAACGTTTGGAGAAGGCCTTCCCTGTTCTTTATAAAGGGAAGAATGGCTTTGTCGCTCACGAGTGTATTCTCGACGTAAGACCGTTCAAAAAAACGGCCGGAATCGAAGTGGAAGACGTTGCAAAACGATTGATCGACTACGGATTCCACGCACCCACAATGTCCTTTCCCGTTCCGGGAACGCTGATGATCGAACCGACCGAATCCGAATCCTTGGAAGAATTGGATCGTTTCTGTGAAGCGATGCTCTTCATTCATCAAGAAATTTTGGACGTTCAGAACGGAGTTTTAGACAAAACGGACAATCCTTTAAAAAATTCTCCGCATACTGCGGCGATGGTGACGTCGGATCGTTGGGATCATTTGTATCCGAGAGAAAGAGCGGGTTATCCTGCTCCTTGGACGAAAGAACATAAGTTCTGGCCTTATGTGGGAAGAGTGGATAACGTCTACGGAGATAGAAACCTAGTTTGTTCCTGTCTTCCGATCGAAAGTTATCAATGATTTTGTTAAACGAAATCCGATAAAACGCAAAAGCCGAGGAATTCCACCTCGGCTTTTTTATTTATATTTAGGAGCCGTGTGTTTTCACTTTCGAGAAAAGATGGATCGAAGCAATTCTTCAAAGGGAGAATGTTTCGGGCCGAAAGACTCGTTCTGAATAGGATACGGATAACACTTTAGACCGGAGACATTGGTTACAACTCTACGATCCTTGTTCGTATCATTGTTTTCGCTGAAATACTTGATTTTTTACAAAGTTAGAAGATCTTCCAGAGACCGACCTCGCTGAGCGCGAATACGAATCGTTCGGAAGAGAGGATTCGATTCTGGAAAAAAAATCCCCTCTCAAAGAAACTCGGTAAAAAGATTAGGCGATATAGGAACAGCAATAATCGCTGATCTTCTTTACGTTCAATTGAAATCTGGACTTTGCAGGGACCTCAAAGGATTGTCCACCTTTGATTTCTTTCCAGGAATTTTCTCCTGGAAGTTTTACAAGAAGGTCCCCTTCTAAAATTTCCATAATTTCTTTTTCGTCCGTTCCAAAATCGTATTCTCCGGGCATTAGTATTCCGAGAGTTTTTTTACTTCCGTCCGGAAATAGAACGGTGCGGCTTGTGACCTTTCCATCGTAATAGATATTCGCTTTTTTTATAACTGTAACGTTTTCAAACTGTGCCATTCGGCCTCCATCCAATTTCTATCTCTTTCCCGAACGACATTCTTAGATAAAGAATTACAAATGGGAAAGCCATATCTGCAAGACTTCTAAAAGAAAGAATCACGGAAACAATTTTAAGAATGAAAGGGTTTCCAAATCTAAGAAAAAGAAGAACGTGGATTCGCCGTTTTTACTACTTGACCGAACTTGAAAAAACAATAAATTATCAACCATTCTTTTGAAACGATCGAACAATCAATCTTGCCGTTTCGGATGAAATACGAAAGTGATATTTTCCCGACTCGTTTCTATTTTATCCGGAGTTCGATCCTTCGGGTAAGAATGAAAAGTAATAAAGATTGATCCCTTTCCGATAAATAATGATTCGAGGTTCCCTTGTCTAATTGGAGTTTCACACAAGACCAAGCATTAAAAAGTGCAAAGAATCCGTATCTCTTTCGAGGACTCATAGGTTGTTTTCTCCTATTGGTTCTCGGTTTCGTTTCCCTTTTCGGTCTGGGATTGTTGATCTACTCGCTACAACTTTTTTCGGAAGGAGAAACTCTGTATCCAAGTCTGATCGTATTTCTGACCTTCTCCTTTTTATTTCTTCTTTTTTCATCAATGAGAACTTATCGTAGGACGAAGAATTCCATTCAAGAAGAGAAGATTCTTCCGAAGGAAGGTATTCTTCTCATTCGGGAAACAGATCAACCGGATCTAAAGATCGATCTTTCTACGATTGTCTGTTATAAGATAAAAAGAAGAACCGTTTCCAAAAGTGGAACGGTAAACTCCAGTTCCGGCTATAGAATCGTATGGGATCTTTTTTTCCTAAGATCGGACCGGGCGTTCTATCATCTCGATACGTATTCCGAACTCGAAAATCTAAAAGTCGAACTTTTGAAATTCAGGACCTTACTTCCTCTTCCTGTTTCCGATGACACAAAGGAGAATCTAGGAACTCCGGAGAATTCGACTTCTCTCCCCGCTGTAGAAAGCCCGAAAGTGGATTCAAAATATTTAAAGTTGTCCGCTACGGAAAAAGGGACGAGAGTAGAATTCAAGAAAGAGAAAACGATAAAAGATAAGATTACGATTCTATCCGTGATGGGCATTTTTTACGGGGTCTGGGGAATCATCTTTCTCTCCATGAAAGAATTCGAGACGATCTTTTTATTCTTTTTTATCCCTTTCTCAATCCTATTCTTAGGAATTTTTACGATCGCCCTGATCTTTATCATGACCAAAACTTTAGAGCTTACAGTCGATTCCTCGGGTTTGCGAATTCGATACCGTACCACTCTTCCGATTCTTTCTCATTTTCTTTTCTTAGAACGTTTTTTGCCCGGACACGTTGTGCGCCATTGTAGGGCGAATCGTTTTCCGGAAAATCAGAGTGTTCTCACCGTCGCTCTCAAAAAAAATGAAATCGTTCCTCAAGGAAGACTTTCTTTTTTATTCAATCTTCAGACCTTTTCTTTGGGAGATTATACTCTACCAGGAGATAAGGAACTCTTAGGAATTTGGCAACTCTTGCCTTGGCTACCGAATTCTCCCGGATTCGTCGATTTGATCGCCGCAGAATCTGCGATAGAAGAAAGACTTCGATTAGAGGAAGATAAGATTCTTTTTGAAAATCTCTAAAATAAAAAGAAAAAAACGGTCTTAGTTTTTAATTTTAGAATGACAACGTTCTCTCCCGGAAAATACTGTCCTCAAGATTCCTGGTGACTATAGAGAGAGGGCCACACCCGTTCCCATCCCGAACACGGAAGTTAAGCCTCTCATCGCTGATGGTACTGTGTGGTTCGCTGCATGGGAGAGTAGGACGTTGCCGGGTTTTCTTATTTTTAGACCTTCCTTTGAAAAAATTCTAAAATCCTTTTCCTTCATTCACTTTTTGCAACTTTAAAATCCAATTCCCTTCCAATAGAATAATTCGAGGAAAAAGAACGCTTTGATTCTTTTCTTCTCTTTGAAGATTTTTACTTTAACAAAAGTGAAGCAATGTAGAATTGCGCACGCGACTGAGACGTATAATAAAGGAAGGCCAAGAAGATGAGTCATCAAATTTTGCAAAGAAAAGATCTCTGCAAACCGCTGAGCTATAAAGAAGGCCTTACCATTTCTTATGAAACGGCACCGGAAAAAAAAAGATCGATTGCCGATTATATCTTCGGTAATTCCGACTTAGCATTCCATTACGGTTATTTCAAGGAGATATTCAGAAGCAGGGCATTAGCTCTCAAAGGTGTTTACGACAATCCAACCTGGTGCGAATCCTCCGCCAAAATTCTCGATTTAGTGGAAAGCTGTGGCGGAAAAGTTAAGGTTCAAGGAATTGAGAAGATTCTTTCTGTAGACGGTCCCGTGGTGATCGCGGGAAATCACATGAGTACGTGCGAGACTTTCATTCTTCCTACATTTGTAACTCAATACAAACCTGTAACCTTCGTTGTAAAAGAGAGCCTAACGAAAGGAAAACTTTTCGGCCCGATCATGAGGTCCAGGGACCCTATTTCCGTCGGGAGAAGTAATCCGAGAGAGGACTTAGTTGCTGTTTTGGAGCAAGGAACCGCTTTGCTTAAAAAAGGAATGTCGATCATCGTATTTCCTCAGAGTACTCGGACCACGGATTTTACTCCGGCCGAATTCAATTCAATTGCGATCAAACTCGCGGCCCGCGCCGGAGTGCCGGTCATTCCGGTCGCTCTCAAAACGGACTTTTGGGAAAATGGAAGAGTCGTGAAAGACCTCGCTCGTATTTTTCGAAATCGAAAGATTTTCATCACTTTCGGAGATCCTCTTCTCCCGACGACGGACTCAAGAAAGAATCAAGAAGCTTTGCTAAAATTTGTCGTTTCTCACTTGAAAAACTGGGGAACAAAAGTAAATGACTGAGAATCAAATTTCAAGTTCTAAAATGACGAGTCTCAAATGGAATCGAATCCCTGTGAAAGTATATTCAGGTCTTCTAATTTGTTTTTTCTCTTTCTTCTGCCAAACTTCTCCGAATTCGAATAATCGGAGTTCCGACCTTTTGATAAGCGACGATCGAGCAGACCTCCTCTGGGATCAAAAATGTGCCGTTTGTCACGGAGTGGACGGAACTCCGAAGGATTCCGTTCTTCCAAAACCGAGAAAACTTCGAGGTTTTGGAATCAAAATGGGATTCTTCTTTGGAGGCGATAAAATGAGAGACGGAATTTTTAAGACCATCCGGGACGGAAAGAATCAGACCATGCCTTCTTTTAAGGAAGAATTGTCGGAAGAAGAAATTCGCGCGCTCGTGAGACGAATCGAAAGATTTTGATTCGTTTGCTCCTCGCCTCTTTAAAATTCTTACGACAAAACGATTCTCCCAAAAAACTTGAAAATAGACTTTGAAGACCGATCCAGAGTAGAATTCGGAGAAGTCACAGAATTCTGGAAAGTTGAATCACATCTTCCCGACTGTACCAATCCGGCTTTTTCAAAATTTGAACCAGAGCTTTGAATTGATTCTTATCAAGGTCGATCGGCTTCCTCTTAAAATAATAGCGCGAAGCTTGATTTAAACCGTTCATCCCTCTTCCCCAATAGACGCTGTTGATATAATATTCTAAAATTTCGTTCTTTCCTATTTCTTCTTCCAAAGCGGAAGCGATCTGAATCTCCTTCCATTTTCGCGATAAGGATTTTTCTCGGGAAAGGAAAAGTGTTCTCGCAAGCTGTTGAGTAATCGTACTAGCTCCTCTGATCTTTCGAAAAAAAAGTGTGGAGGAAAGAATCGTAGAATGAATATCCGAAAGCGAATATCCTCGATGGGAATAAAATCTTCGATCCTCTACCTGAACCACATATGAAATCCATTCTTCCGGAAGTTCGTTTAATCGAACCCATTCTATCTCAAGAGGAATCGATTCTTTTTGATCCGGCAGATAAACGAGACGATCCTGTTGAACCAGAATCTTTCTTTCGGGAAAGAATTGTTCATATACTAAGACTGCTACAAAAAATATCGGAAGGGCGCGTAAAAAAAGCGTATAAAAGAGTTCTCTTCGTTTCAAGCTTGACTTCACCGAACCTGATTTTTTTCGTATATTAGAAATACTTCATCTTCTATGACCTCGGAAGAAACCAACTTCCAATTTTTCCGATCGAAATCCGGATATTCCTTTTTTCCGCCCGTTATCGAAGGTAAATCGTTCTTTCCGATCAAGAATGGAACAAGGGTAAGATGAATTCTTGAAATGAGATCTAATCGAAAAAAAGAATCATTCAGAGAGGGACCACCTTCCAAAAGAATTTCGTGATACCCCATTTCCGATAAGACTCGAAGGACTTCTCTAGGATTTAATTCTTCTCCCTGGACCAAAATAATTTCAGCAACGGAATCAAGGTTATCCTTAACAAGGGAATAGTTCTCTTTCAGACAAAAGATCAATGGAGGTTCTTTAGAAAAACGGAATACCTTTTTATCTTCGGGAAGAGTTCCGGAGCGAAGGAGAATCACGGGTCTCGGATCTTTTCCGTTTTCCGCATATCGTAAATGAATGACGGGATCATCGTTGAGAATCGAATTCTTTCCAAGAATCAAAACTTCCGCTTGAGAGCGTATTTCATCCATTCTCTTCTTATCGTTTCTCGATGATAAACCGTACCATCGCCCATCCGGACGGGAAACCTTGCCGTCCAGAGTCATTGCCATGTTGATTGTTACGTTTGGGAGTGAAGTCATGCTCTCGGAACTTTGAGTTCCTGAGCTAAAAGTTTTCGAACCGAGCCCATACAGGTCCCGCAACCGGTCGAAGCGCCCGTATCGTCCATGAGTTTCTCTAATGTATCATGACCGTTTCGAATCGACGTTAGGATCTCTTCTTCGGAGACCTGATTACAAACGCAGACCTTTCTAGGACGCATCAATTGGCAGAGGTCGACTTGGCTGAAAAATGAGGAATCCATATCTTCTATATAATTGGACAGTTAGAAACCGGGTTTCCAATCAGATTAGAGACTCTGAAATTCTTCTGCAAGAGAAATTTTTTACGGTTTTCATTTGACATCCAGTTTCCGAAAAATAGCCTTTTTTGAAATTTCTGATTAAAAACAAAGGAAACCCATGCAAGATACAAAAAGAGCCCCTCTCCGAGAGATCCTCGGCTGGTGCATGTTCGATTTTGCGAACTCCTCTTATACGACGGTCATTATCAGTGTAACATACGGAATCGTTTTTAGCCAATTAGTCGTCCCTGCCTCCTCCAATCAGGAAAATCCATATGAGTACGGAAACTTACTCTGGTCGATCGCTCTGGCGGTTTCTTATCTATTAGTCGTCTTAACGGGACCGATTTTCGGCGCGATCACGGATTATTCTGCGAGAAAAAAACAATTCCTATTTTACAGTTATGTCTTCTGTATCATATCGACGGGAGCGCTCTGGTTCGTGATTGCACCCGGACAATACGTTCTTGCATTCATTCTAATCATTCTTTCGAATTTCTTCTTTGCCTCGGGAGAAAATTTCGCATCCAGTTTTCTTCCCTATCTCGGCCCCAAAGAGGACCTTGGGAAGATTTCCGGTTATGCTTGGGGAATCGGTTACTTCGGTGGAATCGTAGCAGTCGCGTTAGTCAACACCCTAGGACCAAAGACCATTGATAATTTTGATAATTTAAGAATGGTCGGTCCTTATACAGCCTTCTTCTTTTTATTCGCTGGAATTCCGACCTTTCTTCTCTTAAGGGAATACACATCCGGAAAAGACAAACCGGAAGGACTTTCTTATCTTAAGATCGGAATAGAAAGAGTCGTTTCTACGATGAGAGAAATTCATAAATTCAGAGATATGGCGATTTATCTCGTATCGCTCTTTTTCGCGATGGCCGCGTTGGGAATCGTGATCAGCTTCGCGTTTATTTACGGCGCTCAAGAAATCAAGACGGAAGAAAAGCACGAGATTGCAATGTTTCTTTTGATTCAACTCTTTGCGGCAGTAGGAGCGATTCTTTTCGGATTTATTCAGGACAAGATCGGAGCCAAGAAAACGTTTAATATTACGCTTTTCTTATGGATTGTTTGTCTTTTACTCATCTATTGGGTCAAAGATCTTACGGCTTTCTTAATCGGAATCGGAGTTCCGACCACACAACAGTGGGTTTTCGTCGGAACAACGGTTCTTGCCGGAGCCGGCTTAGGTGCGACACAATCCGCGAGCCGTGCGATCGTTGGGCTTTTTGCTCCCGAATCAAAATCAGGAGAATTTTTCGGTCTTTGGGGATTGTCCGGAAAAGTCGCGGCGGCCTTCGGACTTGTCGCAGTCGGGGGACTTCAGATCTTATTCGATCTTCGAAATTCTTTCTTAGTCGTAGCGCTTTTCTTCGTGATTTCGCTCCTAATCAACGCTTTTGTGGATGAAGAACGCGGAATCCAAACCGCCGTGAATTACAAAGAAACCTAAATCGAAAGAATCATAAGAAAGACTTGCCCTTTCTTATGATTCCTGTTATTCTCGAAACAGGTAAACTGTAAATGGCCCTGGAATCGGAAGACGAATTCGAATCGCATCAAAGTCAAAGAAAACTTGCACTGGCAACGATCGACGAATTGACTCAGACCAAGTTGGATTTGTTGGACGCGGGAAAGGAAATTCCAAGGTTCATCAATTACGCCATCTCCTATCTCAATAAAAAATATCTCACCGAAGAAAAAGTCATCAGCGATTTTTTGATTAAGAAGTAGATTTCCCAACGTTTAAAAGATTCTATTCTCCAATTTTTCAAGCCAGTTTGAATTTTGCGCCTATCTCAAAAAGCCATTGGCCCAGGGACTCCAATAAGAATTGAAAAAATAAAAACTCATTCGAGAACAAAAAATGTGGGAACTCCTGCGTTTTCGATCTACAAATGCTTCTTTCAAAAACGCAAGGAAATGGAAAAGAAACCAACGAGGACCGATTTCGAATTTTCTTTTGCAGTTTTGGGGTAACTTCGAATTTGAACCACTCCGTCCAATTTCAAAGACAATTTCAATATCGTACAAGAGGTCGGTCTTCACATAGAAAAAAAACGTAGAACCGATTTATAGGAAATCCCTCTACCCTTCCAATAAAAAAGCCGCGTGATCACGCGGCTTTTAGGACATTCAATTGTTTGATGAAGTTTCGCCTAACGGAATTCCAACATTTTGGAAATCATCATTCTCTGATCCAACTCCATCATATGAAGTTTTTGGCTGACCATCTTATCGACCTTTCTCATATATCTCTTGTATTGGAGAATGATCTGTCTCTGCTTATTGTACGGAAGCGGATTCGCCGGATCGTGTAACTTGGAAGTAACACTCGCCGGAACCGGTTGAATCGGATTATCCGGCCAAATAAAATCCGTATCATGACTGGAGAAAAATTCCAAAAGGATCTCACTGTTGTTATTCGGCGTTCTCTTTCCGTCGCCTAAGAACGTCGGCCCTTTCGGAGAATTGTTAATGAGACGTCTCATCTCTCGAATAAAAACTTCACCTTTTGCGTTCGTTCTTTTGAATTGAAGAATGATCTTGTCCAAGGATTGACCGTCGGTTCCGGGATAAATATAAATTTTGGATTGATAGAGATAGGTTTTTGGATAATCGGCGAAGGATTGACCGAGACCGAGATCCAATTCTAAGTATTGTTTGTTTTCCTTATCTTGAAAAAGAAACTTCGCCGCTTCTCTCGGTTCGTCTTCGATATAACGAAGAGCCTTTTTATAAGTCTCATCTTTTAAGAGGTTATTGATCTTAAGAATATTTCCTGCGATCGAAGCATGAAGGTTATCCACTTCGATATCCGTAAAGCCGCCTTTGCGAACGACTTCAATCTGTCTCTGTTCTTCCTTCTCTTCCAGAGTGAGCACCTTGTTCGGTGCCGCTCCGATTCCCGTGAGCGAAAGAATTGTCAGAATTGATAAAATACGGATGTTCATAGATTTACCCTTATTCAGATTATCGAAATTCTTATCCCCCGATCTTTATTTTACAAACCAAAAAAATGCAGAATCCTATGACTTCTTATTCCAGATTTAACGGCTTTTTTGAGGAAGAACTCAAAACCGGAGAGATTTCTCCTGATAAACTGGATTTTAAAAACAGAACCTTAGAGAATCTCTTTTATCTTTTTCAATCGATTCGAAATCCAAAAGCGGTTTCTCTTCTTCGAGAAGCCCCTTCCTCTGAATGGGTCGATTTTTGGGAATCGAGAGGAATTCAACTCGGACCATTTCAAGTTTTGAAGAGAAATTCAAGGAAGAATCTTTGTGCTCCTTCCCCCGAAAACGATTTTTTCTGGGAAGAATGGGGTTCCATTTCCGATCTCCATTCTTCCGGAGAGATTCTTTATTCTTCCTCGAAAGCGGATCTTTCCAGAAAATTGAATTCTAAAATTCTTTTGACTCTTTGGAAATCCGAGCAAGGGTTTGAGGATATCGAGGCGAGAGTTTTAGAAAAAACCTCGGATCTTCCAAGACTTTTCTCGGAATGGTCGGAATTCCCGCCCGAAAGGATCGTTCTCAAACCGGAGTTCAGCTTTTCAGGGAGACATAAAATCATAAAATTCGATTCTCTTCGGGTGAAAGGCGTGGAAGAAATCGAAACGGAAAAGATACGTTCTTGGTTTCCTTGCGTCGCGGAACCTTGGGTCCAAAGAACCTTGGATTTTTCCTGCCTCTATGATTTTTACTCCGGAGTTCCGACCTCAAAAGGTTCCACGATTCAAATCTGCGATGAAAAGGGAAAATACAACGGAGCCTTTCTGCCCTCCGAGAGAGAATCGGAGCGACTCCAATCGCACCTTGAACCGATTGCGCAATCTCTCTCCAGAAGTTTTTCCACCGACTACACAGGCCCAGCCTCCTTGGACGGTTTTGAGTTCCATTCTCAAAACAAAACGAAACAAAGAAGGTTGAGTGAAGGAAATTTCCGCTGGTCTATGGGAAGAATTCTTCTCGATTTTTCACGTTCGGAACTCTTTCAAGATACAAAAAAAACCAAAATCCGAGACCTCGCGATTCTTCCGCTTCCTCTCAAACAACCGATTCCTAGATTTTCAGAATGGATCTTTCGCTGGGGAATTTCTCAAGGAATAGAAATTCTACCCCTAACGCCGGATCGATTTTCCAACGGAAACGCATATGGAACGGTCTGGATTCTTTTAGGATTTCCTGAGAATTCAGAAACATCCATGTATGAAAGAATTCAAAAATTCTATCTGGAATGGAGGAAAAAGATTCTCTTTTGAAATGTACTTGAGGCTTTTTTAGACCTTGCCAGGATGTCCCATAGGTTGCGGTTTACCGCCCGGAAAACCATCCGCAAACTCTGCGGTCCAAATTCAGGATATAAAATGGAACTGTTTTTAAACTACGCTCTTTATGTAATCGTTAGCATCGGGTTTCTGATCCCCTTTACCGGGTTCGTGGTCGGAGCCGGAGCCATTGTAAACGCAACTCTTGCGGGATTTACCGTTAACTTTCTTTCTCAGATTTTGGAAGAAAATAAACTCCAAGATTTTATCTCCAGAAACAAAGATAATAAACTTGGTAAGGCGCTCCAAGACGCGATTACAAAAGCTCAAAACAAGATGAACGCGGCTCCTGCAAAAGCAGATCACGCAGAAGAAGGGCACGGATCTCATCACATCATTTCCGTTAAAACCTATTCTCTCATCTTCGCTACTTTGATTTTCTTTACCTTTGTTACGGTTTGGGTTGCGGGAATCGACTTTGGAGCAATGAACGTAATCATCGCGATGGCGGTTGCAACGGTGAAAGCTTCTCTCGTCCTTGCATACTTCATGCACTTGAAATACGACACAATCATGAACCGAGTCATTTTCGGATCCGGTTTGTTCTTCCTTTTACTCCTCTTTGGATTTTCCGCGGCGGACATCTTCACTCGATTGAAAGTAGTACTTTCTTTCGCTTTCTAATTCGAATTTTCAATCTTAGAATTCGAAAAAAGGCCGATCATCTTGATCGGCCTTTTTGTTTTAACGAAGAAGCAATCCATCGATCCGACCCGCTATTCGAACGAATTCAGCTTGTAGTATTTCTTCTCCGAATCGGAATTTGATTGGCTTTTTTGTAATAGAAGTGATTGTTTTCATTTCTTAAGGGGCATTTTATGAAATACAATCCGATTCGAAATTCTTTACTTTTAATTCTTATCGCAGTCTTTCTTCTTTCGTGCAAAAAAGATCACAATTTAGATCCAAATTCGAAAGTAATCCAACTTCCATCCCTCGGTTTAGGATTGAATTATGAAGGCTGGTATTTCAATGATAACCCGAACCTCATCAATCAAGCGCAGGAAATGGCGGCGAGCTCTGATAACTCAGGAGAAATCAAAAAGGCTCTGGAAGTCGCAGGTATCAATTTTTTTCTTTTCGAACACCCGCAGGGAAGTCCGGAAGCGCAAACATTCAATACAAACGTAAATTATACGATCGAAGACCTTTCCAAACAACCGAGAGAGATCTCTCTCGATGATTATATCTCTGCAGTCACCGGTCTTTATCCAACCGTCTTTCAAAAATACGAAATGATCAATCCTCCAAAAAAATCCAAGATTCAAGGATTGGATTCCGCTCTTCTCGAAAGTCGATTTGAACAATCGATCGCGGGAAAAAGCTACAAAGTTCACAACTATCAGTTGGTATTTATCGTGGACAAAAAGGCCCACGTCTTCACGGGAACTTTTCTTGACAAGGATGCGAAAAGCAAAGGTCAAAAGATTACCGAACTTTTGAGCAAGTTTATAAAGATATAAGAATTAGAATCCTTCTTCATCGGAAAGTATGGACTTCCGAAGAAGGAGGATTTCGATCGATCTCTTCCGTAGTTGAGATTTGAATATTCGGATTCAAAAAAAGAAATTTAACCTTTAAAAGGAATTCCCATTCTCTCTAAAATCACTTTCGCCTGATTTTGAAATTCAATTTCTTCTTGTTTGGAAAACGGTCCGAAAATTCCTTCCGTAAAACGTTTCGAAAGAGAAATATATTCCAAACATCCGGCTACCGTATAAATCGGTTTTGCTTTTCCTTCAAAAATCTTAAGATCGCCGTCTTTCTGAATCACCATCGCACCGGAAGGAATTTTTTTTCCACCGCGGACCATACAGCCTGCCATGATCATCGCACCGTCTCCGATTTCAGCGTCGTCTAACACGATACTTCCGATTCCAATGAGACAACCTCTTCCGATCTTACAACCGTGAAGCATCGCATTATGACCGACTAACGTATAATCTCCGATTTCAATTCCTCTACTAGAATCCGTATGAAGAGTTGTATTGTCTTGGATATTCACACCTTCTCCGAGAACGATATGGTTCATATCGGCTCTTGCGACGGCGCCTGGCCAAAGGGAAGAATAAGCTCCCATCTCGACCAAACCGATCGCGGTCGCCTGCGGATGTATGAATGCCGTCTCGTGAATTTTCATCTTATCTCAACACGAAACCGTTTTTGCCGGCAAGACCAACGAGTTGATCGGAAATTTCTTTGATTCTTTCTTGAGTAAACGTTTTTTCATAATTCACCAATTTGAAACGATAACTGACCGATCTTTTTCCTTCGGGAACGTTTCCTCCGGAGAATTGAGAGTAAACCCAACCGTCTTTTAGCTCCGGAATATTTTCCTTTTTAACGAGTTCGGTAAAATGATTTGTGTTTTCCTTTTCTCCGATGAGAATCGAAAGATCGATCTCGGCTTCCGGAAACTGAGACGGTGGAACGAATCTAGAAATTTTACGATTTGTATTCCAGATTTCAACGATCGAAGAAAAATCGAACGAACCGTAGATCACCCTTTTTTTCAGTTCAAAAGAATCCAACACCGCAGGATGGACGTAGCCTAAAACTCCGACTTGCCGCGATTCGACGACCAAAGACAAACTTGCCGCGGGGTGATAAAAGGATTCCTGTTTGATCTCCCAAGAATAATCAAAAATGCGAATGGACTCGAGAAGAGATTCGATTTGTTTTCGTACGTTTAAAAAATCTTCTTCAAGGAGTTTTAGATCCGTCTCCGAATTCTTTCTGTCGAAAGAAACTGCATACGCGAAGAATTTCTTCTCGTTGTCCGGCTCTGGAAGATTAAAATACGTTCTTCCGAACTCGAATAACTTGATTTCAGTAAATCGATCCTGATTGGTTCTCACATTTTTCAGAAGAGAAGGAAGCATGGAATTTCTAAGAACCGCTTGTTCTTCCGGCATCTCGTTCTTGATTTTCACCGAAAGTTTCGGATCTCCGTCGAACGTATTGTCCTTTAAAGATTGAAAAGAATAATTATACACTTCGTGGAAACCGAGTGACCCCGCAAAAAACGTTTTGAGTTTCCTTTCCAATTCTCGACTGAGATTTCGAACCGGAGTTTTTACTTCGGCCAGCACTGGAGCAACTTGAATCGTGTCGTAACCGCGAGTCCTTCCGATCTCTTCCACAAGATCTTCCGGAATCGTAACGTCGTAGTTATGCCGAAATTTAGGAACCAAGACTTCTAAGTGTTCCCCTTTCCAAGAAACAGTGAAGTGAAGCCTTTCTAAAATATCGGTAACGTCACCTTTCGATAATTCCACTCCCAACTTCGCATTGATAAAATGAATGTCTGTATGGATGTGAACTTCTTTATGAGGAGTGTGTAAAAATCCTACCGGCTCGGAAGCCTTTAGCTCGGAACAACCGTTCTCCTTTAAAAGATTGAGCGCTCTTCGAATTACCGGAAGAGTCGTCGTCGCCTCCAACCCTTTTTCATAACGAACCGAAGAATCGGATCTAATTCCTGTTAGGCGAATCGATTTACGAACTCGTTCTCTCGCAAAAACGGCGGATTCCATAACGATTTCCGTGGAATCGTTTTGCACCGCGGATTCTTTTCCGCCCATGACTCCAGCAATCGCAACGGGTTTTCCCTGATTTCGGATAAGAAGAATTTCGTCTTCCAAGGAAGGTGAACTCTCGTCGAGCAACGCAAAACTTTCTCCTTTTTTCGCGAACGATACTTCAAGGGAAACGCCACCTTGACTTTCTAAAAACTTTTTATCGAAAAAATGAGTTGGCTGACCCATTTCCAACATCACGTAATTGGAAACGTCTACCACGTTGTTGATCACACGAATTCCGCATTTTTGAAGTCGTGCTTGAAATTTCCTTTTGGAAGGAAGAATCGAAACTCCCTGAATCGAAGAAGCGTAGTAAGAATGAGCATTCTGATTTTCTAATACTTTCGGAAGTGAAATGTTGAGGTCGAAATTCCAAAGCGACTCAAAAGGATTGAATCGGATCGGAAGTTTGAGTTGGGACGCGAGCTCTCGCGCGAAACCGAAATGATTCCAAAGATCCGGCCTATGGGTAATCGACTTGTTATCCACGTCGAATACAATATCATCATAATGTAAAAACGCTCGAATCGATTTCCCGACTTCAGCTCCTTCTAAACCGTTCAAGATCCAAACGCCTGCACTCTCATCGGCAAGAGATAACTCTTTTTCAGAACAGAGCATTCCCGAACTTTTGACTCCTCTCAGCTCCGATTCTAAGATTTCCTTCTCTCCCAGCTTTGCGCCGGGAATTGCGAGCGGAACCAAGTCCCCCACTTTTACGTTTGTAGCCCCGGTGACAATTTGAGATTTTGTGGAGCCGTTCGTAACCTGTGCGATTTGGAGTTTATCCGCGGAAGGATGTTTTTCCAGAGATTCTATTTTTACAATTTTTACAAAATCCAATTCAGGGCGAAAAGGATCGGCGCCGTCGATTTCACAAACCGAAATCGCAATTTTTTTTAGGATCGCATCGAGACCGACCTCTTTCAAAGGTGCAAAGTCATTCATCCAGTCTAAGGAAAGTTTCACGTCGTCAGGCTCCGTTCGAATTGCTAAGGTCCAGAAACCTCGACCAAAATCGGATGTCGAGCAGGAAAAGGAGCCGAGTTTAGTACGGTAAATATACCTGGAAAAGTTGAAAACGGTGTTGAATCGTTTTTCCGTTCCTGACCTTGCGAAGCTCTCGATCGAAGTCTTCTTTTACTTTCTGAATCTCGTTTCGAGTCCGATTCATCGCGGATTTTTTTTCGGGTTTCCCTTCCCATTTGAATGCGGCTTCCTGACGCATCAGTTTTTCTTCGAGTTGTCGAAGCGTATTCTGATTGCTGGTTCGAATCTTGAATTCCTCTTTTTGAAACAAGTCGAGGGTTTGGTCTCCCAGTTGTTTCTTTCTGGATTCCACGATTTCATCCAAAGTCAAATAAGTTCGGATTAAATTTTCTTCAAAACGGGAAGGGAGTTCGATCTCCCTCTCGCCGGTTTTAGGATTAGAATCTGAATTCCTGAGTTCTTCCGGAAGTTCGGAAATCTGTTTGATACTTCCGCTTTGACGATTGCATTCGAAATAAAACAATTCGGTACGATTGAGGGTAAACTGAAAGTCCACCAGAAAAACATAATATTCTTTCTTGGAAACGGAATGAAAGGAAACTCCCCAACCCTTTTGATTCTGGATTAAATGAGAAACGGCCTTATCAACCAGAGGATGTCCGAATGCTAGAAATTCTAAGCTATCGTTTTGGAGCGCGAGTTCGGAATCGAAGGTCCCCAATTTTCCCTTAAACGGAACGGAATCGATTTCGTAAATCTGTGGTTTCTTTTTGACGAGTTTAAAACCCGCCTCTTCCGGAAACGTTCGCGTAAACCGGGATACGAATTCTTCGAGGTGCGTATTGTTAAACGAACGCTCTTCAAGTGTATGACTGTAATAATCCAAAAGATTAAAATCGATCATCTTGGGAGTTACGAGATCACTCAACTTTTCAAAACCTTTTTTTGCGATCTTGATTCGATTGTCGATCTCGTCTTCCATTTCGACTTTGGATTTATTGCCCGTAACGAATTTCATAAAGGAGGAATTAAAATCCAATTCGTCTTCGATCGCACCTAAGAGTTCATCCGATGAGCCGATCGATTCCTCAAAAAGACGAATTTTATTTGTGAGCACTTCGAGAATTCTTTCCGCAACGGTATCCTTGCTCGCAAAGTTAAAGATGAATACGTTGTCCTTTTGACCGAATCTATGAATCCTTCCGATTCTCTGTTCTATCTTTAAAGGACTCCAAGGAAGATCGTAATTGAACAAGACGTTCGCAAACTGAAGATTCCGCCCTTCCCCTCCCGCTTCGGTACAAATAAGAATTTCGGTCTTCGTTTTGAATTCTACGATCGCCCTCTCCTTTGCATCCGCGCTCAAAGAACCGTGAAACAAAGTTACTTGAAATTCCGCGAGGACGGACGCCAAAAAATCCTGAGTTGTTCGAAACTGAGTGAAAATGATGAACTTCGGATGTCCTTCCTTTTGCAATTTGAGAATCGTTTCCTTGAGCTTGATCGACTTCTTATCTTCTTTGATTTTTTTCCCAAGAAGAATCAATCGATTGAGAGAAAGAAGTTCTCTTCTTAAACTCTGAAGATCGAGCTGGACGGACTCATCCAAACCGGAGACGAATTCCTCAACGTCCTCGGTCTCATCCAAGTCCCATTCTTCCAATTTGGATTCCATTTGTTTGATATGATGGAATCGATTTTCCAATAGAAACTTTCTCTTTGTAAGCGCGGACAAAAGCGCGAAAACGGAAGAATCGAGAAGTTTTTGAAAAACGATCATCACAAAACCGATGGCGCGGTTTTGTGTTCTCATCGCGAGATTGTATTCCCTTCGAACATAATTGGTCGTCTCTTCGTAAAATTCCCGTTCCACCGGAGAAAGTTCGATTCTTACGGTTTTGGCGAATCGTTTGGTGAAACCGCCGACTTCCACCTTTCTTCTTCTCAAAAGGACCTTGGAAATTTTCTCTTTGAGATCGGTTTTATTTCCGAGTATATAATCGTTTACGAATGTATGATACGGTCCTAAAATATTCGGATCGATCAGATGCATCAGATAATACAATTCCTCCAACTTTCCGCGAAACGGAGTCGCCGTTAAAAGAAGAAGACATTCGCACTTTTTGGAAATTTTCTCCGCGAAAAGATAAGCCCTTGTGATCTTATGATAATCTCTTCGGAGTCGATGCGCCTCGTCGAAGATAACGATGTCCCATTTCGTTTTTAGAATTTCCTCTGCGTATTTCGGATTTTTGATAAAATCCACCGAAGTAATGACGTGCTGAAAATTTTTCCAATTCTTATCGCCTTCGGTGTGAAAGTTTCTTCGCTTAACAATTTCAAAATCTTCGTTGAATTTATTCTTCAACTCTTGTTGCCACTGAACCAATAGAGGAGAGGGAGCGACGATCAGAACCTTCTTATAACCTCTTCGGAAGATGAGTTCTTTCATCACAAGAGCGGCTTCGATCGTTTTTCCCAAGCCTACTTCATCGGCGAGAATAAAACGAGGACGAAGACTGTTGACGACGATATAGGTCGACTCGATTTGATGCGGAAGAAGTCTCGTTCTGGAATTGGAGAGCGCCGAAAGTTTATCGAAGGCATGCGTAAGTTTGAGTTCGTACGCGGTCAGCGAAAGATCCATCAGGCTCGGCTGTTCCCCGATATTTCTCAGCGGAGACGGATAACCGGGAAGAATTCTTAAATGAGGAGAATTTTCAGTGACCGTTTTTTTCGTTGAGGAGGAAACGAATTCTATCGTAATCTTTCCTTCCTCGGAGGAAACGATCTTTCCGATTCCCAACTCGGGTGAGTTTGCAAGAAAACAGAAATCACCTCGGTACCCGGAACGCTGTTTGGATTCGAAATCGAGGCTGAGTTGTAAGGTTTCTTCCAACTATACGCCCCTTTGATCGCCCCAAATGTATTTATGGGTTTGCAGAGAAAGGCGAAGACCGGAACGAAGAGAAGACTTGATCCATTCGGAAAGAAGTTCCGGGGACAATTCGCTTTGAACCGGAGACGCCAAAAGATTTCCGGTTAAACCAAAGTTTTGAATCACCTCGACACATCGATCAAAATCCATCCTATCTCGAATCACAAACTTAATTTCATCCAAACTGTTTTTTCTATCTTTATAAATTTCTAAATTTTTCAAAAGCATCCGATCTTCCATTCCGGAGCCGGGAAGTTTATAATCCAGAGTAAAGACAAACGAATCCAAACCTTCGATGGATTCGGCACCGTTCGTCTCCACTCTTGGTCTTGGATAAGAACCCGAATGATTTCGAGTTCTCAAGATTTCGTTTCCTAATGCGACGCTGAAATTTCGGTTTCTACCTTCCAAAGGTTCCCCTCCGGTAAGGAGAATCTGTGTATCCACGGGACTCAGTTCTCGAATTCGCTTCAGAACTTCTTCAAGATCCAATTCTTCACCTGCATTCGGAGAAAGGGCGTAAGGAGTATCGCACCATAATTTGCGTCCCACAGCCATTCCGCATCGTAAGGAACATCCCGCCATACGAACAAAGACGGTTGGCAATCCTGTTGAAATTCCTTCTCCCGAAAGAGAGAGATAGATTTCATGTACGGAGGTTTTCAGATTGTTCATAGGTCTTTAAGAGTACAAGATTTTTCTTTTTGCAAAGTTCACGTTCACAAAAAAAATAAAAAGGCTAATTCCAGAATTTCCGACCTACCCTTTGCGGTCAACTCTCGGAGCTTCGATTTGTGAGAAGTTGTTTTTTTTCGAGTTCAAAACTTTGCTTTGACAAAGAGAATCTTTCAAAAAGAAAAAAGAAGCAAGATTCTTATGCGCCATGGAAAGAAAATGTGGCCTGGGTATTTCTTAGTTTGAATTCTCAAGGAAGAAGAAAAAAGAGCTAGTTCTTTTGCTTGTCAATCGGAGCCAAAATGGTTCCCCTTGTAATTAAAAACAATTAACGGGGCTCCCTTGATTCGTTACATTCCGTCATTTCTCTTCGTTTATCTATTCTATCTTCCCTTTCGCATTTTACCATATCGTCTTTGTTTATTGTTCGGAAGATTTTTGGTCATTCTTCTTTACCCGCTCGCGAGAAAACACAGAAGAATCGCGTATGAAAATATATCCTATGCATTTCCTGAGTATAGCGAAGCCCAAAAAAAGGAACTTGTTTGGAAGAGTATTCTTCACATCGGAAACTTAGTCGCAGGAACTCTCTACGCGCCGAGGCTCAATCAGAAATGGATGGATCGATATCTCGTTTATGACAAAGAAAGTTTAGAGATAGAAAGAAAGACAAACGAAGAAGGAATCGGAGTCGTTCTCATCTCAGGACATTTTGGAACTTGGGAAATCCTAGTTCAGTTTATGGGAATTCGAATGAAGGGCGCAGGGATTTATAAGAAGGTAAGAAACCCTTACGTTGATCGATTGATTTATAAACTTAGAACGAAGAACGGAATCAAACTCGTATCCACCGATGAATCCAGTCAAGTTGCGAAGCTGATCAAACAAGGATATTGGATGGGTTTCGGTTCCGATCAGAACGCGGGAAAGGTAGGAATCTTCGTAAACTTCTTCAATCGTCCTGCTTCCACGTATCAAGGTCCTGCACTGATGGCCTACCTCACCGGGGCAAAGATGCTATTATACTCGGTCCTCTGTGGAGAAAAAGGAAAGGTCATCGTTCGAATCAAGGACTTAGGCTTTGTCGATAAGAAAGCGTTTTCAGATCGTGAAACGGCAATCCGTCATTATACGGAAGTGTGGACAAAAGCCTTAGAGGAAGAAGTGAAACTGTTTCCGGAACAGTATTTTTGGGTTCACAGAAGATGGAGAACAAAACCGGGAGATTTTCCCGGCCAAGTCTGAAATGAAGAATGGTTCTTACGTTCGATCCGATTCTAAACGTCCAGTTAACTTGAAAAATGACCAAGAAAAATTTCGGGAATTTATACTTTTGTGTAATCTGATTTTTCAATGAAGTGAGAGAACCAAAAAAGAACTCTCGAAAAAAAACCTTTTTGATCGATTCTCAAAAAGAAAGTTCCAACTGAAAGTCTTCGGCTGTGAAAAATCGGTTTTTAATTCAAAGCCATAAGCCTTTTCTGAAAAGGTTGATTCTCCCGAAAGAAATTTAGAATTTTCCCAAAACCGTAAAATGTAGGAACTCCTATAAGAATCCAGTAAGAAGAATTCCTTTCAATAAGTTCGCAAGCGTATGAAAGACGGACTTTGTGGGAACTCCTGCGTTCTTTTACCCGGCTGAAACCGAAATTTCAAAAGATTCCTTTTCCGGATTTGGGCAACCTATCCTCTTACGTAAATTCTGAAATAGGAGAAACCGATCCCAAAAAGAAATCTTTTCTTCAGGAAATTCTTTCCCAAAAAATAAATCGGGAAAAAGAATTTTTTAAATCTTACTTTTTCGGAAACGTCTTCTTATACAATTCCAAAGAATCCAAAACGATTTGTCTGGCAAGTTTTGCGTTTTGAAATTCTTCGATCACGACCGTCTTTTTTTCGAGCTTCTTATAATCTTCAAAGAAATGTTTTAGTTCCAACGTGAAATGTGGAGGAAGTTCAGAGATGTCATTGATGTGATTTACCGACATATCATTTGCGGCCACCGCGATGATCTTATCGTCTTCCTCGCCGGAATCCAACATTCTCATCACCCCGATTACTTTCGATTTTACCAAACAGAGCGGCTCGAGTTCCACTTGAGAAAGAACCAGAATATCGAGAGGATCGTGATCTCCGCAATAGGATTGAGGAATGAAGCCGTAATTCGCCGGATAATAAAAAGAAGAATATAGGACACGATCTAATTTTAGAATCCCGTATTCCTTATCTACCTCATACTTCGCTCTACTGCCGCGTTTGATTTCGATAATTCCATTTACAAATTCCGGAATTTCTTCGCCCGGAGAAATATCATGCCAAGGGTGTACCATAACGGAAAACTATTGAACGGTTTTAAGGAAGGCAAGTGCAAAATGGCTCTTCGTTTCGGTTCGACTTTTCAATCAAGGGACCGAACACTACAAAATGAGGGGCAAACGCCCGAAAAACCGGAAATTTCTACCCTTTTCTATATTCTACCCCGGGAAAGAAACGATCATGGTCGGAACTCCGGGGTTCCTAAAAAAATAAAATGGCGCTTTTTCTTATAAAAAAGGAAATTTTGGTAAATAAATTTTCTGCCAGGAGTTATCTTGAATGAGGACGAACTTATGCGAAAATTTTCCATTCTTAGAATACTCTTTTTAACTTTTTTGGCTCACTGTGCGCAAGCCGATAAGATGCAATTCGATGCCTCAAAAGGTTTGGGAACGGCAATTCAAGTTGTCGCGACGGAAGTCGTGAACACTCCGGTGAGTTCACAGCAGAACTCCAGCACTACTTCCGGAGGGACAGGGAATTCCACATTCACTCTCGGAGGAAATATTTCCGGTCTGGTCAGTGGAAGCCTTACTTTGGCAAACGGGAGTGATACGGTTACGATTCTTCCTTCTTCTCCGGGAATCACGGGCGGAGCCGGAACCTACCAGTTCTCCACGAAACTAAACAGTGGAGCTTCTTATAACGTTTCCATTTCCGGCTTTCCGAACAACCTTTCTTGCAATCTTTATAATAATACCGGGGCCATTTCTGGGAATGTCACCGACATCGATATCTATTGCTTTTCGGTGGTCCTGACTTCTTCTCTTACCGTAGTCGAGGGTACGACCAATGCTTCCACAAATTTTACTTTGAATCTTTCGCATCCACCGGGACCAAATCCGTCTGGCACTGTATCCATTTCCTATCCGAATTTCCCGACAAACTTGAGCGTTAATTCCGCCTTACCGACCACCTTAGGAACGACGGCTGTCAACCGGATCGTGAGTGGAACGAATGAGACAGGAACGCCAGATTTTGCCGATGAAAGCGAAGTCATCACGGCAAGGGTTTCCCAATCGATAGGAAGCGCGACTAACGTTTCGACGACTTCCAATATTACGATTTCGGATAATGATAAAAGAATGTATATGGTGAACGCGGGAAACGGTGGAACCGGAAATTTCGGGGGAAAGGCCGGTGCTGATACTCTCTGTTCCTCTAATAAACCGGGAGGCGTTTCTGGAACCGTCATTGCGCTCTTGGGAACGTCTACAAGAAAACCTCTCCCAAGCCCGAGTGCCGACTGGCCTCTCAAACCGCTCTACACTTACTATAGAACTGATAACACCACTGTGATTGCCACATCGAACAGCGCTTCCATTCTTCCTTTTTCATGGTCAAACAAGGTAAGCTCTAATTCAGGAGTGACGGCCGCGTTCGCTTGTCCGATGGGAAGCAACGCATGTGGATATATTACTGGAATGGACAACACTTGGACGGTTCTCCTCGCTCAAAATTGCTCTAACTGGACAAGTGCGAGTGCATCCGTGGATGGAATGACCGGTTGGGCAGGAAGTGTCAATTCCTCTGCAATCAATTACTTTGCTTCCACCTGCGACGCTTTAGGCTCCTCCGCAAACGTAATCTGTGTGGAACAATAAGCTATTAAATAAGAGAACTCTAAAGTCAAAGCCGAAGGTTAAACAAATTCATTTAAGCCTTCGGTTTCCAGCTCCAAGTCACCGCTAATAACGCAAGGGCTATCAAAGTGGATCCGATAATCAAATATATGGATTGCTCCCAATGGAAACCTTCTTGCTTGCTCATCCAGCCTACGGCCTTTGAAAGGCTCGTTCTGCCCAAATAGCCAAATAAGCCGATAAAACCTGCCGCGGTTCCAACCGCTTTCTTCGAAGTAAAATCGAGTCCCGCAACTCCCAAGAGCATAACCGGAGGATAAATAAAAAAACCGACGACTCCGAATAATGTCAGATCGAGCCAAAGATGGCCGGGAGGAGTGAAGAGCAATCCGGTCAAAGCGAATAAAATGGGAACCATACATAGAAAACTGACCATCCCTCTTTTTCCACCGAGCTTATCGGAACCCCAACCGACCAAGAGCGTGGATCCGATTCCGGCGAATTCATAAATCAGAGTACTGACTCCTCCTTTTTCCAAAGTGGCTCCTTTGGCAAATTTTAGATAGGTTGGACCAATATCCGTTAGGCTGTAACGAACCACGTAAACAAAAAAATTCGCGAACGCAAAAGTCCATATATAATAATTTTTGAATACGGATTGAACGATAATCTCTCGAAAGCTCAGCTCCCTTTCTTGATCTGCAACAGGAATTCTTAAATCTCTCTCCGGGTCTTCCTGATATTCCTCGATGGAGGGAAGACCGACGGATTGTGGAGTGTCCATCAATCGAAAAAGAAGATAGACCGCAGTTACGATCGCAATCGACGCAGGAATATAGAATGCGTTTCTCCAACCCCACCAAGAAGCGCTGTACGCCGCGACCACGCCGACCAAACCACCGCCGACGTTATGCGCTATGTTCCAAATGGCAAACTTGGATCCCCTTTCGGCGACTCCGAACCAATGTCCAAGAGATCTTCCGCACGGTGGCCAGCCCATTCCTTGAACGAACCCATTCAACGCCCAAAGATAAAAATGCGTTTCATAATTACTGGAAGCTCCAAAAAACAAATTGCAAACCGCGGTCAAAATTAGACCAAGAGGCATGAAGAATCTTGGATTACTCCTATCAGATAGAGCGCCCATGATAAATTTCCCGAGTCCATAGGTGATCGCAGTTACCGCTAGAATATTTGTGATCTGCTCTTGACTGTAGTGTAGCGCTTCTCCCATCTCTTTGGATACAACGGGGAAATTATTTCGAACTAAATAGAAGACCGCGTAACCGATAAAAGTCGCCTCTAAGATTCTCCAACGAAAACGCGGATATCTTTCTTCTATCATTTCGGGAGGTAAGAGAGGTTTTGGTTTAGCCGGTAAAATCCAGCGGAAGAGTGCGCTCATTTGCCCACGATCGTAAAAAACCAAGATCGCTTTACAAGATCATTTTCGATCAAAAAGAGAAACCTTCTTCTCAAACAAAGAAAATCGGTACCTTTTTTCGATGCTTCTTCGTTCAGAATTCTTAAAAAAATCAACTTCACGAATCTTAAAATCGGACGTCTTAAATTCACCGATCTCATTTTGCTAAGTACAAAGGATTATTGATAAACGAAGTGATTTCCCGCTCAAGTCGCCTTTCAATGAATAAAAGACTTCCCGGAAATCTCAAAAATAAAATCGTAAAACTAAAATTAGGGTTCCCGTTTCAAAAGGAATTCGGTATCTTTTTATAATTTACTATTTATGATAAAATTCCTTCCGAAATCTGCCCCCGTTCGAGTTTCTCTTTTATATCTCATTTTAGCGTCGGCGTGGATTTTCATCTCGGATCAGTTCATTCGCTTCGTTTCATTTGATCCTTCGATCTTAACGACCTTACAGACTTACAAAGGCTGGAGCTTCGTCGTAATTACAACCTTGCTTCTATTTATCATTCTCAATCGCTATTTTCTTCTCATTAAAAAAGAATCGGACGAGCAGAAAGTTGCCGAAACAGCCCTCTTAGAATCGGAACGACGATTTCGAGTGACATTGGAAAACATCAATCTAATCAGCCTAGGATTGGATGCGGAAGGAAACATCACGTTCTGTAACGATTACCTTCTCAATTTAACGGGTTGGAAAAGGGAAGAACTCATCGGAAACAATTGGTTTGATTATTTTTTACTTCCGGAAGAAAGAGAACAGGTTTTATCGATATTTAAGGAAGCGATTCGAACAAACTCACTTCCGCTTCATTATGAAAATTATCTCAGAACAAGAAACGGCGATAAAAAACTGATTCAATGGGATAACACGATTCTGCAAGATACGAATCATCATATTATTGGAACCATCAGTATCGGAACCGATATTACGGATCGCAAGCGCGCGGAATCCGAACGCTTAGAGTTAGAAAGGCGTTTACTTCACGCTCAAAAATTAGAAAGCCTCGGCGTATTGGCTGGTGGGATTGCTCACGATTTTAACAACCTCCTCGGTGGAATTTTCGGATATATCGACCTTGCACGTGAAAAGGTGGAAGCCGGCGAACCGAACGTTAGATATCTTGATAAGGCGATCACCGTCTTCAATCGCGCGAAAGATCTGACACAACAGCTTTTGACCTTTGCAAAAGGCGGCAAACCCATACGAAAAACGGGTTCTTTAGCCCCGATCATAAACGAATGCGTTCTCTTTTCTCTTAGCGGTTCGAACGTTTCTTGTCACTTCGAAATAGAAGAAAACCTCGGTCTTTGCGATTTTGATGAAAATCAAATCCATCAGGTGGTGGAGAATATAATCATCAACTCGGTTCAATCGATGCCGTTAGGAGGAACAATCGTAGTTTCGGCAAAGAATATGTATCTCGGTAAATACAACTCGGTCCGCTTGAAAGAAGGAAACTATATTCAAATTTCCGTACAAGACAGCGGGACTGGAATTCCAAAAGATTTACTCCCCCGCATTTTTGAACCGTTCTTCACGACGAAACAAAAAGGAACCGGACTCGGTCTTGCGACATCCTATTCCATCGTTCAAAAACACGACGGTGGAATCGAAGTTAAATCAGAGTTAGGTGCGGGCAGTACGTTCAATATTTATTTACCGATATCTCAAAATGAAATCAAAACGAGCCGATCAAAGAAAACCAATCATCACAGCGGGCTTGGAAAAGTTCTTATAATGGATGACGAGGACTTTATCATCGAAATCTTCTCGGAGATGTTGGAAAAAATGGGTTATCGAACCGTCGCATCGAAGAATGGAACGGAGGCGATCCAACTCTTCAAAGAAGCGAAGAATTCTTCTTCTCCGTTCGATATTTTAATTTTTGATCTTACGATTCCCGGCGGCATGGGAGGTGAAAAAGCGATTTCGGAAATTCGAAAGCTGGACCCAAAAGTGATCGCGATCGCTTCCAGCGGATATTCGGAAGATCCGGTCATCTCATCTCCCAAAGAATTCGGATTTTCCGCCAGCCTTAGAAAGCCATTCCGCAAAAGTGATCTTGCCGAACTTTTAGAAAAACTTTTAAGCGGCAAAACCCATTTTACTTTCTAATCCGTTTTTAACGAAGAATTTTATTCTCATTTCGATTCGATAAAATAGAATCATTCTTTTTGATTTGCAAGTTTTCTCAGTTAGGATTTTCTAATTCGACTATGAAACAATTTGATCCCATTTCCATGAAAAAATTGAAATTTAAGAATGGGGACAATGTCTTCGTTTTAAATTTGAAAGACATTTTTTCTTCAAAGCCGATCGGCGGAGTTCGCTTTATAGATCAAGTTTCAGACGCAAATGGAATTCTTCTTTTTGTGGATTCTACTTCCACCCTCAAATCCTCCTTTCTAAAAATCCGAAAATATCTCAAAGAAGAAACTCTTTTCTGGATCGCGTTTCCGAAGAAAACTTCAGGGACTCAAACGGATCTGGAAAGAGATCACGGTTGGGAAATTCTTTTTGAAAACGATTACGACACAGTCGCCTTAGTATCGTTAAACGAAACCTGGTCCGCAATGAGATTTAAAAAGAAAGATAAAATTAAAAAAGGAGGTTCGAAAGAGGAAAAACAAAAGAACCCGGAACTAACAAAATACATCGATTACGAAAAGAAAATCGTTCGGCTCCCGAAAGACGTTCTTACATTCTTTCCTAAAACGAGTTCTGCAAAAAAATCTTTTGATGCGCTTTCTTGGTCTCATCAAAGGGAATATGTCGAAGCGATCTTAGAAGCGAAAACATCCGAAACAAGAACGAAAAGAATAAAAAAATTGATGGACCATCTGAATTCGAAAAAAATCGCCAGAAAAAAGAAATCGTAAGATCGAAACTTAATTCTCACCAAGGATAAAATTCCAAAATATCTTCTTCCGAAATTTCGCTATGCTCACCAGGGTGTAACGCAATTCCATCGGAAGACAATCCGGCTCGTATATCCCCGCTTCCGTTAAACGACTTAGCCCTCAGTCCCGTTTTTTCCCTCGTCTCGAAAATTACCGGAAAAAATTCCGGTAAAGAATTTTTCTTTTTTCTTTTTCCAAAAAAGGAGAATCGCAGTGGTTTTGGAATTTCCATTCCTAGATAAGAACGAATATACGGATCTAAAAAAATTCTCGCACAAACCTGGACGCTGAAAGGATTTCCCGGAAGCCCGAAAACCACGGTCCTCCCTTTTTTTCCAAACCAAATCGGCTTACCCGGTTTTAACGAAACCTTATGAAATATTTTTTTGACTCCGAGTTTTTCTAAAAGAGGAGGAATCAAATCCATACTTCCCATAGAAACTCCTCCGGACAACAAAAGGATATCGGATTCCAAACCCTTTTGAAGAGCTTCCGTAATTTTTAATTCATCATCGGGAACGAGTTCTATGGAATTGGGTTGAATTTTGTGACGATTCAAAATGGCAATCAAAGAATACGAATTTGAATCCCGAATCTGATAAGGGAGTGGCTTTGATCCGACCGAAACAACTTCGCTTCCGGTTGATATGATGGAAACCCTCGGAAGGGTTCTCACGGGAACGATATCGAATCCTAAAGAAGCTAACAAGGATATTTCGGACATTCCGAGTACGGTTCCCGATCCGATTACGAGTTCTCCTTTTTTTAAATCTTCTCCTCGAACTGCTATATTCATAAAATGGAATACTTGATCGGATTTTAGTTTTACTTTCGAAATCGGATTCCCGCTTTCGATTTCCTGACTGTCTTCGATTTTGATCACCGCATCCAAACCTTCCGGCACGACCGCTCCCGTCATAATTTTTACGATTTCCTCGCCGGGATCCAGTTTAGATTCCATTCCAGCAAAAATTTCTTTTTTGCAATGATAGGTTTTAGATGGGTGAAAATCCTCGCTCTTAATTGCGTATCCATCCATCGTTGAACGGTGAAAAGGCGGGTAATCCCGATCCGCTTTTACGTCGCCGGCAAGAATTCTTCCCAAACTTTCCGCAAGAGGAACCGATTCCAAATTCGACTTAGAAACGTCCGCAAGAATTTTCGTTAACGCTTCTTCGATAGAAATCAATGCCCCTCTCCTCTCATCATCTTTTTCGCGTGAAAGACCGCAGGAAAGATCGCCTTCAAACTTTCTCGGGCCCCGTTCGAACTTCCGGGAACGCACACTATCAAAGTTTTCTTGATTCGCCCCGCTAACGAACGGGAAAGCATCGCATACGGAGTACGGTCCTGTCCGAAGGATCTCATTGCCTCCGCGATTCCCGGTATTTCCTGATCCAGAAGATTACGAATCGTATCCGTCGTGTTATCCCTCGGTCCCAATCCGGTTCCACCCGTTGAAACGATCAGGTCGATACCCGCTTCCACCCATTCTCCGATTTTCTTACGAATTTCTTCCGGCTCGTCGGGAACGATAGTATATTCATGAATTAGAACATTCGATTCTTTTAATATACTTTCGATTATTTTACCGGACCCGTCTTCTCGTTTCCCCGCAAACGTAGAATCCGAACAAACTAAGATCGCGGCTTTAGCGCCTTCCGCAAACTTGGAGAATTGAATCTCGCTCTTTCCACCTTTTTTTTCCAGAAGTCGAATGGAGGATATTTCCAATTGTTTGTCGATCGGTTTGAGAAGATCGTAAATCGTCAATGCGGCTACGCTGAGTCCGGTTAAAACTTCCATTTCGATACCGGTCTTTCCGATCGATTTTGCGCTAGCTAAAATTTTCACACCCTTATCCACAAGTTCGAAAGAAATTTCAAAAAAATCGATAGGCACAGGATGGCAATGAGGAATGAGATCGGATGTTTTTTTGGAAGCAAGGAGAGCGCTCGCCTTTGCAACACCAAAGAGATCTCCTTTGGGAAGAGTGTTCTCCCGAATTCTCTTCAATGTTTCCGGCGCGCAAAATACAAACCCCTCAGCCGCCGCGGATCGGAGACTGGTCTTTTTTTCAGTGATGTCGATCATTCTTTTGTCCTAACTGAGAGAATACAGACCATGGATCAGAGATCGCAAGGATTCCATTTCGAAATAAAAATGAACTAAGTTCCCGATGATCGGAATCGGATAACTCACTTCTTTCCTGTAACGGTTTAACGAATATCGCCCAAGGCTTTACTAATCCTACCGTATGATTCTAAGATCGAATTTTTTAGAATCGCAACCGAATCGTTTCAGAATTTCCGCGAGTGATCAAATTTCCACAATCTCCCCTAATGAATTCAATCCCGTATAAACTACGAGAGTTTTTTCTTCTTCGCCTACTTTTCCGAAAAAGAAACTAAGTCGCCTTTCAAGTGTAAGGCGTCCTTGCAATGAGAGCGATTCCGCCATCTCTTGATGGATCTTGGCTTGTAGACGCTGTACCGACCCGGTCTTCGACAGAAAAAAACAATCGCGTAATGTACGATGCATTCGCAAAATTCAAGGCACAATGAGAGCACCGTACAAGAGGACTTCTACTTGGCTAAGATTTTGACAACCATCTCTATCAGCAATTTCTGGGCTTCCGGAAGTGGGTCGAAGAGATAATATTTTCCAAACTTCGGTTTCATTTTAAAGCCCGGCCGCGCTCAAATCGGAAAGAGTATTCAAATTTAAGAATGCGTTCGAATGATCTTTCGGAACTTCAATTGCGATTCCGTTCGATTTTTCCAGAATGTTTTTCGGCGATACGTTAAAGTCGGATTCCATTCTTCTTTTACTGACTTCGTTTAACAATTTAGAGGTATAAATCGCAGGAAACGGCTCTATCATTCCTTCGAGTTTGCAAAAGTAACTCTCTATTTCTGAATTCGTCTGATAAATCTTTAAAAGTTCGGAAAACACCCAGGAATCCGAAGACGGCATATCGCAAGCGAGAACTAAAAAATCGTCATCTGGATATCGATTGTGTGCGGAAAGAATTCCGGATATGGGCCCTATATTCGAAAACGAATCCTCTACCAAATTTCTCCCGAGCAAGACTTTTGAATAGGATGCTTTTTGTTCCGAGCGAATCGAAATCAAACAACGATCGGTAAAAGAAGATAAGGTTTGAATTCTTTCTTCCACCCAAAGTTTACCTTCGGTTGAAAGCAAACCTTTGTCAGTCCCCATCCTTCTTGAATTTCCGCCGCACAAAACGAGTCCAGTCGGCTTTCGATCCGTCATGGATTCGTCTTCAAAGGAGAGTAACGTTCATGTCCGACCGCCCCAGCCGCACAACCCGCGCAATTGAGAGTCCATTCGGAAGTTCCATCGGAATAAAATTCTTTTTTCCAAATCGGGACTTCGTGTTTGACACGATCGATGATATAACGGTTGGCCTCATAGGCTTCCTTTCTATGTGAAGATGCGGTAATCACACAGACGGAGGATTCTTCCGGATAAACCGTGCCGGTCCTATGAACGCAGATCGCTTTTTTTAAACGAAAGATCGTTATTGCGTCTTCCAATATTTTTTCAATCATCGGCTCAGCCATCGGAGGATAGGCTTCGTAAAACAAATAGTCGACTTGTTTGTTCGAATTTGCGGTGTCCCTCGGTTCTCCGCTAAATAAAACGACAGCGCCGCAAGAAGGATCGTGTCCTTGCGAAAGGATTTTGTTCAGATCAATCGGTTCTTCTTGAAGATGCACATCAACCTCCGCTTAACGGTGGAAGAATCAAAACGGTTTCTCCCTCTACTAGGATTCGATCGGCTCCGACCATTTTATCCTGAACAGCCCAGAGCGAAACTTCCAGAATCTGACTCGTTTCGGGCTTTTTCTTTCTCATCTCTTCCACAACGTCCAAAACGCGCACCGGAGATTCTAAATTTAATACGAAATCGGATTGAAAATGATCTTTTAAGATTCCGAATGTTTTTACCGCAACTTCCAACTTCAACCTCCGATAGCCATCATGGTAAGATCGCTTCCCTTAAAACGAACGTCTTGTTTTTGACGCAATGCTAAGATAAGAATCTGTTCCATATCGATTCCCTGTTCCCTGAGTTTCGGCAACGGAAACCCCGTGGACGAACTCAAACAGCCGTAAAGACTTCCCTTGCTATCCAAACGAAGACGATCGCAATCGCTACAAAAAGGTGCGGACTCGTTCGCGATGATGCCGAAAGAATTTCCGCTTTCCGTATTCCAGTAATTCGCTGTCGAGGAAATCTTCCTCGTTTGCGGAGTAAGAACTCCGTAATGTTCTTCAACACGATCCAAAATTTCTTTTTGAGAAAAAATCGGGATTGTATCTGAATTTTGCAAATAACCCATCTTCATCAGTTCCAAAAATCTGGGTAGAATACCTTTGCTCCAAGAATATTCAAGAATTGGAATGATCTGGTCTTCATTCTTTCCTCTCATCAAAGTGCAATTGATTCGAACCTTAAGACCTATTTCGACGGCGGCCTCGATTCCGTGTAACGTCTGTTTGATCGCCGAACGCCGACTCATTGCACGGAATCCTTCCGGGGTCATCGAATCCAAAGAAACGTTGATGGAATCCAATCCCGCTTTCTTTAGATCCGATGCTTGTTTCGAAAGAATCGAACCGTTTGTCGTAAGGGAAATTTGCGGGATTCCTAAATTTTTTAATTCTTGAACAAGAACTTTTAAGTGGGGGTAAAGAGTCGGTTCTCCCCCCGTTAGTCTCACTTTTTTTAAATGTAATAAACCGTGAAGATCGTGAACGATACGAATCCATTCTTCCACTTCTAAATAAGAATTCTTACGTGATAAAAGGATATCCTCATCCACGCAATAAGTACAAGCGAAGTTGCAACGATCCAGAAGACTGATTCTAAGAGTTTGAAAACTTCTTCCAAAACCGTCGCGTATCATACTGACCTCTTCAAAATCATTCTTTCGCTACCAAAGAAGAATGCAGAGCAAGAGAAACCACTCCGTCTTCCGCTGTTACGAGGTTCGATCAGAATACGGATCCGGAAATTCGTCCGCCCGTTTTTAGAAAGAACGGTCTCTTATTCAAAGAAAAGTAACCTTCCGATCCTTTTCCTAGGTTCGGTCCGTTCTTTTGCTCAAACCATTTCCCCGTATGAGATAGCGATTCGCACAAGCATACCACTTATCTCCTCGTTGGAAATGAAAAATTGCAATCTGTTCGTCTCCAACTTTGGCGAACGTTCCCCTGTCTTGCAAGAATTCGGAGATCGGACCAGTTTCGATCCCTATTTTTTCGATTGCCCGAAACAGAGGATCCATACACGAACGGCTCGATTCAAAAACCACTTTAAGAAATCGAATTTCAGTTTTCAAAATCCTATCTATGATTCTTCAAAGAAATGGAGAAGGTTCTTTCGATCTTCATTTCTTATATAAGAATTTTTGAAGCTACTTTCAGCCTGCTACTTTCGCAAAGAATCCATCTTTTTCCGATTCGTAACTCCTTTGATGAATTCAAAAATCGAAATTCGACCTTTTCTTTTATCCTTGTAAAAATAGCCTATTTTCAAACTATAGTCATACAGCGTGTCTTATCTACGCAGACACAAAATATCTCCTGATTCCAGCCTTCCTCTCGTTTTAATTGGCTTTTTGATCTTCCGGATAGTTCATCTTGAAAATTCAAAGTATTAGAGGTTCCCGGAATATGGGATGATTCAATACTTTAAAAGGAACATCTATGAAGAAACTCAAGTTTAGTGAACTAAACTTATCCACCGAAATCCAAAATGCGATCGCTGAAATGGGATACGAAGAAGCGTCACCGATTCAATCGGACGCAATTCCAGTCATCTTAAAAGGAAAAGATATCATCGGACACGCGCAAACTGGTACGGGTAAAACCGCCGCGTTCGCGATTCCAACGATCGAAAAGTTGGAAGTAAATTCCAAGAGTCTGCAAGCATTGATCCTCTGCCCTACGAGAGAACTCGTGATCCAAGTCAGCGAACAATTTAGAAAGCTGATGAAGTACAAAGGAAACTTTGAGGTTGTCCCGATCTACGGCGGACAGGAAATCGACAGACAATTACGAGCTCTGAGAAAAAATCCTCAGATCGTAATCGCAACTCCAGGAAGAATGATGGATCACATGAGACGCGGTTCCATTCGTCTGGATGAGATAAAGATCGTCGTGTTGGACGAAGCCGATGAAATGTTGGATATGGGATTTAGAGATGATATGGAGATCATCCTAAAAGACACTCCGGCAGAACGTCAGACAATCATGTTTTCCGCAACGATGACAGACGACATCTTGAATATGATGAAACGTTTTCAAAAAAGTCCTCAGATTATCGACGTAACACATCAGAAACTCAGCGCTCCGAAAATCGAACAAATCTACTTTGAAATTCAAGAAAGTGCGAAGGGAGAAGCCCTTGCAAGATTGATCGAGCACAGAAACATCAAACTCGCTCTCGTCTTTTGCAATACAAAAGCTCAAGTCGACACATTGGTCGAGTTGTTAAAATCACGCGGATATTTTGCGGAAGGTCTTCACGGAGATCTCAACCAAAAACAAAGAGACAAAGTGATGAACGGGTTTCGTAACGGAACCATCGAGATTCTAGTAGCGACCGACGTGGCGGGAAGAGGAATCGACGTGAATAACGTGGAAGCGGTTTTCAACTATGATCTGCCGAGAGACGGCGAAGACTACGTTCATAGAATCGGAAGAACGGGAAGAGCCGGTAAAAAAGGAATCGCATTCTCTTTCATTGTGGGAAAACAAATCTACAATCTCAAAAAAATCGAGCGTGCGAACGGCGTAAAAATCGAACCCGGAAAAATTCCTACGTTAGACGATCTTGAGGAAACTAAAATTCATTCTTATACCGCGAAGATCAGAGGGCTCGTAGACGCGGGTCATTTGAGCGAATATGTGAATCAGGTCGAAAGGTTGATGGGAACCGAATACACGGCTCTTGATATCGCCGCGGCACTTTTCAAACTTACGATTCATAAAGAAAGCGGCACTTTCGATCCGAGTATGAAATTCGAAGCGGAACAACGTTTCGACGACAGAAAACCTTCGCGTAAATCAGGCGGTTACAATCGGGATCGAAGCTATTCCGGAAGACCGAGTGGGGGCGGTTCCGGAGGAGGCTCGCGTTCCAAGTTCGGGGGAAGCGGCGGAGGCGGCGCCAGGAGCGGTGGTGGAGACCGAAGCAAAAAATCAGGTCCACCTCCTTACAAAGCAAAGAAGAAATAAGGATTTCTGAAACCAAAAAGAAACGTTCAAACCTCGTCCTTAAGAAGACGGGGTTTTTCTTTTTGGAGTTCCTACAAAAAGAATTCTTTGATTCCGATTCGATCAAAGTAAGAATCTCCGAAATCCTTTGAGCAACGGACTTCAAGTCCGCAATCAAGTGTTTTTCAGGAGTCTATAGTTTGTCGGAACAAGTGGATAGACCGAAAATTTTCTTGAAATCCTCAATCCATTACTAAAGGCGAAGTTCTCAAAATCCACTTTCCCCCTAAAATTCTCCTTGGAAGCGACGGATTTTTGCCGAAGATTTAAGGAGAATCCCGCTCTTCCATCAACGATTCGAGAATATGATCCGACCACGCATTCTTACAATTTCAAAATTTTTCATTCTACTTTTTGTTCTTTGGATCGGGGTAGAATCGACGATGCTATTTTCTCAAGATCAGGAAGACCCATCCCTCAATTTAAGAATGGTTCCGTTTTGGAAAGGCGAAGTAGAGGCGGTCTATCGCGGAAAAGGAAAAGTAAAAATTCGAATCCGCAGAGGATCCGTTTTTTACGGAAAGGAAGAAGACGAGATCAAGGCGATTCTTGCAAGAAGATCGGAATATCCAGTTTTACAAACCAATCCGGAAAAGGAAATCGGCTTGTTCTCAATCCGACAAATCTCTGTCGCTTATCAAAATACTTCTAAAGGAAGAAAAGCGAACGAAGTCGAACTCTTCGGATCCTTTTCGGCGAACGCCGGAGTTCCGGAAAGTCTTTTGGCCGCAGGAACGTTTATACAAGATTACAAACAAGAAGTCGCTTATGTAGAGCCGGGCGCTTTTTTTGCGGATGAGAGAAGAAGGACTCGGCCGGCAAAACAACTTAGACATCCGAAAGACGGAAAAGAAATGGTCTTCGTATCCGGCGGATACGAACAAAACGGAGAATTGTTCTACGAGTCCATGGGATTCTTTCTTCATGGGCAAGGAAATGACGCGTCTGAAGATAGTTACAATCCATTCTATTTCAAACCGGATCGAGGTAATCTCCAAGACATTTCCTCCTATTACATCGATAAGTATGAAGTTACAAATCAAGAATATTCAAAATTCTTAAAGGAAACAAATACTCAACCGCCTCCGCACTGGCCGAATGGGATTCTTCCAACGGGTAAAGAAAATCATCCTGTAAACGGTCTCACATACCGCGAAGCGGAAGCCTACGCGCGTTGGTCCGGAAAACGTCTACCCACGGAAATGGAGTGGGAGAAGGCCGCTCGCGGGACGGGACTTACCTGGATGATCAATCGGGACGAGTCTTATTCTTTCTATCCGAATCCTCTTGATTATCCGTTTGGAAACGATTTCGATCCTCTCCTCTGTAATACGTTAGAAACCAAAAAACAGGATACGATCAACGTGTATGAACTCGCAAAAAAATCGGCGAGTCCTTACGGGGTGATTGGAATGTGTGGGAACGTTGCGGAATGGACGAGTTCGGATTACCTTCCTTACAAAGGACATTCTCTCAAAAGAAGCGCATTTGGAAAAATGCACAAAGTGATCCGAGGTGGTTCTTTCGCATCTACAAAGGAAGAATCAACGGTGTATCACAGATCTTTTGGGGGCATTCCCAATTTGAGATCCGATCGAAGAGCCGGAATCCGTTTGGTCTGGGATCTACCTGGAAGATAAACTCAAGTCACTCTCGCTCTTCTTAAAAGTTTGTCCAATAACGAAGGCGAGAATCGGCTGATCCAAAAAGCAAAAAGCTCCCGAAACTGAGAAGGATAACAGTCTCTCTTTCCGGACTCGATCGCCCTTAAAATTCGATCAGCGACAACTTCCGTAGAAAGTCCGTTCTTAATTCCTTCATCCATAATTCCATAGGCGGAACCGTCCGATGACAATGCCTTCACCGAAATATCGGTCTTCACATAACCCGGAGAAACCGTCATAACGTGCATTCTGCTATCAAAAGTTTCGAGCCGAATGCTATCCATAAACGCTTGAACGGCGTGTTTGCTGGCCGCGTAACCGGAACGATACGGAGTTGCGAATCTTCCTTGTAACGAAGATATTGCCACAAAATGACCTTGATTTTGTCTGAGTTCCGCTTCACAAAGTTTGAAAAGATTGACGAGCGGATAAAAATTTACCTCCATTAGACTTTCATAAACTTTCATCTCGGTTTCTCTTGCGAGGGCTCGCATACTAATACCGGCGCTATGAATGATTCCGTCGATGCGTCGGACTTTCTTTCTAAAATCTTCCGTAATTTTTTTGAGTTGAGAAGAATCGGAAACGTCACCCGGAAAAGTGAATATCATATCGGGAAACGCGGCCTTGTCTTTTAATTCTTTTAAAAGCTCTTTTCTTCGAGCGATCGCACCTACGACCGCACCCTTTTTGTTGAGATCCAGAACGAGAGCCTTTCCGATTCCGGAACTGGCTCCGGTAACAAGAAACGATTTTTCCAAAAAGAAGGACGTCATATCTAAGCCGAACAGAAGATAATAAGAAAGGCAAAAAAAGCAATTGAAAATAAGCCTAAAAAATTCTTTAGGGAATCGAGTGTTCTAAAAAGATGAACTTATAAGAATTCGGCAGGCACTTTTTAAAAAAGATACCTCCGAATAATGCGAGGTTTGGGCAGGCATGTTACAGGAAATCAAGGATAGAATTCGATTTAGAAATACGGATTTTCAAAGAAACTATGAAAGTCGATACTATTGGTTTCCGGAAGAATCTCCTCCGTTTTGTATCATAGAAGTAAACCAATACGATCCCTATCACGATATGACTCTTTATCTTGAAGTCGATTTGACTACGATGAAAATCGTAAAATCAGGAGTCGAAGAAAAGAGGGTTCCCTACGAAACCTGTCCGGTCGCGATCCGAAACTACGATTATCTAGTCGGCGAAGAGATGTCTTATTCGAAACTGATGAGCCGTTTTCCTGCGGATAAAACCATGGGTTGTCTTCACATCAACGAATTGATTCAAAATGCGGCGATGAATTTCCATTCCGCTTATGCTTTTTACTTAAAAGAAAGAAACTTTCCAGCGCAATTCGACGAGTACAAAATGTATGAAGGAGAGCTACCGGCCAGGGAAAGAAGGGAAATCGGACGTCATTGGTGGATGAAAGACAGAGGAGTTAAGAATTCCTGTTATTCTTTTTCTTCCCGCCATGAAAAACCGGAACTCAAAGAACAAGTGAAACATCTTGACAGTATCACTGCGATGATGGTAAAAGAATTCAAGAAGTCGCGAAGAGATGGATCTTAAAAGAGAATGTCCCGTTTGCCATCAACTTTCTGAAGTTGTGTATGTGCACGGACACGGTCAGTGTAGTCTTTGTAAAACGAACATCGAACCTTGTTGTTCCGGAGATTGCAGTGAAGATTTTTCCCTTCCCGAAAGGAATCTTTCCGCCCGCTTAGCTCAGGGGTAGAGCATTTCCCTCGTAATGAAAAGGTCGCCGGTTCAATTCCGGCAGCGGGCTATTTCTAAAACTCTTGCCCTATCGTTTCCCATCTGCACTGTGTCCTCGGATGGCTCATTTCGTATTAATTCCAGTTTGTCTTTTTGCCGGTTGGTTACTCAAACGAGGGAGAATTCTTCCGGAAAATTCAGGTCACGTTTTCGGAGCTTTCGTAATCTATGTTTCCCTGCCCGCACTCATCTTAGCGAACGTTCCGGCGATGCTTTTGGAGATTTCCTTCGTTTATTTAGCTCTCATGCCTTGGTTGGTCTTCGGAATATCGATCCTCTTCTTTTACTTTGCGGGCAAATTCTTTCGTTGGACTTTGGAGACCAGAATTGCAGTGACTCTTTGTTGCGGACTAGGAAACACTTCCTTTGTCGGACTTCCGGTTTTACGAATGTTTTACGGAGAAGAAGTTACCAATGCGGTCTTAATCGCGGATCAGTTCGGAACATTTCTCTGTTTGGCGATTCCGGGATTTATCCTTGCGGTCCGCTACTTACCCGAAAATGAAAAAAGAAACGATAAAAAACTCTTCGAGCCCATCCTGAAAAAGCTCTTTAGTTTCCCACCGTTTCTTGCTTTACTTTTTTCGTTTTTCCTAAGACTTTTCACAATCCCGGAAGAACTCCATTCCGTGTTTCGAATTTTGGGAGATACATTGGTACCAATTGCCTTATTCACGGTCGGATTTCAATTGCAACTTCCCGATCAAAATTCTCAAAAAGGAGAATCGGAATCCCATTATGGAAGCGCCCTTGCAATCGGACTCATTTATAAATTGCTTTTTGCGCCGATTTTAATATTTCTTTGTTATTACTTTCTGAAAGTAAACCCGAAACATACAAAGGTTGCGGTATTGGAAGCGGGAATGGCTCCGATGATCACCGCGTCGATCGTTTCTCTTCAGATGGGATTTCGACCCATCCTTTCGGCGGCGTTTCCTGGAATCGGACTTCTATTCTCGGTTCCTACCTTATTTCTACTCTATATTCTTTTGGAGAATTTTTTCTGACCGATTTTTCTGAATCACTGATCGACCTTTTTTCCGCGGTCAAAACCGGAAAGAATGAAGAAATCACAAGGCTCCTTTCCGAAATGGAAGGAGAAGACGTCCTAACAGATTGGTTGAAAAACTATAGGGACAACTATGGCTCCGGGGTTCTTTCTTGGGCTGTTAAGAATTTGGATTTAGAAGCGATCGAACTTCTTTTGGAAGCGGGTGCCGATCCCGACGAAACCAATTCTCGCGGAGAAACTCCTTTGTTAACCTCTTTGGATCTTGGAAATGAAGACTTGATTCGAAGGTTTTTAGATGCGGGCGCAGATTGTGGTAAAAAGGATTTTGCAGGTAACACTCCACTTACAAAAGCAGTGAGTACCGGAAATATGGAGATCGTGGAATCGGTCTATGAAAACGAAGAACCTCGCCCCGACCTTGAAGAAAGAAACGGAGAAGGTTATACTCCTCTACTTCTTGCAGTCGATCTCGGACATTTCTTCATCGTAGAATATCTCTTGAACCAAGACGCGGATTTTCTGAAAAAAAACTCGGAAGGAAGAACCGTTCTTCATCTCACATCTCTTCACAATGATTTTGAAATCTTGGATTTGTTTTTGGAAAGGGAAGATAGCAAATCCATATTAGAAAATCGTGATGCGGATGGAAACACGGCACTCTTACTCGCGGCGTCGCACGATAGCGTGGAATGTCTCGAAAGACTTCTTACAATCGGAGCCGATCCACTTAAGATCAATTCATCCGGGAAAACGGGTTTAGAGGAAGCGGAAAGACAGAAATACCATCACGTAGTGAAGATTCTGAAGAAGGTTTTAGTCGAGCGCCTATTCGAAGCGTCAAAAACGGGGGACGAAGATCTTTGTAAGACAATTCTCCGGCTTGATATTTCTCCGAACTCCATCGACCTCGATGGAAACACACCTCTTCACGTTGCCGTGATTCAGGATCAAGTCTCGATCGTCCGACTTCTATTCGAAGAAAACGCCTCTCCATTCTTAAAAAACTTAGAAGGAAAATCCGCATTGGATCTCGCAAAAGAAGCCGAAAAACAAGAACTCGTTCAAATTTTAGAACCGGAACCTGAGAAAGAATAGTTTCCGAAAGAAAATTCGATTCTTCCAATCTTAGAATCATCCTTGTTCCGACAAATCAACGAACCGAAAAAACTTTTTGAAAACGGACTTAAAGTCCGTCTCAGATCAAATTTCGGAAGAACTCATTTCTTTTGCGGAAAAGCCGAAAAAAACAAATCACTATTAGTCGATTATTTTTCGAGAAGAAACGATTTCAAAACTTCGCGATTAACAAATCCAAAAGTTCGGACGAATCCTCGGAAATGACAAGCGCGTTCTTAGTTGACGGATCCATAAATCCGTCGGTCACCATTCGATCCAATTGTTTGAAGAGATGATCGAAATAGCCATTTGTATTCAACAATCCCAAAGGTTTTGAGATGAGTTTGAGTTGATTCCAAGTCGTGATTTCCACGAGTTCATCGAGAGTTCCAATTCCGCCGGGAAGGGCGATAAAACCGGCGGACTTTTCATACATTCTAAACTTTCTCTCGTGCATGGAAGAAACGATCATCATATCTTTCACACGATCGTGTTTGATTTCCTTTACAGTCAAAAAGTCGGGAATGATTCCGGAAACGGACCCGCCCTTGTCAAGGACTGCATCTGCGATCGTTCCCATAAGTCCGCAGGAGGCACCTCCGTAAACAAGATCGAGATTCTTTTCAACGAGAAGGGCTCCGAGCTCCTGCGCGACTTTCGTATAGATGGGATTGTTACCGTTGCGAGAACCGCAAAAAACACAAACAGCTGACTTGGTAAAATTCATAATCTCTCTTTTTTAGTTCTATTCAATAAGACTTTTTCAGAATTCAAATTTCCTTGCTATTTTCAATTTCGTTCTTGATCAACGGAACGGGATGAATCCAAACTTCAATCGTAGGAAATTCCAATTTTAATCTCTCTTCGACGGAATCGGTAATATTTTTGATTTTATCAAGAGTCAAGTTTCCCGGCATAGAAAGATGAAATTCTAAAATATGTAAATCGCCGACGGAGCGCGTCCGGAGTTTTTGAAATCCAAAAACTTCCGGTTTAAATTCCTGAATGATCCGAGCGATGGAAGGACGATAAAAATGAGATACGTCCTTATCCATCAAGATATCCACACTCGAACGAAAAATCCTTGCACTACTCCAAATCACATAGAGTGCAATGAGCGAACCTACGATAAAATCGATCTGGATCGTTCCTGTGATTCTCACAACGATCAAGGAAAGAATCACGGCACCGTTACTCAAAATATCGGAAGAATAATGAACGCTGTCAGCGGAGATAACGAGAGAACCCGTTTTTCGCAGAACGTATCGTTGATACAAAACGAGAAAAATGGTAAGGCTCAAGGAAAAAACCATCACGACGATTCCAGGGAGATCTTGAATTTCTTTCGGAGGATCAAAAAAAGAATGAACCGCTTTGTAAAGAATCAAAGAGCCGGAAAGAAAGATAAATAAACTTTGGAGAAGTCCCGCGATCGCTTCCGCTTTTCCATGACCGTATCGATGGTCTTCGTCGGCGGGTTTGGAAGCTACGAGGATCGCAAATAAATTGATCAGAGAAGTTAAAAAGTCGAGACCACTATCCATAGCGGACGCCCAGACCGCGATGGAATCCGTCCACCATCCCGTTCCCGACTTGAAGATCAGGAGAGTTCCCGAAACCAAGAGCGCGAGAATCGAGGCCCTTTTTTTCAGAAGCAGATTTTTCTCATCGGATTGTGCTCGGATCATTTCTGTTTCTAAGGTCATCTCCTTTCTTTATTTTCTGGGGAGAGAATTCTGTAATGTTTTTCTTTTTCCTCTTTTAGGAAAAAAATGTTTGAATTTCGAATCCTATCGTCTTATCTAACTCTCACTCTTAAAATTATATGAAGAAACAAATTCTAAACTTAGTTTCCCTCTTTTTTTACTTCCTGATCGTATTTCTTTCCTCCGGAATTTTTTCCCAGGCCAAAGCCCCGCAACCGAATCCGGATCAACTGGAAAGAGAAGCCGATGAACTCGAAGTGAAAGCGGGAAAAGCACAAGATCCAGTAACAAGACAAAGGTTGATTTTGGAGATTCAAAGAAAGAGGACGGACGCGGCCGAACTGAGAAACGCTCTCCACGAACAAGAATTGAACAAGACTCCGAAAGGTGCTACTTTTGAAATCGGAGTTCTCTTTCATCAAGCGACTTGGGTTCCGGAGTCTTTAGCAAGAAGACAAAACGTCTCCACAAACGAAATGAGCACGTTTCTTTACACTTCGGGTGCTTATCGAAATATTAATTCCGTAGCGGCGATCGGCGGTTTTGACGCTCACCTAATAAACAACACAGGAAATTTTTATTCCAGCCCTCAAGGAAATACGAAGACTGCCTATCCGATTCGCTTTTTATATTTAACAGAATCCAAAAAATTTGGAGTAGAGGCGACTTTCTTAGATTTTAGAATCAATCCGTCTTATTCTTCTGTTAACGTAAACCCGACTCCAGGAAACTTAAATCAATCCTATAGTGTTTACAGTCCGGAACTTCGAAGAACGGATATCCAACTGAATCTCTTGTATTTTTTTGAGACCGGTTCCGGCACGAGAATCGGCCCCTCTTTAGGAATCCGAAACTTGGATACCTATTCCAAAGAATATGGAAATTTACCGGGAGGATTGGGCTTTGGAAACATGGAAGAAAAGGCCGGAGGACTCGGACCACAGATCGGATTTCGAATCGTAAAGAAGCTCAATTCCTATTTTCAATTTCACGCAAGCGCCGATTATTTTAAGACATTGGGAAAATATCATCTGAAAACGAATGGAACGACAAACTATAACGGAATTCAGAATTTTCTCGTGATGGAAACCGCCGGCTCGGCTGGGGAGAATCTCGTAAAAAGAACGGGATACCAACTGGATACGGGACTTTCTTTTTCTAGAACAAGCTGGTTAAAGTTTACGTTTGGTTTTCAATATACGGAGATGCGATCGTCCGTCTCAGGATACAATTACAACGCTTCTCTCTTAATTCCCGATGTTGTCAGCGCGACCGCTTTGAATACAATCACCAAACCCGTTGACTTAGCATCGACGAGACCCGCTCTGGAGAAAGAGGTCGTAGATTCTTACTATGGATTTTATTTAGGAGTTTCTCTAATCTTATAAGACCGTTTCAGATTCTTACCAAGAAAAGAAGAAGGAGATTTTCAGTGTAGATCGAGGTCGGAACTCCGAACTACACTGAATTCAGATTCAAAAAGAATCCCGATTATTTCACGGCAACAGGAGCCAGTTTCAACCAACCGGCCTTCTCAATCAGAGCAAAGGCTCCGAAAAGAACGGTCGTGTAGAATAGATCTCCCAACAAACTGTTCGGAAAGAATGGAATTGCCATGATGTAACACTGAGCAAATCCGTTTAGATCCAAAGTGTACATTCCAGAAGTCAACCAAACGAAAAAGTTTGTAACCGCAAAGAACGCGACCGATCCGACAAGAGAAGAAAGTACGATTCTTCCCACCGAAGAAGAAGCCCTCAGTTTCCATCCCATCACGACAAGCAGAAGGCACATCCCATAGACAACCGGCATCAGATCATGGAACCCGATGAACATGTCACCAATCAAAAGTGAGAGAACAGGAAGAACCAAAGAAAGTTTTTTGGAAGCAAAATGAGCTCCTGCAAAAAGAGAGATCGCGAGAATCGGCGAAAAATTAGCCGGATGTGGAAAATAACGACCAGCAACCGCGATCAGAATAAGAGAGAAAACAATAAGACTTTTTGAACGTATCATAGAGCGCCTAGAAAGTATTTTTTATTACTATACTCGTTTTTTGCAGTTCCCGTCAATCCAATCCCGAACCAAAACCTCCCGAAAAGACGTGCGATTTACGCTCCTTCCAAAAAAATAGGATCATTCCCATTCTGGAATTTTAGGGGACTACGATGCCATTCAGATCACTGAACGAAGAAATCAATAAACTTAGAGACGTAACCGCTACGCTTCGAGGGGAAAACGGATGTCCCTGGGACAAAGAACAGGATCATCAAACCTTGGTTCCTTATCTAATCGAAGAATCGCAGGAAGTCATCGAAGCAATTCTTAAAAAAGACGACGAACTCTTAAAGGAAGAGTTAGGCGATCTTTTGTTTCAGGTAGTATTTCATGCAAGACTTGCAGAAGAAAGAAATGCCTTTGATTTAGCAGACGTTGCAGAACGTGTTGCGGATAAGTTAATTTTCAGACATCCACATGTCTTCCGTCCCGAAGAACTCACACTTTCCTCTTCCCAAGAAGTGATAGAAAATTGGGAAAAAATCAAAGATAAAGAAAAGAAGAAACCAGGTTACTCGTCTATTTTTACTAACATACCGGAAAATTTTTCCTCTCTCTTAAAAGCAGAGAAATATCAAAAGAAGGCCGCAAAGGTTGGATTTGACTGGAAAGATATTTCCGATGTAGAAGGGAAAGTCAGAGAGGAAATGGAAGAGTTCTTGGTTGAATACGGTCGGACAAAAGTGGACGGATCCAATCAGGTTCGAATCGAAGAAGAATTTGGAGATCTCTTATTCAGTCTCGTAAATTTAGGAAGACATTTGGGAATTTCGTCCGAATCCGCGCTAACAAGAACGAACGCAAAATTCAAAACGAGATTTCAATACATAGAAGAAACGTTACAGAGTCAAGGTAAGGCGCCCTCGGATTCCAATCTCCAAGAAATGGATAAACTTTGGGACAAAGCCAAAGAATTAGAATTATGAATCAGACGAGTTCATTCGAAAGTAGAATTAAAAAAACGGAGGAGCTTATCTCCTTTCTGAACGTTTCTTTTTCTTTAAAACCGGAATCGGATCCGGAAGAATGGCCGCGTTCTTTTCAAATTTTCGTCTGTGAAAAAAAATATAAAACCGTCTTTTCGATCTTTGGATCGTTTACTTTAATTCCCGAAAATATAAATTCCGCGCCCTTAGCATCACCGATCTATTATCTCAGCCTCGATACCAATAAATCAAATTCGCTCTCATGGACCAAACCGAACGGAGAATGGATCGAAGATTCCCAACAGATTCTAAGCGAATTGATCCAATCCATTCAAATATATGAGGATGGAATTTCCGAAATCAATGCAAGTGAGAATCGTATTTGAAAGTATTAGTGTTAGATTCCGGAGCGACGGTCAGAAAAATCATCTCCTCCTTTTTTCCTGCGGAAGATTTTCAAATCGTGGAGGCGGCAACTGCAAAAGAAGGTATTGACCTTGCATTTCAAGAATCTTTCGATCTGATAACAATCGGGATGGTTCTCCCCGACGCAGACGGATTTACTGTTTGTAAAATCATTCGGACCAGCCTAAGAGATAAAAAACCGAGCGCTTGTAAGAACTCTAAAATTTATCTTATAACCTCGGGCGATATAGAATCAAATCGAGATAAGGCGAAGGATTTCGGCTTTGACGGAATTTTTCCGAAACCGTCGGGAATCGAGGAATTCAAAGTGGTGATCGAAGAAATCATAGAATTAGCGTACGGTCAGGTAAGCGCAAACCCTCCCGTTCCCAAAGGAAACAAAAAGGTCGTCATCGTCGACGATTCCGAACTCAATCTTCTTTTGCTCGGGAAAATCCTAAAAAAGAACGGCTTTCAAGTTCAGGCTTTTACGGAAGGAAAAAAAGCTTTGGAATTTCTTTTGTCAGCGAATGAGGACATTTCAAATATCTTTACCGATTGGATTATGCCGGACCTTTCCGGAGAGGAATTCGTCGGCGAGGTTCGAAAAGAGAATCGTTTCGATTCCATTCCGATCGCAGTTATCACGGGACTGGAAGAAAACGAAGGAATCAGTGTTTCAAAACTTCCGAAAAACGTTCAGATTCTTCATAAACCTTATTCCGAAAGAAATATTTTAGAATATATTCAAAAAACTTAATTTACTGCGGGGAATTGAATCTCGCGGATCACGTCCGGATGACAATCCGATCTAAATTCTCCCGAAAACGATTTTAAACCGGAAAACCACTGTCCGTTCTCGTATTGAAGATCATTCCAATATAAGAAAAGTGTCGCATCACCGAATTGATTGTTAAACGAAATTTGCTGAATTTCTCCGGTTTCCAATGGTTCTTTCAAAAAGGATTCTCCCGAAAAAGAAAACATTTGAATCTGATACGGCTCGGCTCGATAAGGAGTTCCTTCTTTTCTTGGATTCGAAGCCTTTAATTTCCAGGTGACAATTTTGATTTTGGAAACTTCTTCCAGCTTCAACGCTTTCGAATACGTGATATTGCTTTTTTTATGTTTGAACTTGAACTCGTTCGGCGCGTTCTTCCAAAAACCTTCGACTTCCCTTCCATCGCAAAAAATCACTTTGATTTTTTTCTCACCTTTCTCATCCAAACCACTCCCGGTTTGCTTCCCTGTTTCCCCTCTCGGATTTCGAGAATCTCCGTTGATCGTGGGTTCGGAAGGTAAAGTTGGTTCTTTAGGAGCTTTTTGGGAAAGGATAGAAAAGGAAAAGAGGAAGAAGATCAAAAACGCAATACCCTCGACTCTTCGAAATTCTTTTGATTTTCGGAGAAGGCTTTTGAGTTTCATATTCTTGAAAGAATTCCCGACCGAAACACGGTCGGGAAATCGAATTCAAATCAAATTAAAGTTTTTTCTGGATCGCTTCCATAAACTGAAAGGTATCCAGAGATTTTGCGTTCGGATCGGTACAAAGAAGGGTTAGATCTTTTGTCATTTCCCCGCCTTGAATCGTATCAATCACCGCTTTCTCAAGCTTTTGTCCGAATGCCACGACGTCCGGAGTTCCGTCCAACTCCCCTCTTTTGATCAGAGCGCCGGTCCACGCGAAGATGGAGGCGACGGAGTTTGTAGAAGTGGTTTCGCCCTGCTGGTATTTACGATAGTGTCTTGTCACCGTTCCATGAGCGGCTTCGTACTCGAACTTTCCGTCCGGAGAAACTAAAACGGAAGTCATCAGACCCAAGGATCCGAAACCGGATGCAACCATGTCGCTCATCACGTCTCCGTCGTAGTTCATCAACGCCCAGAGCATTCCGCCTTCGTTCTTCATGATCTGCGCGACTGCGTCGTCGATGAGGTAATAGGAATATTCGACGCCTGCTTTTTTGAGATCAGCCGCTTTCGCTTTTGCTAATTCATCAAAAATGGCGCGGAATCTTGCATGATATTTTTTGGAAATAGTATCCTTTGTCGCAAACCAAAGATCGATCTTTTCGGAGATCGCATAATTAAAACAAGCCTGAGCAAAACTCAGAATCGATTTATCCAAGTTAAACTGTCCCATGATCACACCGGCTCCGTCGAAGTCGTGGATCACCGCTCTTTGTTTTTCCTTTCCGTCTTTACCAGTGTAAACCAGTTCCACCTTTCCGGCTTCCGGAATGTAGAGTTCTGTATCCTTGTAAAGATCCCCAAAAGCGTGACGACCGACCGTGATCGGTTTTTTCCAAGAACGAACTGCTGGAGGAATATTATTTACGATGATCGGCTTGCGGAAAACGGTTCCATCCAAAATGGAACGAATTGTTCCGTTCGGAGATTTCCATTCTTGTTTGAGATTGTATTCTTTGACTCGGTCCTGATTGGGAGTAATCGTCGCGCACTTAACGCCGACTCCGTATTTTTGAATCGCATGAGCGGAATCTACGGTGACCTTGTCTTCCGTTTTGTCCCTGTATTCCACGCCTAAATCATAATAGTCCAGTTCGATATCGAGATAAGGATGAATGAATCTATCCTTGATTTCTTTCCAGATGATCCGAGTCATCTCGTCCCCGTCCAGTTCTACGAGCGGGGTTTTTACCTTGATCTTTGCCATTGAATTCTCCTTTAAAATTTTGCGATGATACGATAGTGGAATATGATTTTATTTTAAAGTTCTACTGAGAAGGAAATTTTGGATTTTCCGTGATTTTCATGATTCCGTTTCGGAGCCATGTTAGGTTCTGCATTTCAAAATAGTTGATCGCGACCGGAAGCGAAACGATTCCGATGACAGAAAAATAACGATACTTCAGACTATCTTTCATACTCAACCCTTGGATCGTTTTTTCCAGGCGTACCAGAATTCTTTTCCAGCGTAAAAAGAGAGGCTTTAGTTCCGGATTACAATCCTCGAAAAAAAGTTCTTCTGCGCTTTGAGTGATAATGTCTTTGAGATGAATCGGAAGGGCCGGAGATCCGAACTGGTCACGGAAACGAACCAGGTCTTTTTCGATCTCTTCTTCCGATTGTCTGGAGATGGGAAGAATCGAACTGATCCCGATGGAGATCGGAAGAGAAACTCTCAAAAAGAAGTCGCCTGCAACCATAGCTTGCAAAAAAGAACGGACGGATTCCCTCGGTGTAACGGAGAAATCAAGCTGGTTGGAACTGTAATGTTTCGTGGTCTGGATAATATATTGGGTCAGCTTGATTTTTTCTGTCCAAAAGATTCCCAGTAGATCGGATTCCATAGTTCTGAATGATACTATTTTGATTTTCGCTTTTTTAGCAAGATTTATTAAACAGACAACTTCCGAAAGGCGTTCCTCAAGATCTCCTCCGAGGATTCATTCTATTCACCCTTAGAATCCTTCTATCTCACTTTTTTATACGTTTTTTAGAAAAAAACCGATTTGAAAACTCCGTCCCGAAAGTTCCGGGAACCGCTTCTTGCGAAGGGGTAAAAACATGAAAGAAACAGTCGATTTAGATCGAGGAGAATGGAAGAAGTTGGTAAGTAGAAAAGAAGAATTCACGAACATCGTATCCGTGTTAAATCAATTCTACGTTGCAAGAACTCCCTACTCTCAATTCAGCAATTCTCAAAAGCTGAGAATCCAATTGGAGAAAGAAGGATTTAAGAATTTCGAAGCATTCTTAAAAAAATTAGGGGAACACGATTTTCTGATCTATCTAAAAGCCGACGGAAAATATGAATCTTGGATTCATATCGACGGGATTCAAGAAGAAAGAGATCGTTTCTTGAACGAAGGTACAAAAGATCATCCCGTCTTCGATATCGTCTGCGTATCCGATCTTTTTGAAAAAGATTGCGTTTTCGCGGAAGAAGAAGAAACGAAAACCTTTTCCACCAAATAAGATTCTGCTTGATCATTTTTTTCCCAGGGTTAAGGATCTTCCGCATGTCGAAGCCATTTCATCTGGGAAAAAGTTTTTTGAAAATTCCGTCTCTTCGTAAGTTTGTAGCATTTTTAATTTTTGCGAACTGCGTTCTCTTTTTAGAATCACCCAAGGCGGAAGAAGCAGTCTTTCTCAAAAAAGCAGGTCTGAAAGATTATTCGTTTCAACCATACGGACAGGAAGGTTATTTCGAAGCTTGGAATTATTCTTTTACCGATGATAAAACTTTTATCTACGCAACTTTTTTGGTCAGCAACCTCGGCCCTGGAACAAGGAACTGCGGAATCAGCTTGGTGATTCATACTTTAGGAGAAGGAACTCGATTTATCACGAAAGAATTTTCTTCCAAAGAACTGATCGCAGAGAAAGGGAAATTCAATCTGAAAATCGAGAACAATCGAATGGAATTGAATTCGGAAGGAATCGAAATTCAACAGGAGACCGAGGACATTAAGTTATTCTTATCTTTTAAAACAGGACTCAAACAAGGCGCCTCCCTTTCAGGAGGAAAATATCCCGTGAAAGACGCCAACCGATTTGTGCAAGCGGATATCGCCTATTCTTTCCAATCCGCATGGGGGTATTTGATTCAAGACGGAAAGAAAAAAGAACTCTTAGGGACCGGAGGTTTGGAACATCTCCTTACGAATTATGAAGTCTATAAATACAGCAAAAGATGGGAGCTTCTTCGTTCCATCAATGGAAAGGATTTTCGATTTTATACCGGGGGTTTTTTAGGAAACGATTCCTTTCCAGGCGGTTATTTCAGAACGATCGCACTTTTGGATCCAAACGGAAAAAACCTTCTTTCGGGAAAAATCACAAAGTTCGAAGTTCTCGAAACGGCAAAGGAACCATTTTCAGGATACGAACTCCCTCTTAGAGAAAAGATATCTTTTGACGAAGGGTGTTCCGCGGAAATCGTTAGAAAACAAGCCGTCGGGAGTATCAATGTTCTTTCCAATATTTCTTCCGTTCTTCGCTTTTTTATACGTTTGTTTTTTGCAAAGCCCTATCAGATCTATTCTTTAGCGGATTTACATTTGCATTGTCCCGGAAAAAATTTACCTTCCGGTTTTAATGAACCGTTTCAAGGAATTCTTTCTTATTATCTCATCAACCCATGACAATGTTTGAAATCTACGAAAGGATAATGATAAAAAAAACGGTTCAAACAAAAAAAGAAACTAGGATATAAGCAAAATGCTTCTCTTTGTTTGCATACGGCCAAAATCGAATTTCATCGGGGAAGATAAGAATCGCATGCGCTCTGCATTACTTTCGTATTTTAGAATATTCTCATTCGAAGTAGAATTATGAAGATAAAACTTAGATTCTTGAAAATATTCTTACTTTTCTCTTTGTCCAATTTTGTTTTTTGTAACTTTTTCGATTCCGCTCAATGGAACCGAAATTCTTCCGAAAAGGATTGTGTCATTTTGATTCATGGGTTTCTACGATCGGGAAAACAACTGGAGTCCTTAGGGAAATTTCTGGATCAAAAAGGGTTCTTAGTCGTTTTTGCCGATTACCCTTCCAGACAATACGGAATCGAGGAAGTGGCGGAAAACGATATTCTTCCTTTGATTCGATCAAACTGCACATATCCTTCTACGAGGATTCATTTTGTAACTCATTCCGCGGGCGGTATCGTACTTCGATATTTTTTATCAAAACATTCGATTGGAAATTTAGGAAGAGTCGTTTTGTTGGCTCCTCCGAATCATGGAAGCGAAGTAGCGAATTTTTTTAGCGGAATCCCATTCTTCCGTTGGATCTTCGGTCCCATTCTTTCCCAATTAAAGGCGGGCCCGAATGAATTTCTTTCGGGCTTGGGAAATCCAAAATTCGAATTCGGGGTGATCACCGGTGATCGGAGTTGGGATCCGATTTCTTCTATGCTGATCCCAGGGGAAGATGACGGAAAGGTTTCCGTAGAAAGCGCACAACTTCCGACGATGAAGGATTTTCTTTTGGTCCCAAGGACCCATACGTTCATTATGGATGCTCCGGAAGTTCAGACGGCGACATTCCAGTTTTTGACCAAAGGCAAATTCGAAAGCAGGGAGTAAAAATCGTAAAAAGGAAAATCACAAAACTTTGCTTTTTTACGATTTGCAAAAAAAAGAACGTCCGCATCTTCGCCGACGGTTCGTCTTCGCTAAAGGATCTTCGGACAGAATCTGATTCAAGTTTCGGAAACGTTAGTCATCCTTTCTTTTTAATTTCAGAAAAGTTCAAATGAAAGGATGACTTTTCTTTTAGACTTTCTTTCCTTTTCTAATTCCGATCAGGAGATTCAAATAATAAATTCCCGTGAGAAAGAGCATCAACCAAGGAATCAAATTTCCATACTGCGTATAAAACGTTGGGGGAGAATCGATCACGTCGATGGTTTCGGAAAGAGATTCGGAGGTCATGAGGCCGGTTTTTTTTCCTCCCACAAAACGTCCGAGATGATCTATGTTCGCGGAAATCCCGGAGTTCGTGGATCGAACCATCCATCTTCGAAGTTCGATAGAACGAAGCCTTCCGAGTTCCATGTGCTGATCGCTTTCGGTCGTAGTTCCGTACCACTTATCGTTCGTTAGATTGACGATAAACTCAGGATTTCCAGCCGTTCTAAATTCTCTCACAAATTCGGGAAGAATCACTTCGTAACAAATCAAGGGAAGAAATTTTCCTGATTCCTTCACTTCCGTTTTTGCAGACTCGTAGTAAGCACGAACCGCTTCGTGGCTTAGATTCTCCGTATCCAACCATCCAAGATGAAGGCCTTTCGGAGCTTTCTCCTTTTCCTGAGGAGTATAATAACGGATGAGATTGTGGTTTAATCCCGGTTCGAATCTTCCCGTCTGTTGGCTCAACTCGTAGAGAAAATCGAATGGCATATATTCTCCGAACATAAGGAGAAATTTTTTCTGATAAGAATCCCTTCGATCCCCGTTCGGATCATAGAGAACGTTGTTGTTGTAGTATCGAAGATTTTTTGCACCAGGCGTTCCTTTGTAGCCCGCGTCGATTTCGTTAAAGAATACGTTGGCTTTGTATTTGTTCGCAAGAAGAAACATCAAAGAATCAAAACGATGCCAATACAATCTTCTCGCGACCGTCGTCACAGGAGTGTTGTGAGCAGAGAAGAATGGAACACCGGCTTCGGGAAGCACGATCAGATCCGGCTTGCTTCCCATTCTTGTAACCCCTTCATCGGCAAGTTTTTCGATCCGAGCCATAAGAGCCTCGATGGATTCTTTCACTTCTCTTCCGTCACGGAAACTCAAAGGTGCGTCCGGTTGAATCACGAGAACTTTTACGGATTTCGTAGGTTTTACGTTTTCCCATTTTTTATAAAGAACCGCTCCCGAAATTACAAAACTCAGAAGGAGGATCGATGGTAAGGCGACAAAACGAAGATACTGGTTTCTTTTTTCTTTCGAATTAAGAATTTCTTTCCAATGCCAAGGATTGGATTGGAAGAGAGTGTAGGAGACGACAAAGACGAGAAAACTCAGACCGTAGACACCGGTAATCTCTACGTTTTGGGCGAGAACGATATTCCCTGCGGCCAAGTTTCCCCAATACCAGGGAAATAACTGTGGCCCGATCAATTCGGAAAGAAGTCCGCAAAAACCCGCGACCCAAACCGAATGACGACCTATCTTTCCGGAAAGAAAGGAAAAACTCATCATAAAAAGCGGGAACTTTAAACTAAACAAAAGTCCTGCAAATAGAAGAATCAGCACTGCGATCACATACGGAAAGTTTCCGAACGTTATCGCCATATGAATGATCCAATGAAAAGAAATCGCGTAGAAGACGACGCCGATGATCAAACCTTGATAGAATAACTTTTTATACTTACCCTGATATTTTAGGCTGAGCCAAAAAAGGCCGAAGGGAGCGATCCAAACAAAATGGCTCAAGGAAATGGGAGCGAACGCTAAGAAAGAAAAAATACCGGTCCAAAAATAACAGAATAGGTTAAACCAGACTGTCTTCTGGAATTGCTGAAAACGATGGTGAAAATTATCCATGGATAAAACGTTCATCTCCTTTTTGGGACGAGAAGTCAACAGAATTCATCGGGAAACGACGATCGACAAGAACGGGGAATCGTTTTCAAAGATTCCGTTCGATGATGTTTTGTATTTCGTCGAGGGGATTCAAAAATAACGACGGGCTACAATTCGATTGCCAGAAAGACCGGATTCTACAATTTATCATTATGAGTTCTTCGTATTTTAAGATCATTGGAAAGACCCCTCTTCATGGAACCGTGGTTCCACAGGGAAATAAAAATGAGGCCCTCCCCTTATTGGGAGCGGTTTGTATGGTTCCCGGAACCGTTCGAATCACCAATATCCCGATGATCTCAGACGTTCTTATGCTCATGGAAGTCCTCCGTCATCTTGGGATGGAAATTACGGAAGAAGAACCCGGAACTTTTTTATTCAAACACGATGGGAATCTCAAAAACCAACTTCCCGAAGAACTCTGTTCCCGGATCCGAGGAGCCGTGACGTTAGCGGGTCCGATTCTTGCGATGACGGGACGTGTCTTTCTTCCGAAACCAGGCGGAGATAAAATCGGAAGAAGAAGGCTTGATACGCATCTTCTCGCCTTACAAGCGTTAGGTGCAAGCATCGAAGTTTTTCCGGACGGATATGAAATCAAAGCGGACCGACTCCGAGGAGCCGACATCCTAATGGACGAAGCCTCCGTTACCGGTACGGAGAACGCAGTGATGGCCGCTGTCTTCGCGGAGGGAACGACGATTCTAAGACACGCCGCAAGCGAACCTCATGTACAACGACTTTGTGAATTTTTAAATTCTGCGGGAGCAAAGATATCGGGAATCGGTTCGAACATTCTTACGATCGAAGGGGTAACATCTTTAAAAGCACCGCAAAAAGATCATAAGATCGGTTCGGACTATTTGGAAGTCGGTTCCTTTATCAGCTTAGCCGCGGTCACAGGCGGTGAACTCATGATCCGCGACGTTGAACTCGAAGACATTCGTATGATTCGAATGGTCTATTCTCGTCTTGGAATCGAAGTCCGCCCTCATGAAAACGGTATCTTAGTTCCTGCGGATCAAAAGATGGAAATCATTCCTGATTACCACGGAGCCACGCCGAAAATCGACGATTCTCCATGGCCTGGATTTCCGGCGGATATGACTTCCGTTGCGTTAGTCACAGCGACACAGTGCAAAGGAACCGTTTTGATCCACGAGAAAATGTTTGAGTCAAGACTCTTCTTCGTGGATAATATCATCGCGATGGGAGCGCAGATCATCCTCTGTGATCCGCACAGGGCCATCGTGATCGGACATTCCAGACTTTACGGTCAGAAGGTTGCGAGTCCCGATATCCGCGCGGGTATGGCTATGATCATCGCCGCCTTGTGTGCGGAAGGAACGAGTTATATTCACAACATCGGACAAATCGATCGCGGTTTTGAAAACATCGATACACGTCTAAGAGCACTTGGCGCAAGAATTGAACGAGTAAGAGAAGATTGAACCGAAAGGATTTTTTTAAAAAGGGTCTGGCAAGAATGCTGGACCTCGCGCAAGAAAGCGCCGCCGATATCGCATCCGGTTTTAAAGAAATCACATCCGAGCATCCAACAAAACCGGCTCCGAAAAAAAAATCGAAGAAGAATTCCAAGAAGGAAGCGGCCTTTCTTCTTCCGCACCAAATCAAATCCAGTAGAAAGAAAAAGATCCGCAACGTACAGGCGCCGCCTGGTGCGTTAGACGAAACCAAATTCTTAAAAAAATGCACCGGTTGTGGTGATTGTATTTATGCCTGTCCTTATAGCGTTTTGTTTCCCGTTTTCGACGAAACGACGGAAAAACACGTTCCAAGAATGGACGTAAACTTAAACGCATGTATGCTTTGTGAGGACTGGCCTTGTATCAAAGCTTGCAAAGAGGAAGCGCTTTTGCCTTTGAAGGAAGCGCCTAAGTTCGGACAAGCGAAAGGTATTTTCGAATTTTGTCTCAATCACAAAACGGGAGAAACGACTTGTTCCAATTGTAAGGATAGTTGCCCCGTAGAAGGTGTCGTAAACTTCAAAGGAACCAAACCTTCGTTTTCGAAAGCGTGCACGGGTTGCGGCCAGTGTGTGTCCGCGTGTCCTACGTTTCCGAGAGCGATTCGTATTCAATAATTTTATGCTTCTAAGAATCGGATTTCTCTGTTTTGTAATCTGTTTTTTACTTCCATACAAAACGATTTTTAGCGAATCGATACCGACGAAAATTCGAGTTGGAATTCTATCCAAATATACGCCGACGGAAATTGAAATCCGATCTTGGAATGCGAAGGTCATTGCAGGAAAACGATTCATCGAAAAGAAAAATTCGACGTTACGATTGAAAGCGAACGCGAATCGTATCGTAGTTCATCTCGAATCCAAAAATTTTTCCGAAGAGTTCATCGGTTTTTTAGGCGGAACCTACGAAATTTCTTTTCCAAACCGGAAAGATGTCTTTCGTTATTCCGGAGATTTGGAAATCACATCCATCAAAGGAAAACTCGCCCTAATTCTATCCATTCCAAAAAATGAATATACCCGAATCGCGACCGAGTCCGAATTCGGAACGTTGTTTCATACGAACCCGCAAAACATTACGGCTCCGAATTGGAAAAAAGAATTCAAATCGGCGGCGGAAACGGTAGTTCTTTCCTACGCGCTCGCAAACCTAAACCGCCATAAATCGGAAGGATACGATCTATGCGATTTAACGCATTGTCTTCAATACTCGGGTCGAACGGATCGGAAATCGAAAGTTCAAGAAGAGGATTCTTCCCATTATATTTTAAAGGATTCTCACGGTAACATTCTTGAAGCATTCTTTCACTCGGCCTGCGGTGGCAACCTTTCGCGACCTTCCGTAATGTGGAAGAATCATAAAAGCCAAGAAAACATGTTTCGCTCAGGAAAAGATCTTTGGAAAACGAATCGGGTTCTTTGCGAAACATCCCCACAATTTCGCTGGGAAAACGTTATCCATCGTATCGACCTTGAAAAAGCTTTGGAATTGAAGAAGATCACGCAGTTGCAAACGATTCAAAAAGAATCCAGGGTCACGGAAGTCTTAGTGAAAACCGAAAACGGGAATTCTTCGATTCCCATCGCCGTATTTCTATCCAAAATCGGAAAAGGGTTGGGATGGAACCAGATTAAAAGTAACGATTTTACGATCGAAAATTCCCGGAACGGTTTTCTCATTCAAGGAAAAGGATTTGGACACGGAGTTGGACTTTGCCAGTACGGTGCGAGGGAAATGGCGTTTCAAGGCGCAACGTCAGCTGAAATTCTAAAATTCTATTTTCCGAACGCTAGGCTTGTGAAACTTTGAAACCGTCCGTTCTTCTCTTACTTATCACTTTTTTTTGTTCTCCTCTTTTTGCGGAATCGATTCGCTTTGTGATCGAAGGTCACGAATTTTATTTTCTAAAAGATCCGAATTCTCCTCTTAAAACCGAAACAAAGGAAATGATTCAAGAATTTGCGGATCAATTTATATTAGAATTAAATAATGAATCAGAACGGCTCAATCTCAAAAAGCCGTCCTCTGTTTCCGTTTTTATTTCTCAAAACACGAAAATCTTCTCACGAACAACCGGACAACCATCGTTTATAGCCGCGCATTTCCTCTTGGAGTCGGAACAATTCCATTTTCAAAATCCGAGTCTATTAAAAAAAAAGAATATTCTTTCGACGTCCATTCGACACGAGATTTGTCATTATTTTTCCCCACATATAGACAATGTCGATTTGCGCTGGCTCGAAGAATCCTATTGCGAAGCCTTGTATCCGACGAACGCGATTGTTTCAAAAAAATTTCTCCAGTTTCCCAATTCATGGGAACAGTTCAAACTATTCAACCGAGACAAATCTTCGGATAAGAAAAGAGAACTTAAAAAATACGAACTTCTCTCTTCTTGGGGAAGTTGGATTTTAAAAGAACAAGGGGAAATTCAATTTAGAGATCTTCTTAAAAATAGGGTACAAGAAAAAGAATGGAAAACTCTGTACTCTAAATTCTTAAAAACTCAATAAAGTCTATTCCACTCCTACTCTTGCCTTCCCCCATACTTCGCCGGGATTACCGCTTCCAAACGACATCGAAAAATGAGCGAACGGTTTCAACTTATCCAAAATCGGCTGAACGTCTCTTTCGATCGTTTTGGAGGAATATTCCATAGAATCGCTGGCGCCATACAAGTAAAAAGTTTTCAAATCACTTAATAAATTTGGAATATGAATTGTGAGATGATTCGGATAGGAACCTTGTTTTTCGATCAAGCCGGAACCGAATCGATCCGATTGGTTCGGTTTATTTCCGTTCCGAGTCGCGATCGTTTCCTCGACACTCTTTTTATCGGATCCGAAAAATGTCCAATCGCCCACTTTTACGAACGAAGGAGAATAATACCCGCCCTGTTTTAAATCGTAAGTCGCATACTCCACATTCTGAAAATTTTCTTTCGTTTTCGCTCCAACTTTAAAAATCGATTTCAAAACGAAATCGTCTTTTACGACGGAAGAAAGTGAAATTCCGAATCTTGGATAGATCATTCCGTTCTTCGAATCGAGTCCGTGGAAAGACAGAGCAACTCCTTTCGAGTCTTGAAAATAGTTTTTCGGATTAAGCGCCGCGCTCTCCGCAAATTGATCGAGACCTTTGGAAAGATTTTGCCAATCTCCTTCCAGTTCCGTCAATGTTTTCCAGACTTCGATCGGTTTGAGTGTTTCGGAATAAAACGCGAACGTAAGATCTTTGGGAAGAATTTTTGAAAGGTTCGGTGTGATCGTATTGGAACTTGTATCCGATTGATCACCGCCGATTCTATAAACCTCGCCTTCCAACAGCCCTCTTTCCTTCCAACCGAGTAGAAGTCCCATCGACGAATTTCCAAAACAAGGTTTCAAGACTGGAGAGAGTAGAGAATTTGTTCCGGCATAGAATAGAAGTTTGTTCTCTTTCTTCTGCGCGGATTTCCTCAAATGGCTAAAACCTTTCAAATTTCCAAGAGATGAATTATTCTTAGTGGAAGCCAATGCGAGAGAAACATCTAAAGTTTCCTTCGAGTTCGTTATCAGAAAGAAGTTTCCGATAACCGTTATATAAACGCTTTCATTGCCAAAATCGTACTGATACATTTCCAGATTCCCGAACTTTTCCGAACCTACATTGAATTGGTCCGTAAAGTCATCTGCGCTATGCGTATTCCCCGTTCCGTCTTCAGAGGAACCGTCTTCGGAAGAATTTTGTTCGGATTGCGGCTTTGGTTTAGGCGGTTCTATTTTCTTTCCTGCAATTTTTTCGCCTTGAAACAAAGTCAAAAGACTAACGCCTAACTTAGATTGAATGCTCGCCTTCCCTATCACAAGCCATTCTGATTTTTGCAATAATGCCATTGCGACGGGACCGTCGAAAAGACTCGCCAATCGATTCGGTTGAGTCAAAACCCCGGCCTTTGCTTCCAATAGATATAAGATGGAACTTACTTTTCTCAGTTCCGGTAGTGTTAGAGTTTTTCGAAACGTACCGTCCTCGGAAAGTTTTCTACCGAGTTCCGTCTTTGCTACGTCTTCGATGAATTCTTCCGGTCGAAATACTTCTAGCACCAAACTCGCGTTATCCGGAATCATTAAAGCTGGATCGTCGATGGAAGAATCGATCGAATACTTATCCCTGAATATCAGATAAGAAAGACCGGAAAAAGTAAATACCAGGACAAAAAGGAAAGAATATCGTCTTTTAGGATCCTTCCAAATCTTCTCTTGGAATATCGGAACAAAACGGTCCCAGCTTTCTTTCGTTTTTATTACGGTTCGATTCCAGAAAGCCTTCGATTTTTCGATCCAGATTTTTACTTTTTCCTTCATTCTTTTCTCCAAGAAAGGTTGTCCTGTTTTCCGATTTCGTTTAGGATTCTTAATACCAAGCTCTGCGCTTGTTTGCTTCCCGAGCCTTTTTCCACAAAAGCGGTCAGCAGATAATTCTTCCTTTTCAACTTAAAATACAAAGTGATCCAACCGTGCGTCTCATATCGTTTCGAATAGATGGTTCCGGTTCCCGTCTTTGCGCCCACAATTTCTATAGCAGAGTTGTTAAAAGATTTGAGTTCTTTGAGAGTTCCTATTTTTGGAACGGAGCCTAAAGCGGATAAAATAAGATGGATATCCCGACTCGTAAACGGATTATCGCTTACCTTGATTCTATTTCCGGAATCTTCCCAAGAAGGAGAAAGCCTCGGACCCAAAGTCCAAATGGAAGCATACAGTTGTGATACTTTTAAGGGACTCAATAAGAATCCGCCTTCACCGATCGACGAACTCACTCTTCTCAGATTCGTAGGAAACTCTTCAAAATTTCCGGGTGTTTCTTTGTAAGGTGTCAGTCTCGACTGAGCTGAATTTGTTAAATCGAATTCGGATCTCAGTTTCGAATAAAAAAACTCGGGATTCTTACTCGCGTTTTTAAGAAAATATACGTTACAAGATTGAATCAATGCCTGCTCTAAATCGACTCGGCCATGCCCCTCTCTCAAAGAACAACGTAAGTATTTTTTTCCGTTCTGATCCCGAGGAAGATGAAAGCGCGACAAATCAATCTTCGTAATCGAGATCTTATCTTCCGGATAAAATCGACCTTCACAGTGAATTTTTTCGGACGGTGAAAAGGCCATCTCATTCTTATATTTTAAAAGGACTAGAGCGGAGAAAGTTTTTAGAAGAGAACCGGGACCAAACTTTTTTTCAATAGCCATTTCCGGACGAAAAACGTATCGAACAATCCCTGAATCGGCTTCCAGGATTAGAACCGACGATCTTAAATCGGAATTTTCCTTTTCAAAATTCTGAATTTTAGAATCCAAATATTGAAACCGAGATCCGCTCTTCGTTTCAGAATATAAAGAATATTGAATGCAATATAGAACAAAACATATTCCTAACTTAAAAAGGAACGTCTTCCGTGCGTAAAAGGAAACTCGAAACAAACTTCAATTCTCCGGTTCGATTTCGAAATTTGCAAGATGATATACTTGTTGTGACTTTGTCATAACAAACTGAAACTGCATCCGTTTTTCATTGGATTTTCCTTCATAAAGAACGACGTATGCATTGACCCGAGTGATGGGTTTATCATAAGAACCGTAGTATTGAACTTGAACCGAATAGTTACCGGGTAACGCTTTCGCCATCGTAAAAGTTTCCGGACCGAAGCCGTCAACCACGTCCACGTCCAAGTTTCCTCCAGACTGCGTGGAAGGATGGGAATAATAGCACTTTTCCCCTTTCGGATCGATGACCCAAAGATCCACGTCCGTTTGTGTGTCCCAAGTCAAGACCACCTTGATGTCCCGAGGAGGAACCTTTGCGAAAAAAGAAACCTTCTCAGAAGTTTTTCCCGCTTTGATTTCGATCAAATTATTTCCCGGCGCGACAACGGCATTCATCGAGAACCTTCCTTGGCTTACGGGAACAGTCTGCGGAATTCCATTGAGGACGATCGTGATTCTATCTCCGTTTAATCCGGAAACGGTCCCTGAAATTTTTTGTATTCTTTCAGTTGTAAATCCTCCGTTCGGAGATTCTACAATTAACGATTGAGAATATACGTTTGAAAAAGCGAAGAATACAGAAAAGAATAGGAAAAATACTTCGACCAAGTGTCGATTTCTAAGTTTCATAAAAACCTCCGAAGGAATATGAATGATTTTTAATGCTCCGAAAGCGGCGGTTCGTTTAATCCACTTTGATTTCATCATCGGAACTCGCTCCTGTAACTTCGGGGTAATACATAAGGTTTGCTCTCGCCGGGATCGCTTTGTATTTTCCTCCAACTTCCGCTCTGAGAAAATAACGAACGGTAAAATCCTTTGAAGGTCCTGCGGCAAAAAACACCGCTCGATCGTCGAAGATTTGTCGAGAATCGTATTCCATCTTACGATCTCCGGAAAAATATTCCGCGTCCCTTTGAAGAAAAGAAAATCCTGGCAATAGAACGTCTTCTATCATAAAGTAAGAATCCGGATTTCCTTCCTTAGAAACATTCAATTCTACTAATACGATATCGCCGGTAGAAAACGATTTCGATTCGGAAACTTCTATGCCTGAACCGTCCGAAGCCGGTTTTACTTTATAATATTTTCTTTGTACCTGAATTCCATTTGTGAATGCGGAGATTTTCTTGGATCGATCCTTATAAAATAAGGAGGCGGTTGCGTAAAACAAAGGACCGTCCTTTTTGATAACTTCGATCCGATTCTCCCCGGAATGAATGAGTTCGTTTGCGACTACGATCTTAAAAAGTTCACCGTCCTCCGATTTTGGAGAGAGGGTTGTGCTCTTTAAGGTTGTGCCGTTCAGTTTGATTTCAATCTCCGCTACGGAGTCCGATTCTCTAACGACGGTCAAATACTCGGATAAACTTAGAACCGCCAAAGAAGTATCTCTGGAGTTATTCCAAGCATAACCGTTTCGATTGGTAAGAATCGTGGAAGCTAAGTTTTCGAGAACGGTTTCGTTTTCTTTTAGTCGAACTCCAAGACTCAGCAGAGTTGACAAACCTTCTATTTTGTCTTCTTCCCAATTCGGATTTTTACCGTAAGAAGCCAACTTGAGAAACGGCGTTTTTCCGATTCCGCTTTCAGCCAACGCTTTTTTAAACATGCGAGAAGCTTCCGCTTTTTTACCTTGATTGAACAAGGTCAACCCCAACAAAGCCTTCCCATAAAAGCTCAGTTTGGTTTCCGATTTGGAAAGACTTTCCACTAAAGAATTCTCTAATGATCCGCTTTCACTCAAAGCGTTCAAAACCTGAGATTTTACGTTATCCGAAATTACTCCTTTTTCCAGAGAAGAATAGAGAAAGGTTCGCGCTCGATAAATCAAACTCTCGGTCACAATCTGTCCATTTTTCTGGCTGATAGCCAAAGCTCTTAAAACGTAAGCGGACATCAAAACGTCGCTTTCAGAATTCCCTTCGAACCAACCGAATCCTCCGTCGCTTCTCTGAAGAGCTTGAACTCTTTTTAAACCCGCATCGATCATCTTCGGTAGTTCTTTCTGAATTCGAGAATTGATAAAGCCGGCTTTTTGAGCGGAAAGAAGAGGATAAAAACGACTCATCGTCTGTTCCACACAACCGTAAGGATAATCCGCAAGGTATTCTAAAGATTGTTTCAATGCCGGTAACGTCGCCGGGCTCAATCGGATTTCAAGGCGCGGGTCCGCCAACTCCTTGGTTACGTTCAGTTTTAAAACTCCGGAATCAGCTCCCTTGTTCAATCCGAGACTGTCAGAGCTAACCCGAAGCGATCCCCAAACCTTAAGCGGAATTTCAGATCGAATGGAATCGGATAATCCGCCGCTGGAAGCAAATATATTCAATTTTGCTAATTTAACTTTCGGATCCTGGACCGCTTGTACCGTAAATTGAACGGATTGATTCTGACCCGGCTCCAGTTGAATCGTAGCAGTTTCCGGCCCGATCACTTTCAGTCCCTCCATTTTTAAAGAGACATTGACCGGAAGTTTTCGATTCGTTTGATTGGAGATCGTAGCGTTTACCTTTTGGGATTCTCCTTTGAGAATATATCTTGGAAGACCGCCCAATATCATCAGATCTTTTTTCGTTACAAAAGTCGTTTGTCCTCGTCCCACTTTTGTATCCGAAGTGATTGCGATCGCAGTGACTCTCCATGATGTTAAATTATCCGGTAGTACGAAACTAACGACCGCAGTACCATCGGAGGAAGTTTTTACCTTTGCGTTCCAAAAGCTCGTATCCTTAAATCGATCTCGATTCTCTTCTTCGCTTTTGATCGCGGAATAACCGGATTCTCCTTTTTTAGCCAAAGCTAGTTTCAAACGTTTTTCTTCCGAATAACCGAAAAACTTATAAGAAGAAGCTAATGTTGTCTGGACGTTATTTCTTCGTGGATGATAGAAGAAGGTCCCGATGTTCGGAATTTTTTCTTCCCTAATTTGATAGATCGCTTCGTCTACAACCGCGACGGAAATCTCCGCCGGAACCGCCTTTCCTCCGAGTCCGGTTGTTTTTAATCTGATCTCCGCCTTATCTCCCGGTCGATATACTTTATTCGCGGAAGCCAAATCCACTTTGATGAATTTTTCTTCAGGAGGAGCCACGATTCTGACCTGACTCTTATAAACTTCACTCCCCGAAAATTGAACCGCGGATAACGTAAAATTCGGACTCATCTCCGGACCGATCTTTACGGAATACTTCAAAGCGTTTCCGTTCATCTTGACGACCTGACTTTTAAAAATACGATTCCCTTCCACGGTAAGAACAACGTGACCGTTGGAAACGGGACTTAAGATAAGAATTTCCGCATTCTCCCCTACGGAATAAAGATCCTTGCTCGGTTTTAAATTGATATCCTTGAAAGGAATATCGATCGAATCCGATATGGCGGAAGCCCAAAAGAAAGTTTCACTTTTTGTTTCGTTTCCATCCCCGTCTTCCGTTTCCGCAGTGACAATGTATTGTCCTCGTTTCGGAATCTGAAACGAAACCTCCGCTACACCCGAATCGTTCGTAGTCGCGGAAGTTTTAGAAATTTTGGAACGTCCACCCTCGGAGGAATGTTGTATTTCCCGATTGTAGAGAACGAGTTCGACCTTACGTCCTTGGATTTCCTTTTTCCGAGCTTCGTCGCTTAACGTTTTGTCGTAAGGAACCAGTTTGATTCTTAGTTTGCTTTCCTTTCCAGGTTCATATACCGCTTGGTCTTTCTCCATCTTCAAAAAGAACGCGCTCCTGTTTACGGAAAACGAGGTCGCACCGTCCAAAGTTAGGTCTTCGGATTGAACCGATGCGATCACCGTGTATATCGAATCACTTTCGACTTTGTTCGGTTTAAATTTTATGGAATAAAATCCTCTTTTATCCAGAGACCCGCTTCCACTATGAACTAACTCTTGTTTGTCGCTCTGGCCAGCTTGCTCCAGATAATCGGCGCTCGCATCGAAATTCATTTTTCCAACGGGAGAATAATCGTATTTGGGTCTTCTAAAAACGCGGAACTGAACTTCCTTTCCGGAAAGAGGTTGGCCGTAATAATATCTTGCTTTGACTGTCGCGTTGATTTCTTCCTTTTGTAGAAAATTAGATTTCGGCACGTTAACCGTAACGAGAAACGTTGGCTTGATGTAGGCTTCCACTGCGAATTCGGTTTGAAATGTTTTATCTTGAAAATTCAGTACGAGAGTAAAGTTACCTAGTTTGATCGAATCTTCGTTCGGAAGTTGAAATTCTCCCGAAAAGGTTCCTTGGTCTCCTGAGATAGATACCGGGATCGCCGGCAAAGGACTTTCTCCGTCTTCCGAGTGGATGGAAACCGTCGCGGCACCGGAAGCGACTCTGTAATCGTCACGATTGAAATTGCGAACGACACCTTTAAAGTAAACGGTATCGCCCGGTCTGTAAACGGGTCTTTCCGTATAAATATAGGCCCGGGCTCCACCTTCCCCATAAAAAGAACTCGAGTAGAATTCCGGATCGGAGACTGCATACTCTCCGCCTTTTTTTGCGAGAATCAACGTTTTCACCGGAGTGTTTCCTTTGTAAAGAAAGGTCCCATCCGAACCTGTTTTAGAAGAATGGAATATACTTCCATTCTCCAGACTGAACAAATTCAGATCGACGTCGCCCACGGGTTCGCCCGTATCTTTTCTTGCGACGTAGACAAACGTTTCCGAGCTGGCCTGTTTCACTAAAAAGTTCAAACCCGATCGTACAAGAACTGTATAAGCAAGATTGGAACCGGAAACTCCTTCCACGAGGTAAACCCCGTTTTCCTGTACTGGCACCGGAATTCTTCTGTAAGCCCAAGAAGAAGCAACGCTCGGAACGAAAAAGGTGGAAACCAACTCGTGTTCGGAAAGAATCGCGGAAACAGCCAAGGTCTTTTCCTGGGACGGGGCATCGTAATTGACGCCTAACGTATCTTTCAAAGCCGAGCGAGTGGAAGAGTTAAATTCCTTTCTTGCCACCGATCGAAAATTTCTTTCGAACTTATCCATAGTCCTGGAAAAAAGTGCGATCGGATTTCCGAATGCTCCTTCGTTATTTTCCTGAATGAGTCTTTCTTTCACCTTTTTGGAAAGAAATGCTTGGGGATCGGCAATTTTATAGATTCTAAATTCGTAATCTGCGCGTCCGTTCCCTTCGAGGTTTATATACGGTTTTTCACCGGGCCCGAAACTGCGATCCGTTCCTAAATAAAAGTTAGGACTTCCCGAAATCGGAAATCGAAATGCAACTCCTAAAACCAATACGATACAAACGGACAACCATAGAATCCTATTTTGAAAGCGCTTCATTTCCTAACCTCAATCTAAAATGCGAAATCGATACAATCCTAAAAAGGAAGGATTGTTAGTTTCCGGGGAAAAACGATTACTCTTACGCAATTCTCTCGCCCGAATCAATTGGATCCCTCGATTGGATCCTGTATGATACAATAACAGCGGATTCGTTTTATTCTCTTCCACTAAAATCATCGAGTGAAAATTCGTTCCATTTCCCCGATCTTCCCTGAAAAATAAAATATCTCCCGGAAGTCCGGATTCTAAGTCTTTCGATACAAAGGAAGAATTGTATTGTTCGAGACTTTCCGCATCGGCAAAGGTGCCGAAGGTTTTCGAACCGGTTTGAAATAAATTGATTCCAATAGAAGGTATATCCGGATATTGAAATTCACGGACATCGGGAATATTCTTATCCAAAAGAATTCCGATTTTTTTTTGCCAAAGTAAATCATGCTTTTTTAAAGCTTCTTTGTATGAGAATCGAATGAGACCGCTACAGTCTCTTTCTTTAAGATTCCAGGAACCCGTTTCCTTTAAATACTGTGAAAGCGCGATCTGAACAAACCATTCTCGAAATGCTTGTCGATCTTCTTCCGATCTAAGTTCGGCTTGATCCGGAAATCCATCCTCATCCCAATCTCCCTCTCGCGAAAACAATTCGATCTCGATAAGAGTTCCGAATTTCGTGCGAAGCAAATCGCGTCCCGGTTTATAACCTGCAATTAAACGTATGATTTGTTTAGAATCGGAATTCTCCAAGGAGAGAAGTTTCAAAAAAGATTCTCGCTTTTCATCCCATTGAAAAGAATCCGGGGCTCCGAAATAAGGATTTGTGATCGTGATCACAGCAATGGATTTTCCATCGGCTGGAATTCTTACTTTTGTAGAATCGATATTCGGCGTGAAAAATGGACCGCAAGAAAAGAATAAAAAAATACTCAATCCGATTAAAGAAGTAATACGATTCACAGAACGGAAGATTCTTAAAGGAAGAGGAAAAGAAAAGCGATTTTAGAAGTTAGTATAAAAATTTCAATTTAGATCTTTGATCCATCTTTCCGACTAAGATCGCATTCTGCTGAAATTTTTTTCCAAGAGAAAGCGAGTTCTTTTCCGAAATTCCGAGCACAAGAAAACTGAATTCCGGATTCCAAAACGAATCTTCTCCTCTTCCTTCGCCCTCAAAAACGGGAAACGCTTTCAGCTCGAGTCTTAGTTCCTGATTTCTTTTTTGATTCTCTACGACAGAAATGATTTTCGAACCGGGATTAGCGGCTGTCAGATACGCCCATTCCGTTCTTCCCTGTTCTTTTAGGAATAGATCCAGCATGGGATTGAAGGATTCCGCAAAAATCGACAAACTGGGGTTAAAGACCAAATAACGTGTTTTTAAATAAGAATCGATTAAGGAATAAGAAAGACGATTTCCGCTACGAAGGATGTGATAGAGACAGCGGATTTTATTCTTTAAGTGAATCATTTTTTTTAAATGACTTCGCTTAATAACCGAGATTCTTTCGGATTTTCTCCGGAATCTCCTCGAAGTGTTTGTATTTTTGTTTCTTGCCGTCGGGAAAGATCACGTAATAAACTCCGTTGAGAATCTCCATATAATATTTTCCGGCTTTCTTCTCGCCCGTGGCCCGATGGTCCATCTCTTTGACCATTCTTTGATAACGAGAAGGAAGAGTTTGCCAGGAAGCGTAGACTTCGATTTCCCCTCCGGTGTTCACCGTATAAATTCCGTTCTCGTGCATGATCTTGATTCCGTTGTAATCGAAAACTTCCAGGATATTTGTTTTCGGATTTTTTGAATCTCGAGAATCGGAACGATTCTGAGCAGAGGCAGAATCCTCCTTGGGAAGACCGTATTTGACAATCGAGTTGGACCCTGTTTTTTCTTTCTTTCTTACCAAAAGAAGAAAAAGATAAATCAAACCCGCAAGCAAAAGGCTGATCCCGAAAAACCATTCCGCCGGCTTCATTCAGTTTCCTTAATATCGAAACTCGATCGCTTTGCAGGTTGCGGGCGTGGCATCTGCGGAAGTGGAGGACCAAGATTGACAGCTCACCGCAAAAACCGCGCTCACGCAAAGATCGATGTCCTTTTTTCTGGCTCGACCCGGAACGAACGCGGTCACTCTACGACTTGTATTACAAAGAACGTCCTTTGCTTGATAAGCGACGATCAATTTGGTATTGGCGTCCTCAAAGTCGTAAAAGTCCGCATCCGTATTCTTCTGATAACATCCGTTAAATAAATAAAAGAATAAGAATCCTATCGCAAAAGACCGAGAACTCTTTTGCAAAAAGAACTTACAAAATGAAAAATACATCGTATTCACCATTTCTTCCGAAAGACATTTGGTTTCAAATAGGAAAGACTCATCAAAATCCGATTGAATTCTTCTTTGAAGGTTTGAGAGGAATTTTTTCATCCACCGGTATTTGTACCGCACCGAAGATCGTTTCGTATTCGAAAGTCCCTCGAATGGAAAACAGGAGTTCTTTTCCGGAAAGGCTCGCCTGTAAAATCCCCAAAGCAATTTGAAGAAGGTTTCGATCCATTTTCTTTTCAAATAAAGTCTCGACTTGAAGATCTACCAATTTTTTTTGAAGTGGAGGAATCACGATTTTTTCATTCGATAGGACGCGGGCCAACTCCGATTCCTTTTCGGAAGAATCGGGAACATAAAAGGAAAGATCGAATTTATGAATCGTGACTTCCGTTTCGTTCGGATTTTCGATTTCGACTTTTGCTAAAAAGATAATTTTAGGAACCGGCGGAAAAGAGATCAGTTCCGCCTTTTGAGCTTCCAAAGACAAAACTTGAAACTTACATTTCTGAAGAGCCTTGTAATTTTCCCTTAGCGCGGAACAAGAAAGAAAAAAGAATAAGAATCCGAAAAAGAATACGCATCCGATTCGAATTTTAGATTCCGTTGTTTTCAAATTCTATTTTCCTTCCGCGAAAGGAGTTTGAATCAAAACCTTTCCTTTCGTCATGTTTGCCGCGTAGTTATCGATTGCTTCCACCGCCTTCTCCAAAGGAAATCTTGCGGCGATATCCGTTTTTAGTTCTTTCTTTGCCAAAGATCTCAGTTCCTTGGAAAGTTTCCAGATCTTATAAGGACTTTGCTGAGGAACCCATGTAGAAAGCCAAAAACCTTCCAGCTTCTTATCTTGGAATATCATCATTCCTGCATGTAATGGGATTTCCTTTTCGGAAAGAGCGCCGTAGATGATCGCACGGCTTCCGTAAGGCATTGCAAGTAAAACCTTTGTTGTCAATTCTCCAGCCACCGCGTCCAAACAAACTGTCGCTTTGAGTTCGTTGGAAAGGACTCGAAGTTGTCTTTCAAAATTGGATGCCTCGGAATTGAGAATATGTTCCGCGCCGACCGCCTTTAAAGCCGTTTCTTGTTCCGGTTTGCGTACGACATTGATCACTTTCATTCCCTTTCTCGCCGCGATACCGACGACCATTTTTCCTAAGGCGCTTGCCGCGGCGGTTTGAACGATCGCCTTAGCTCCGTATTTTTCAGCGAGATCCACCATCGCAATCGCCGTGATCGGATTTACATAAAGACATGCTCCTTGTTCTAGAGAAAGATCCTTTCCGATCGGTAGACAACTGAATGCTTCCGTGATCATATACTCCGCATAAACTCCGTCTCCTCTTCCGGGCGCAGTGCAGGCCACATTCTTGCCCTTTAAATAAGAACCATAAAAACCTCCACCCGAGGCAACGACTTGACCGCTCCCCTCGAAACCTGGGACAACCGGGAGTTTCTTTTTAATACCGTAAAGTCCGCGTAAGAACATGAGGTCCGAAGGATTAATGGAGGCGGAATGCATCCGAATCAGGACCTCTCCTTTTTTTAAAGGACGAATCGTTTTTTCAACGATCTGCGCTCTGTTTTTGTTTTCGCTGTATTCTCTGAGTTCTAATGCTTTGTATGTTTTGGGAAGGTTCATGCGTTTTCCTTAATAATCAAATGTTCTACCTTTTCAATTTGTTCCGATTCTATATAATACTTTAAGAATATATCTACGTCTTCTTCGGTCTTCAAAGAAAACCATCTTCCTTCCGGATAACTCACTTGGACAGGACCGAGTTCGCATCGATCCAAACAACCTGCTCTTTGGATTCGTATTTTACCGGGAATCGATAAGTCCTTTACTTTCTTCTTCAAAGAAGCCAATAGCTGAATCGAACCGGTGCGTCCGCAAGAAACCCTTTCCCCTTCTCCCCTTACGTTTTCGCAAACAAAAATGTGTTTGTTGTAAAAGTCAGCCATGGGAAAAGAACCTCTTTTTCATTTTCAGTAGAATCCAAAACCAGGTAGATTGTGCAACCTGTTTCCCGAATGGAATCGTGAGGATCGGATCACTTTTCGAATGTTTTGGCGGACATAAATTGGGAAAATCAAAGAAGGGTGCAAACAACAATCGATCTGAAGGTTTTTCCAACA